>NZ_CP044543.1:4277538-4596711 GCF_008932115.1 Bradyrhizobium betae
GCGATTTTGGGCCTGGCTCGACTGCAAATCGAGGAAGCCGAGGATCAGCGATCCCGCGAGGCCGAACAGGGAGCTCGAGAACGAGATGCCCATGCCGCCGAGCGGGGCGGCAAGGCCCTCCTTCAGCGTGTCGAACAGCGCGCCGGAATCGCCCCCGACCTTGAGCCCGTCGATCACCTTGCCGACCGAGCCGACTGTTTCGATCAGGCCCCAGAAGGTGCCGAGCAGGCCGAGGAAGACCAGGAGCCCGGTCATGTAGCGGGAGATGTCGCGGGCTTCATCCAGACGGGTCGCGATCGAATCGAGCAGGTGTCGCATCGTGGTCTGGGTGATCGACATCCGCCCGGTGCGCTCGCCGCCGAGGATCATCGCCATCGGCGCCAGCAGCTTGGGGTGGCGCGCCGGCGCCAGGCCGGGATCGGCGATGCGGAAATTGTTGACCCAGGAGACTTCGGGGTAGAGTCGGATGACCTGGCGGAACGCCAGCACGATGCCGATGAACAGCACCGCCCCGATCAGGGCGTTGAGGCCCGGATTGGCGAAAAAGGCCTGGATGATCTGCTTGTAGAGCACCACGCCCACCAGCGCGCACAGCACCAGAAAGACCAGCATCCGCACCAGGAAGACGCTGGGTGAGGACAGTTTTGTGTACTCGATATCCATGGGGGAGCGGGTCGAGGCGCCTGACGGCATGGCTGGTATCATCCGTTACGAAAGCTTGCTTGCAGGGCGCACTATGGCACAGCGCCCGGCCAAAAAAAGCGCCCGATGCGCGGATTTCGGGGGGCGGCGCGGAACCCAATGCTGAAACCGCGCTTTGATACCCGCGTATTCGCAAAACGTCGGCATTCCGCTGGCCCAGATCGGGACTTTCGAATGGAGATCCGCGTTTTGACCCAGGAAGCGGTCATATGAGCGTCGTTTCCGCGATCATCGGGACCGCCGAACGCGTGCCGCTGCCGGATGTCGTGGTCCGTGCTGCGATCCAGCGCCTGTGCGCGCGTACGGCCGTGCGGCTGTCCGGGCTGGGCGCGGCCGAAGATGCCGCCTTCGCCGGGCGGATGATGTTGCGGCCGATCGCCGAGGACGCGGATGCCGGCTCTCGCGAGGTGCCCGCTTCGTTCTTCGCGCAGGTGCTCGGACCCAACCTCAAATACTCGTCCTGTTTCTACAAGACCGCTGCCTCCACCCTGCAGGAGGCCGAGGAGGAGGCGCTGCGCCAGTCCGTCGAGCATGCCGGCCTCGCCGACGGCCAGACCATCCTCGAGCTCGGTTGCGGCTGGGGCTCGCTGTCGTTGTGGATGGCGCGGCAGTTTCCGCACGCGACGATCATGGCGGTGTCGAACTCGCAGGCCCAGCGCACCCATGTCGAGGACGAGGCGCGGTTGCGCGGCCTTTCAAACCTGCGCGTGGTCACCGCGGACATGAACGTATTCGCCCCCGAGGGCCTGTTCGACCGCATCGTCTCGATCGAGATGTTCGAGCAGATGACGAACTGGCGCAAGCTGCTCACGCGCGTGCGGTCATGGCTGGCGCCGGAGGGGCGCTTCTTCATGCACATCGTCACCCATCGCTCCGGCTCCCACCTGTTCGACCGGACCGATCGCGACGACTGGATCGCGCAGCACGTCTTCACCGACGGGTTGATGCCGAGTCATCACCTCGTCAGGCAATTCGGCGACATCTTCGCAATCGAGAAGGAATGGTGCTGGAGCGGAACGCACTATCAGCGCACCGCCAACGACTGGCTCGCCAATTTCGATGCGCATCGCGACATGATCGAAGCTTCACTGCGCAAGGTCCATGGCGAGGAGGCCGCGCTGTGGATGCGGCGCTGGCGTTGGTTCTTCCTCGCGACGTCGGGACTGTTCGGCTACGCCGACGGAACCGAATGGGGCGTCAGCCGCTACCGGATGAAGGCCGCCGTATAATTGCGGTCTTCTGTCGCAGCACGCCGCGATGGAACCCGACTCACAATCCGGTGAGACGCAAAAAGCGCCCTGAACTCAGCACGATAGGTCATGTGGCATTGAGCCGCCTGCGCCATGCGTTGCGTTGCAGCAAGTCCCTTCTATTTTGAGGGCACCAGCCGCGCGGAATTGTCCAGAACAGGCGCCACGCGGCGCGTGATCAGTTTCAACAACATCGGGGCACTTAACTTCATGTCAGGACTTCGCGCGCGATCGGCCTGCGTTGCAATGATGCTCGCGGCCTGTGCGCCGCTGCTCGGCGCTTGCGACGAATCCGCCTCCGCTGTTTCCGCCGCGCAGCCGGCCGAACCTGACGTCAGCATCGTCACGGTCAAGCCGCAACCGCGCGCCGTGGTGCGCGAACTGCCGGGCCGCATTTCGCCGACGCGCGTCTCCGACGTGCGGCCGCGCATTTCCGGCATCGTGGTCGAGCGCCTGTTCCGGCAGGGCAGCGAAGTGAAGGCGGGTGATCCGCTCTACCGCATCGATCCGCGTCCGTTCGAGGTCGAGGTGATGGCCAACGAGGCCGCGGTCGCCAAGGCCGAGGCCGCGTTGATGCAGGCCAGGCAGCAGGCGCACCGCATCGCGACGCTCACCAGCCAGCGCGCCGCGCCGGAGGCCGAGAACGAGAAGGCGATCGCGGGCGAGCGCCAGGCCCATGCCGAAGTCGAAGGCCGCAAGGCCGATCTCGCGCGCGCAAAGCTCAATCTCGACTACGCGACCGTGCGCGCGCCGATCGACGGCGTCGTCGGCGCGGCGCTGGTCAGCGAAGGCGCGCTCGCGGTCCAGAACGAGACCAATCTTGCGACCATCCAGCAGCTCGATCCGATCTATGCCGACTTCACCCAGTCGGTGAACGAGCTAAACCAGCTGCGCCGCGCCTTCGAGAGTGGCGACCTCGAGCGCATCGCGGCCGACGCGGCCAAGGTGAGCCTCGTGCTCGACGACAACACCCTCTATTCGCTCGACGGCAAGCTGCTGTTCTCGGATGCCAAGGTCGACGCCCATACCGGGCAGGTCACCTTGCGCGGCGAGTTCCGCAATCCCAAGCGCGAGCTGTTGCCGGGCATGTATGTCCGCGTTCGCATCGACCAGGGCCTCGACTCCGATGCGATCGCGGTGCCGCAGCAGGCGATCCAGCGCAATGGCGGCGGCGGCAGCGAGGTGTTCGTGGTCAAGGACGACAACCGCATCGCGGTGCAGCCGGTGCGCACCGGCTCGGTGCAGGACGGCGTCTGGTTCGTCACCGATGGCCTGAAGGCCGGCGACAAGGTCGTGGTCGAAGGCTTCCAGAAATTCGCGGCCGGCGACAAGGTCAAGCCGCAATCCTGGTCGGAAGCGGACGCGACCGCCGACAACCGGCACGCTCTCAAGGTCACGCGGTAACGCGCCATGGCCAGCTTCTTCATCGACAGGCCGATCTTCGCCTGGGTCGTCGCGCTGTTCATCTGTCTGATCGGCGCGATCTCGATCCCGCTGCTGCCGGTCGCGCAATATCCGATCATCGCGCCGCCCTCGATCTCGATCTCGACGAGTTACCCCGGCGCGTCACCGGAAAACCTCTACAACAGCGTCACCCGCCTGATCGAGGAGGAGCTCAATGGCGCCTCCGGCATCCTCAATTTCGAATCCACCAGCGACTCGCTCGGCCAGGTCGAGATCATCGCCAACTTCCAGCCCGGCACCAACACCAACGACGCCTCGGTCGAGGTGCAGAATCGCATCAAGCGCGTCGAGGCACGTCTGCCGCGCGCGGTGATCCAGCAGGGCATCCTGGTCGAGGAAGCCTCCAGCGCCGTACTCCAGATCATCACGCTGAACTCGACCGACGGCAGCCTCGACGAGGTCGGCCTCGGCGACTTCATGATCCGCAACGTGCTCGGCGAGATCCGACGCATCCCCGGCGTCGGCCGCGCCACGCTCTATTCGACCGAGCGCAGCTTGCGCGTCTGGGTCGATCCGGCCAAGCTGGTCGGCTATGGGCTGACCGCCGACGACGTCAACAAGGCGATCGCGGCGCAGAACGCGCAGGTCGCCTCCGGCAGCATCGGCGCCGAGCCGTCGACCTCCACCCAGCGCACCTCGGCGCTGGTGCTGGTCAAGGGCCAGCTCTCGTCCCCGGATGAATTCGGCGCCATCATCCTGCGCGCCAATGCCGACGGCTCGACCGTGCGCCTGCGCGACGTCGCGCGCATCGAGGTCGGCGGCCTCAGCTACCAGTTCAACACCCGCCTCGACGGCAAGCCGACCGCCGGTCTCTCCGTGCTGATGTCGCCGACCGGCAACGCGCTGGCGACCGCGAGCGCGGTCGAGGAGAAGATGAAGGAGCTGTCGCGCTTCTTCCCGGCCAACATCGCCTACGAGATCCCCTACAACATCACGCCGGTGGTCGAAGCCTCGATCAAGAAGGTGCTGACGACGCTGCTCGAGGCCGTGGTGCTGGTGTTCGTGGTGATGTTCCTGTTCCTGCAGAACATCCGCTACACCATCATTCCGACCATCGTGGTGCCGGTCGCACTGCTGGGCGCCTGCACCACGCTGCTGCTCGCCGGCTATTCCATCAACATGCTCTCGATGTTCGGCATGGTGCTGGCCGTCGGCATCCTCGTCGACGACGCCATCGTCGTGGTCGAGAACGTCGAGCGCATCATGGCCGAGGAAGGCCTGCCGCCGAAGGAGGCGACGCGCAAGGCGATGTCGCAGATCACCAGCGCCATCATCGGCATCACGCTGGTGCTGATGGCGGTGTTCGTGCCGATGGCGTTCTTCCCGGGCTCGGTCGGCATCATCTACCGCCAGTTCTCCGTGACCATGGTTGCCGCGATCGGCTTCTCCGCCTTCCTCGCGCTGTCGCTGACGCCGGCGTTGTGCGCCACGCTGCTCAAGCCAATTGCCAAGGGGCACGGCCACTCGACCAATACCGTGTTCAGCCGCTTCAATCATTGGCTCGAGGCCTGCCGGTTCCGCTACGCGCGCACCGTCGGCTTCTCGCTGAAGCGCACCGGCCGCCTGATGCTGGTCTATGTCGCGCTGCTCGTCGGCCTGTCATGGGCCTTCGTCAATCTGCCCGGCGGCTTCCTGCCCGTCGACGACCAGGGCTTCGTCACCACCGACGTGCAGACGCCGTCGGACTCGTCCTATGCCCGCACCGAGGCCGTGATCGAGAAGGTGGAAAAATATCTGGCGCAGCGGCCGGGCGTGGACAACGTCACCTTCCTCACCGGCTTCAGCTTCTCCGGCCAGGGCATGAACACCGCGCAGGCCTTCATCACCTTGAAGGACTGGTCGGAGCGCGGGCCGAAGGACTCCGCCGCTGCGATCGTCGCCGACATCAACCGCGATCTCGGGTCGTCGGTCCGCGACGCCAAGATCTCCGCCCTGCAGCCGCCGCCGATCGACAATCTCGGCAACTCCTCGGGCTTCTCGTTCCGTCTCCAGGACCGCGGCCAGAAGGGTTATCCGGCGTTGATGCGCGCCGCCGACCAGCTGATCGCGGAGGCCAATGCCAGCCCGGTGCTGCAGAAGGTCTATGTCGAAGGCCTGCCCGAGGCAGGCGTCGTCAATCTGGTGATCGACCGCGAGAAGGCCGGCGCCTTCGGCGTCACCTTCGAGGACATCAACAACACGATCTCGACCAATCTCGGTTCGAACTACATCAACGACTTCCCGAACCGCGGCCGCATGCAGCGCGTCGTGGTGCAGGCCGACGCCCGCGATCGTATGCGGACCGAGGACATCCTCAACTACAACGTCAAGAACAGCCGCGGCCAGCTGGTGCCGTTTTCGTCCTTCGCGACCGTCGAATGGGCGCGCGGCCCGACGCAGATCGCCGGTTTCAACTATTATCCGGCGGTGCGCATCTCCGGCGAAGCCCGGCCCGGCTTCACCTCGGGCGACGCCATCGCTGAGATGGAGCGGCTCGCCGGCAAGCTGCCGCGCGGCTTCGGCTATGACTGGACCGGCCAGTCGCTGCAGGAAAAGCTGTCGGGCTCGCAGGCGCCGTTCCTGCTCGCCCTCTCGGTGTTCGTGGTGTTCCTGTGCCTCGCCGCGCTCTACGAGAGCTGGACCATTCCCCTCGCGGTGCTGCTCACCGTGCCGCTTGGCATCGTCGGCGCGGTCGCCGCAGCGATGCTGCGCGGCCTGCCCAACGACGTCTATTTCACCGTCGGCCTCATCACCATCATCGGTCTCGCCGCCAAGGACGCGATCCTGATCATCGAGTTTGCGAGGGACCTGCGCAGGGAAGGCAAGCCGCTCGTGGACGCCACCATCGAAGCCTGCCGCTTGCGTTTCCGCCCGATCCTGATGACGGGCCTTGCCTTCATCTGCGGCGTGCTGCCGATGGCCATCGCCCACGGCGCCGGCGGCGCCAGCCAGCAGGCGCTCGGCTCGATCGTGATGGGCGGCATGATCGCGGTGGTCATCCTGGCGCTGCTGATGGTGCCGGTGTTCTTCGTCTCCGTGCAACGCGTGCTGGCGGGGGACCGGGAGCCGAAGGCGGAAACGGAGGGTGGAGTTCACGTGCCGCCCGCGCCGGTGAAGCCGTAAGGCAAGCTGTCATGCCCCGCGAAAGCGGGGCATCCAGTACCCCGCGGCCTCTCCGTACCCAACTGATGTCTCTGGAATACTGGATCATCCGCCTTCGCGGATGATGACAGCGGAGCTGGGGAAGCGACGCTGTTTTCAGCGTGGAGGCCTTTTACCTACATGATCTTTTCGAACAAGAATCCTTCGTCCCCCGCCGGATCGTTCGGAACAACGGGGTGGTTCGGGTCGGTATGGCGGCTGTTGAAGAATTCGATGATCTTAAAACCACACTTGTTGACGTAGAAGTGGATGTTTCTCTTCTCGAAGTATGGGGTGTAAGTCCGCCATGCCACCGTATTCGGGTATCGCTGTTCCAAAGCAAGCCAGGCTTTGTGACCCAAACCGCGCCCCTCCTCGCCAACCCTAAGAAAGAAAAGACCCAGCGAATTACGGTGAGTTTGTTCGTTGATGGTCACCACTGCGCCGCCGACCTTTCTGCCATCGCACATTATGCGCAGCGTCACCGCCCCCTTGGCGTTGATCGATCTGTCCAGGTCGTCGTCTGAAGGAATGGGCCCGTCCGGCAGATCGTCGAATTCCTCCGTGACTGCTATGGAAAACGCGTCCTGCAATTCCTTTTTGAAATCGCCGATATCGGTTGCGTCGACTTTCATCAAGCTGATTTGAGTGTCGGACATATCGTTCTCGTAGACGTTTGCTGCGCACTTCGGGCGAATGTTCGTGGCAGAAAACCGGGCAGCCGCTATGTGATCACAAACAGCCTCGCCGCGCGACATCGGAACAGCTGCTCCGAGCGGCCATGCCCCGGGCGATGAGTCCTGGACAATGAGTCCTGGGCGTCGCGCTTCGCCCTACGCCGGCTTCCGCAAAATCTTCACCAGCTCCCCGTGCACGAACTCATTCCCGCACACGACATTCCCGGTCACCAGCGCATCTCCCGGCGTCGCAATATCGCTCACCGTTCCACCCGCTTCGCGCACCATGATCATCCCGGCTGCAATGTCCCACGACTGCAAATTCCGTTCCCAATAGCCGTCGAGGCGGCCGGCGGCGACGAAGGCGAGGTCGAGGGAGGCGGCGCCGAAGCGGCGCAGGCCGGCGACGCGGTCCTGGATCGCGGTCATCTCGCGGCGGAATTCCTCGTGGTCGCCGCGGCCGATATGGGGCAGGCCGCAGGCCACCACGCATTCGTTGAGCTGGCGGCGGCCGGCCACGCGCAGGCGCTGGTCGTTGAGGAAGGCGCCCTTGCCGCGCTCGGCGATATAAAGCTCGTCATTGGCGGGGTTGTAGATCACGCCCGCAATGATGGTGCCCTCGCGCACGAGGCCGATCGAGATCGCGAATTGCGGGATGCCGTGCAGGAAGTTGGTGGTGCCGTCGAGCGGGTCGACGATCCAGGTGTGGCTCTTGTCGCTGCCCTCGCGGGTGCCGCCTTCCTCGCCGATGAAGCCGTAGCCGGGCCGGGCCTTGGCGAGGTCCTGGTACAGGATCTCCTCGGCGCGCTTGTCGGCGAGCGAGACGAAATTGGCCGGCCCCTTCAGCGAGACCTGGAGATGCTCGATCTCGCCGAGATCGCGCTTGAGGCTGCGGCCGGCGCGCCGCGCGGCCTTGACCATGACGTTGATAGTGGCGGAATACAGCATGTGCTCTGGTCTTGATCGGGGGAAATGGCGCGAAATCGCGCGTCTTTGGGGGATGGGGTGCCCTGCGGGGCGCCTGACGTCAAGTCATTGGGTCAAGTCATTTGGTCCCGAGCCATTTCCGGGCGGCGGCCTCGGCCTTGGCCCGGTCCTCGGCCGGCAGGTCGGAAAACTGCTTGTCGAGGTCCGGATCACCCTTGCCGGCGGTCTTGGCCACCAAGTGCCATTTGAACCCCTCGATCTTGTCCGCGGTCGCACCCATGCCGTTGATCAGCACCCAGGCCAGCCGGTTCTGCGCGATCGCGCTGCCCTGGCGGGATGCCTTGCGGAGCAGCGCCACGGCCGCGGGCTGGTTCTTCGGCGTGCCGGTGCCGTTGAACATGGCGATGGCGTATTCGACCTCGGCATCGACATTGTCGGCCAGTGACGCCGCCTGCAGCAGCCGCACCGCCCGTTCCGCGTCTTTCGGGACCCCCGTGCCCTCCTTGTAGAAGGTCGCCAGCGCGTATTGCGCCTCGGGCAGGCCGGCATCGGCCGCCTGGCGCAACAGCTCGGCGGAGCGCTTGACGTCCTGCGGCAGGGTCTGGCCGTCGAGATAGAGCAGCGCCAGATTATAGGCCGCCTTGGGCTCGCCGAGCTTGGCGGAGGAGGCCATCAGCTTGACCGCCTCGCCCTTGTCGACCGGGCCGCCGCGGCCGGACATGCGCAGCATGGCTTGCGCGAACATGGCCTCGCGGTCGCCGGCGTCGGAGGCGCGCTTGTACCATTCGAGCGCCTTGGCGTAGTCGCGGCGGATGCCCATGGCATTGGAATAGAGCTCGCCCAGCATGGTCATCGCCTTGGGATCGCCGGCCTTGGCGCGCTCGGTGGCGAGCTCGAACGCCGTCTTGTACTGGCCGCGCTGATAGGCGCCGTACACGAGGTCGACGCCGGGCGTGTCGGTTGCAGGCGCGGGGATCACGGTCGCGGGCAGCGCCGGCTTGGGGGAGGCGGACGGCTTCGGCGCCGGCGCTGCCTCCTTCTTCTTGGCGGCGGCGGGCGGCTTGGGCTTCAGTTTTTCGGCGGGCGCGCTCGGCGTGGTCACCGGCGGCGCGATCTGGAGCTGCGCGGCCGCGGGCGCCGTCAGCAGCAGCGTGGCCAGGAGGGTGATGCGCGGGAGCTTCATGTCGGGCGCTAGCCGTGCTCGCCGCTCACAGGATTTTGGTCGGCAAGCGCAGTCGCGTAGGCCTTCTTGATCGCAGCGTCGGCCTCGACCAGCGCAGCCTTGGGCCCGCGCGGATCAGCCCAGATGAATTCGCCGACCAGCACGAAATCAGCGCCGCTGGCCGCGAAGTCGTGGGCCTCCTCGAGCGAGGTGGCAAAGCCGACGCAGGGCGGCTCGAACAGCTCGGCCCACCAGTCCAGCCGCTCGGCGATCGCCTGCGACGACGGGCGCTGGCCTTTGCCGTCGGGTTCGCCGAACAGCACGTAATCCGCGCCGATCTCGCCCGCATCCATGGAATGGTGCCGCGTCGTCAGCCCGCCGACGCCGGCGATGCGATCGGGCTTGAGCGATGGCAGCGCCTCTTTCAGCGCGGCGATGCCGGGCAGGTGGGCGCCGTCGGCGCCGCCGCGTGCGACCAACTCGGGATGGCCCTCGACGAGCAGGGCCGCACCCGCTTTCTGCACGACCGGCGCCAGCGCCTTGATGCGCGAGATCATGGTGCGCTGGTCGGTCTCCTTCAGCCGCAGCAGCACGGCCGCGACATCGGTGGACGCGAGCAGGCCCGGCAACTCGGCCAGAAGCGTCGCGGGATCATCGACGACAGGCGTCGCGAGATAGAGGCGCGGCGCGGGGCGCGGCGGAGGCGATTTGTTCGACAAGATCTAGGCTGCTTTCTTTTCCAGGCTGCTTTGCCACTCGCCCCTGGAGGCGAGGCCGTTCATGCGGGCGCGATGACTGAATGCGCTTTGCCCGGCCGCGACGTTCTCGGCCTTGCCAGACCAGGCTTTCTGCGGCGCGGCCTGCAGCGCGCGGCCGTAGGAGAAGGTCAGGCCCCAGGGTAACGGACAGGGCAGCGGGCCGAGCTTGTGCATGGCGTTGAGATGCGCGGTTGCCTCTTCGTCCGACTGGCCGCCGGAGAGGAAGGCGATGCCCGGCACCGCCGCGGGCACGCAGGCCTTCAGCAGCCGGATCGTCTTTTCCGCGACTTCCTCGACGGAGGCCTGCTTCGCGCACCTCTTGCCTGAGATCGCCATGTTCGGTTTCAGCACCATGCCTTCGAGCGCGACGCGCTGCACGCGCAGCTCCTGGAAGGTCTTGTTGAGCACGCGCTGGGTTACTTCATAGCAGCGGTCGATGTCGTGATCGCCATCCATCAGCACCTCGGGCTCGACGATCGGCACGATCTGCGCGGCCTGGCACAGCGCGGCGTAGCGCGCCAGCGCGTGGGCGTTGACGCTGATCGCGGTCATCGAGGGAATCCCGCCGCCGATGTCGATCACCGCGCGCCATTTGGCGAAACGCGCACCGCGCTCGTAATATTTCTTCAGCCGCTCGGCGAGCTTGTCCAGCCCGACGGTGACCAGTTCACCCGGGCACATCGGCAGGGCTTGCGTGCCCTCATCCACCTTGATGCCGGGGATGGCGCCGCTCTGTTCGATCAACTTCACCAGCGGCGTGCCGTCCGCGGCGTCCTGCCAGATCGTCTCGTCATAGAGGATCACGCCGGAAATATACTGGCTCATGGCCTCCTTCGAGCGGAACAGCATCTCGCGATAGTCGCGGCGATTGCTTTCCGTCGATTCGACGCCGATCGCGTCGAAACGCTTCTTGATGGTGCCGGAGGATTCGTCGGCGGCAAGGATGCCCTTGCCCGGCGTGACCATGGCGGTCGCAACCTTGTTGAGCTCAGTCAGATTCATCGAGAGGTCCTCCCAAAACGATTCTGCCCTTGCCTGTGAAAATAGACGGTTCTCGGGCAATTGCCGAGTTAACGTTCGTCGCAGGGTAAAGGGGCGGGAGGTCGGGGTTGTTCGCCTCTCCCCGCTTGCGGGGAGAGGCCGGAATGCGCGCTGAAAGCGCGTATTCCGGGTGAGGGGGACTCTCCGCGGGTCCAATTGCCAGCGTCGCCGTGGAGACTCCCCCTCACCCCAACCCTCTCCCCGCAAGCGGGGCGAGGGGGAGGATAGGGCGCAGCCAGCCTTACGCCACCGCGCGATCGCTTACGCGACGCGGGGATCCAGCTCGCCCTTGGCGTAGCGCTTGGCCATTTCGGCTGTCGTCAGCACCTTCTTGATCTTCGAGGCCTGGCCGGCGGTATTGAACTCCTGCAGCCGCTGCTTGCACAGCTTGGTCATGGCTTCCATCGCGGGCTTCAGGTACTTGCGCGGGTCGAACTCTTCCGGGTGCTCCTTGAACACCTTGCGGATCTGGCCGGTCATGGCCATGCGGTTGTCGGTGTCGATGTTGATCTTGCGCACGCCGTGCTTGATGCCTCGCTGGATCTCGGACACCGGGACGCCCCAGGTCGGCTTTATCTTGCCGCCGAACTCGTTGATGATGTCCTGCAGGTCCTGCGGTACCGACGAGGAGCCGTGCATGACCAGATGCGTGTTCGGCAGCTTGCGGTGGATTTCCTCGATCACCTTCATGGCGAGGATGTCGCCGTCGGGCTTGCGGGTAAACTTGTAGGCGCCATGCGAGGTGCCCATGGCGATCGCGAGCGCGTCGACCTTGGTCTCCTGAACGAACTTCACGGCCTCGTCCGGATTGGTCAGGAGCTGGTCGTGGCTGAGCTTGCCTTCGGCGCCATGGCCGTCTTCCTTGTCGCCCATGCCGGTTTCCAGCGAGCCGAGCACCCCGAGCTCACCTTCGACCGAGATGCCGCCGAGATGGGCCATGTCGGTCACGGTCTTGGTGACGCCGACATTGTAGGTCCAGTCGGCCGGGCTCTTGCCGTCGGCCTTGAGCGAGCCGTCCATCATCACCGAGGTGAAGCCGGCCTGGATCGCGGTCATGCAGGTCGCGGCCTCGTTGCCGTGGTCGAGATGCACGCAGACCGGGATATGCGGATAGATCTCGGTGACCGCGTCCATCATGTGCTTGAGCATGATGTCGTTGGCGTAGGAGCGCGCGCCGCGCGAGGCCTGGATGATGACGGGCGCGTCGACGCTGTTGGCCGCGTCCATGATCGCCAGCGCCTGTTCCATGTTGTTGATGTTGAAGGCCGGTACGCCGTAATCGTTCTCAGCCGCATGGTCGAGCAATTGACGCAACGTGATCCGAGCCATGTGTCTTTCTCTCCGTTTGGGCCTCTGGCGGCCGCTAGTTTCTTGCAGACTGATTACTTGATGCGCAGCACTTCGACGCCGGGCAGGGGCTTGCCTTCCATCCATTCAAGAAATGCGCCACCGGCCGTCGAGACATAGGTGAACTGACCGGCCACATGGGCCTGGTTGAGGGCCGCGACGGTGTCGCCGCCGCCTGCGATCGAGATCAGCTTGTTGGCCTTGGTGCGCTCGGCGGCATGCTTGGCCGCCGCCATCGTGCCGCGGTCGAACGGCTGCATCTCGAAGGCGCCGAGCGGTCCGTTCCAGACCAGCGTGGCCGCATCGTCGATGGCGGCATGGACCCGCGCGATCGACTGCGGGCCGACGTCGAGGATCATGCCGTCGGCCGGGATCGAATCGAGGCCGTAGGCGTGCGACGGCGCGTTGGCGGCGAAGTGGTAGGCGACGGTGGCATCGACCGGCAGGATGATCGCGCAATTGGCGGCTTCGGCCTTTTCCATGATGCGCAGCGCGGTGGGCGCCAGATCCTTCTCGGCCAGCGATTTGCCGATGCCGACGCCCTGGGCGTGCAGGAAGGTGTTGGCCATGCCGCCGCCGATCACGAGCGCGTCGACCTTGGTGACGAGGTTCTCCAAAAGGTCGATCTTGGTCGAGACCTTGGCGCCGCCGATGATGGCGATGACCGGTTTGGTCGGCGAGCCCAGCGCCTTCTCCAGCGCGACGAGCTCGGCCTGCATGGTGCGACCGGCATAGGCCGGCAGCTTGTGGCCGAGGCCTTCGGTCGAGGCGTGGGCGCGGTGCGCCGCCGAGAAGGCGTCGTTGACCCAGATGTCGCCGAGTTTTGCCAGCTCCGCGACGAAGGCGGGATCGTTCTTCTCTTCCTCTTTGTGGAAGCGGGTGTTTTCCAGGCAGAGGATGTCGCCGTCCTTCAGCGCCGCCACGGCCTTGGCCGCGGGCTCGCCGATGCAGTCATCGGCGAAGCCGACCGGCTTCTTCACGACCTTCGCCAGCGCCTCGGCGACGGGCTTGAGCGACTCCTTGGCATCGCGTCCCTTCGGCCGGCCGAAATGCGCGAGCAGGATGACCTTGCCGCCCTTGTCCGAGATTTCGGTGATGGTCGGCGCGACGCGCTCGAGCCGGGTCGCGTCGCTGACGCGTCCGTTCTCCATGGGCACGTTGAGATCGACGCGCAGCAGCACGCGCTTGCCCTTCACGTCGACGTCGTCGAGGGTGTGGAATTTGTTGGTCATTGGATGGCCCTTGTCCCGGGCGCACTGCGGCGCGCAGTGCCGCTGTGCAGAACCGAGACCCATGTTGCAGCGAGTCCCGCGGTTAAGTGGGTCCCGGCTCTGCGACGCAGCGTTTTACGCTGCACCGCGTCCGGGACACGAGAGCGAGCTCAGATCACCTTCGAGATCGCAACGGCGGTGTCGGCCATGCGGTTCGAGAAGCCCCACTCGTTGTCGTACCAGGACATCACGCGCACCAGCGTGCCGTTCTGCACCTTGGTCTGGTCCTCGTGGAAGGTCGAGGAGTGCGGGTCGTGGTTGAAGTCGATCGAGACGTTCGGCGCACTGGTGTAGCCGAGGATGCCCTTGAGCTGCTGCTCGGAGGCGCGCTTCATCGCGGCGTTGATTTCCTTGGCATCGGTGGCGCGCTTGGCGATGATCTTGAGATCGATCACCGAGACGTTCGGGGTCGGCACGCGGATCGCGACGCCGTCGAGCTTGCCCTTCAGCTCGGGCAGCACGAGGCCGATCGCTTTGGCCGCACCGGTCGAGGTCGGGATCATCGACATCGCCGCCGCACGGCCGCGATAGAGATCCTTGTGCATGGTGTCGAGCGTCGGCTGGTCGCCGGTATAGGCGTGGATCGTGGTCATGAAGCCGGTCTCGATGCCGACGAGGTCGTTCAGCACCTTGGCGACCGGCGCCAGGCAGTTGGTGGTGCAGGAGCCGTTTGAGATGACCAGGTGATCCCTGGTCAGCGTCTCGTGGTTGACGCCGTAGACGATGGTGGCGTCGGCGCCGTCGGCGGGCGCGGAGACCAGCACGCGCTTGGCGCCGGCCGTCAGATGCGCGGAGGCCTTGTCCTTCGAGGTGAAGATGCCGGTGCACTCCATCGCGATGTCGACGCCGAGATCCTTCCAGGGCAGCTTCGAGGGATCGCGCTCGGCGGTCACCTTGATCTTGCTACCGCCGAGGCTGATGGTGTCGCCATCGACGGTCACGGTGCCGGGGAAACGGCCATGGACGCTGTCGAAGCGGAGCAGATGGGCGTTGGTCTCGACCGGGCCGAGGTCGTTGATACCGACGACCTCGATGTCCTTGCGGCCGGACTCGGCGATAGCCCGCAGGATGTTACGGCCGATGCGGCCAAAACCGTTGATTCCGACGCGGACTGCCATGTTTCGTCTCCTTATGACCGTTCAATGACGGGTTCAATAACGCCTAGTCTTCCCGCACAACGCGCCATACGCGCCTGCGAAGGTTTTTTAGGGGCGGACGCCCGGTTCGGCCGGGCGGTGCTTGATCATATGAGAGATTACGTAGTCCTTTTTTTTGGCAAGCTCAACTCTCAGGAAACGCGTTTCAGCACAGCGTTAACTGCAGCCTCGGCGGTAATCCCGAAGTGCTTGTAGAGGTCCTTCGCCGGCGCGCTGGCGCCGAAGGAATGCATGCCGATAAATTCGCCATCCTGGCCGATCACGGCGTCCCAGCCCCAGCGCACGGCCGCCTCGATCGCGACCTTCACCGGCGCGTTGCCGATGATGGCCGCGCGCTTGGCCTCTGGTTGCGCTAACAACAGCTCGAGCGAGGGCACCGAGACCACCCGCGACGGGATGCCGCGCTCGGCGAGCTGCTTCTGGGCGGCGACCGCGATCTCGACTTCGGAGCCGGAGGCGAACAGCGTCGCCTTGGCTTCGCCTTGGGCTGCCACCAGCTCGTAGGCGCCGGCCGCGCAGGCAACGTCGTTCGGCGCATTGGTGCGCAACTGCGGCAGGTTCTGCCGCGTCAGCGCCAGCACGGTCGGACCGTCGATACGGTTGAGCGCGAGCTCCCAGCACTCGGCGACCTCGATGGAATCGCAGGGGCGGAACACGCGCATGTTCGGGATGGCGCGAAGCGCCGCGAGATGCTCGACCGGCTGGTGGGTCGGGCCGTCCTCGCCAAGACCGATGGAATCGTGCGTCATCACGTAGACGACGCCGGCGCCCATCAGCGCGGCAAGGCGCATCGCGGGACGCGCATAGTCGGTGAACACCAGGAAGGTCGCGCCGTTCGGCGCAAAGCCGCCGTGCAGGAAGATGCCGTTCATGGCCGCGGCCATGCCGTGCTCGCGGATGCCGTAATGGATGAAGCGGCCCTTCGGCGTCTTGGCGGAGAAGGCGGTCGCCGACTTCGCCTTGTTGTTGTTGGAGCCGGTGAGGTCGGCCGAGCCGGCGAGGAATTCCATCGGCATCGCGCCGGCGATGACTTCGATCACGGCTTCGGAGGATTTGCGGGTTGCCGCATTCATCGGCTTTTCCAGCAATTCCTTCTTGTAGGCGCGGACCGCCTTCGCCAGCGAGGCCGGACGCTCATGGCGCAGGCGGCGTTCGAACTCGGCGCGCTTGCGGCTGCCGAGCTCGCCGAGCCGTGCCTCCCATTCCAGGCGGGCCGCAGCACCACGGCTGCCGGCCGCGCGCCAGGCCTTCAGCACGTCATCCGGCACCGAGAACGGCTCGAGCGAAATGCCGAGATTTTCCTTGGCGGCCTTGAGCTCGTCGGCGCCGAGCGCCTCGCCATGCGCCTTCGAGGTGCCGGCCTTGTGCGGCGCGCCGAAGCCGATGGTGGTGCGGCAGGCGATCAGCGTCGGCTTGTTGGATTTCTTGGCGCGGGTGATGGCGGCGGCGATCGCGGCCTGGTCGTGGCCGTCGATCTTTTCGGCGGCCCAGCCGGCGGATTTGAAGCGCTTCACCTGGTCGACGGAATCGGCGATCGAGGTCGGACCGTCGATCGAGATGCCGTTGTCGTCGTAGAGCACGATCAGCTTGTTGAGCTTCCAGTGCCCGGCCATCGCGATCGCTTCCTGCGACACGCCTTCCATCAGGTCGCCGTCGGAGGCGAGCACGTAGGTATGGTGGTCGACGATCTTCTTGCTGAACTCGGCGGCGAGCATCTTCTCGGCGAGCGCCATGCCGACCGCGGTCGAGATGCCCTGGCCGAGCGGACCGGTGGTGGTCTCGATGCCCTTGGTGTGGAAGTTCTCGGGATGGCCCGGCGTCAGCGCGCCGAGCTGGCGGAACTGCTTGATCTGGTCCAGCGTCATCGCGGCGTTGCCGGTCAAGTAGAGCAGCGAATAGAGCAGCATCGAGCCGTGGCCGGCGGACAGCACGAAGCGGTCGCGGTCGGGCCAGTCCGTCGCAGCGGCGTCGAATTTCAGGAATTGCGTGAACAGCACCGTGGCAATGTCGGCAGCGCCCATCGGCAGGCCGGGATGGCCCGACTTCGCCTTCTCGACGGCGTCCATCGAAAGGCCACGGATCGCGTTGGCCATGCGGTTGTGATCGACTTGCGTCATGTCTGAAATCCGTCTGAAATGAGGCGCTTGGCGGCGGTGCGGGCCGCATGGGAGGAGCCTGGCGGCCACGAGAGGTCGGGCTGAAATAGCACCTCGGTTCCGGGAGTCCAAGGCAATCAAACGTCGGTTTGGCCGTAAAAGTTGCTTAGCAGTGCATAGTTTCGCGGCGGCGTTGCGCTCCGCTAGCTTGCCACGTAAATTTCTGCTTCTAACCGCTTGCCGAACCGAGTCTTTTGCCGGACGGCAAGCTCCAAGGTAAACGCCTCCGGATAGGCCACAGGTTCCGCCGCTGACTGCATGAACGATCGCGTGTCCAACAGCTCTGCCATGACGGAGTCCTCCGCCGTCGAGATCGAGATCGCGACCCGCAGGCTCACGGCGGCGCTCGACGCGCTCGAAAGCGCGGTGGAGCGGCGACGTGATGCCGATCGCGACGAGAACGAGCTTGCGGCGCGGATCCAGGCGCTGGGCGCGGATCGCTCGCGGCTGGCCGACGAGCTCGACGGCGCGCTGGTGAAGGCGCGCAAGCTCGAGCGCACCAACCGCGAGATCTCCGACCGGCTGGATTCGGCAATCGTCACGATACGTTCGGTGCTCGATACCGGAGAGGATGGATGAGCCACATCAACGTCACCATCAACGGCCGGCAATACCGCATGGCCTGCGAGGAGGGCCAGGAGGTGCGGCTGCTCAAGCTCGCCGAGAGCCTGGAGACGCGGATTCAGTCGCTGCGCGGAAAATTCGGCGAGATCGGCGACGCGCGCCTCACCGTGATGGCCGCGCTGACTGTCTGCGACGAACTGGTCGATTCCGGCAACCGCATCCGCACCATGGAGCAGGAGCTGACCGAGCTCAGGGATTTCCGCAACGCCGCCGTCGAGCGCGCCCGGTTGACCCAGACAGCCGTGGTGAACGCGCTGAACGCCGCTGCCGAGCGGATCGAGAAGTCGACCCAGGTCCTGAACCGGACCGTCGGAGGCGGCATCGCGATCGGGTAGCGTCCATCCTCCCCCTCCAGGGGAGGGTAAGACCCGTGAATGCCGCGCGAAGGCGGCCCCCGCTCGCCGGGCTGGCGATTCGTCAGCATCGTTGTTACATTGCGAAGGCGAGGCTGCGACGCGCGTCAGGAGCCATATATCCCCGGGGCCTTATCGATCCTTTAGGGAACTGTCCCTGGCCGGGCCCGTGGGCCCGGACATATGGTGCCCACCTACTTTCGTAGGGAACTCCGGGATCGAGTGCTTCAACGGCGTACGCGGCTTCGCACTCGGGCTTTCTGGAAATACGTTCTCGTCTAATTGCGTCCACGACAACCGGCGGTCCATTTTACTCTCGGTGTCATGCCCCGCGCAGGCGGGGCATCCAGTACGCCGCGGCGTCGAGGTTCAAGCACGGGCGTCTCTGGAATACTGGATCACCCGCCCCGGTGCGCAAGGGCGCACAAGGCGGGTGATGACGGCAGACAGCTTCTGCCTCGGGACCAACGCGCATGCCGAACTCCAAAGCCGAACTCCGCGCCAAAGCCCTGGCGGCGCGCGACGCGCTGAGCGAGAAGAAGCGCACCACTGCCGCCGCAAAGCTCGCCAAGCGCGGGCTGCCGTTCAAGCTGCTGCCGGGCAGCGTCGTCTCCGGCTATTCGCCGATCCGCAACGAGATCGATCCGATGCCGCTGCTGAAGCGGCTCGCGGAAGAGGGCGCGACGCTGGCGCTGCCTTGCGTCACCGCGCGCGGCCAGTCGCTGGTGTTCCGCATCTTCCATCCGAACGACCGGCTGATGATGGGCCCGCTCGGCATTCCCGAGCCGTCGCCGGCAGCAAGCGAAGTCATCCCCGACATCATGCTGACGCCGCTCGCGGCGTTCGATCGTCTCGGCCATCGCATCGGCTATGGCGCCGGGCATTACGATTTCACCTTCGCCCATTTGCGCAAGACCAAGCAGATCGTCGGCATCGGGCTTGCTTTTGCAGCGCAAGAGATCGAGGCCGTTCCGGCACTGGCCCACGACGTGGCGCTGGATTATGTGCTAACGGAATCGGACGTATTCGATTTCCGGAGTTCTGAAGTTGCGCATTCTCTTCGTGGGTGATGTCGTCGGCCGCGCCGGGCGCGATGCCATCGCCGAATATCTGCCCGGCCTGGTCAAGGACTGGTCGCTCGATCTGGTCGTCGTCAACGGCGAGAATTCCGCCGGCGGCTTCGGCATCACCGAGACGATCTACAACGAATTCATCGAAGCCGGCGCCGACGCGGTGACGCTCGGCAATCATTCCTGGGACCAGCGCGAGGCGCTGGTGTTCATCGAGCGCGCCGAGCGCCTGGTGCGTCCCGCCAACTATCCGCGCGGCACGCCCGGCCGCGGCGCGGCCCTGGTCGAAACCAAGAACGGCAAGCATGCGCTCGTCGTCAACGCTTTGGGCCGCGTCTTCATGACCCCGTTCGACGATCCCTTCGCCGCGCTGGAGCGCGAGCTGGGGGCCTGTCCGCTCGGCGTTGCCGCCGATGCCATCGTCGTCGACTTCCATTGCGAGGCGAGCAGCGAGAAGCAGGGCATCGGCTTCTTCTGCGACGGCCGCGCCAGCCTCGTCGTCGGCACCCACACCCATGTGCCGACCGCCGACCACCAGATCCTGTCAGGCGGCACCGCCTACATGACCGATGCCGGCATGACAGGCGATTACGACTCCATCATCGGCATGCAGAAGGAAGAGCCGCTGCGCAGGTTTACGTCGGGGATTCCGTCGGGCCGTTTCGAGCCGGCGGCGGGCCCGGCGACGCTCAGCGGCGTCGCGGTGGAGACGGACGACGCGACGGGACTCGCGCTGCGGGTTGCGCCCGTGCGCGTGGGCGGCAGGTTGGAGCCGACGACGCCGAAATTCTGGCTGAGCTAGCGCGCCAAGTACAGCAGTCTCGAAACGCTCTTGGGCTTTTTCTTAGGATGATCTTGATCAGGTTTCTTCGGCATGGTCGCAATACCCGGAAAGCACAGGTTCGAAAACACTCACCGACTTCACTCTCGCATCAACACCATATGCGTTACGTTGTCCGCCGTAGCAATCTCTGCCCACTACCTTTGGTTTGGCGAAGCCAAGTTCCCTCCGGGAAAGGGTGGTGATCTCTATTGTCGTCGTGTTCCCGCAGCGCTGCGATATCCAATCTCTGGGGCGCTTGAAATGGCATTAGCGGATCAGGTGCCGCTATCGATAGATATAGAGTTCATTGCCCTTACAGATACTGCGCAGCTAAAGCCCGGCCCTGAAGTTCCAGCGCGAGAAACGAAAGATGGGTTGGCAAGCATCTATATCTCGATTCTCGCGCCAATCTTCGTTCAGTTCTTTGAGAGCTACAACGATTGGCTCTATCAAAAGCACAAGCATCCGGACAACTGGCCTGAAGTATGGCGGTTTGGGCGCATCGTTCGAAACGCCATCGCACATGGTGGAAAGATAGACGTTAGACAAAAAGAGGCGCCCGCCAGTTGGCGGGGGCTGTCGTATTCGGCAGCGGACAACGGAAGAGACATCGTCAGCCGCGTCGGAGATCTCGCTACTGGTGACGTATTCACCCTCATGATCGAGATGAGCGAGGAGCTTGATAATCAGGGTTGCTTAGCCTGAAACACCGCCCGGTAGATTGTAGCAAGCCCTCGTGCATCAATCTCGCCATCACTCCGCCGTCTGCCCCCGCAACTCCGCCACATCCTTCGCCGTCAGCTTCGATCCCTTCGCCCCAAACCGCGCCGTGACGTAGTTCGCTACCGCCGCGATCTCGTCGTCGGTATACGCCTTGCCGAACGCCGGCATCGACAACGCACCGTCCGGCGTATGCCGCTTGGTGCCTGACAGCACGATCTGCGCGACGTTGGTGGCGGCGGGGTCGTTGACGGCCCAGGTGCCGGTCAGCGTTGCCATCGGCGACACCGGGCTCTCGCCGCTCCAGCCGTGGCAGCTGGCGCAGGCGCTGGCGAACACCTGCTTGCCGCGGGCATCGGCCGTCACACCCTCCTTGTGAGAGGCCGGCGCGACCGGCGCCGTGGTGGCGGGCAGGTCGGGCGAGGGCTGCGGCGGCACGCTGCGCAAATACGCAACGATGCTGCTGATGTCCTCGGGGGCGAACTGGCTGAAGCTGTGGTCGACGGCTTCACCCATTGGACCCGAGGCCGAGCCGTGTCCGGGTGCGTGGCCGAGCGACAGATACGAGATCAGATCCTCGTCGCGCCAGTTGCCGAGGCCGGTTGCCTTGTCGGAGGAGATGTTGAAGGCGCGCCAGCCGGCCGTGATGGCACCCGCGAACTTCTTGCGGTTGTCCAGCGCGAAGCCGAGATTGCGCGGGGTGTGGCACTCGCCGCAATGCGCCAGCGCTTCCGCCAGATACGCCCCGCGATTCCATTCCGGGCTCTTCGAAGTATCCGGCGCAAAGCGCGTGTCGGGATTGAACACGGCCGACCAGACGATCATCGCCCAGCGCTGGTTGAACGGGAACGACAGCGTATTCTCTGGCGCCCTGGCGCGCACGGCCGGCAGGCTGAACAGATAGGCCTTCACCGCCAGCGCGTCGTCGTCGGTCATGAAGGTGTAGGACGTGTACGGCATCGCCGGATACAGCCGCGCGCCGTCACGGCGCTTGCCGTGCTGGACCGCGTTCAGGAAATCCTGGTCGCTGTAATTGCCGATGCCGGTGTCCTTGTCCGGCGTGATGTTGGTCGAATAGAGCGTGCCGAACGGCAGCTTGAAGGCGAGCCCGCCGGAATAGTCCTTCTCGCCGGGCTTGGTGTGGCAGACCATGCAGTCCGCCGCCTTGGCGAGATACTCGCCGCGCTCGACGATGTCAGCTTTCTCCAGCTTGGCGGGCACGCCGGTGGGCTTGCCCGCGCGGTAATCGGCCAGCGCCACCTTCGTGCCGCCGGAAAAGTCGAGCGGGCCGGGCCCGCGGATGATCCAGACGCCAAGCGCCACGGCGACGATGGCGATCACGATCAGGCTTCCGAGGATACGCATCTTGCCGCTCATGCCTTTTTCCCCGCAGCCAGCAGTTTCCGATCGATCGGCAGGCGCCGCAGCGCCACGCCGGTTGCAGCGTAGATCGCGTTGCGCAGCGCCGGCGGTCCGGCGGTCGTGCCGGTCTCGCCGATTCCGCCGGGTGCCTCGCCGCTCCTGACGAGGTGAACCTCGATCTTCGGCGTCTGGTTGATCCGCAGCATCCGGTAGTCATTGAAGTTGGATTGCTGGACGCGCCCTTTCTCGATGGTGATCTCGCCATAGAGCGCGGCGGTCAGGCCGAAGATCAGCCCGCCCTCGACCTGGGCCACGATCGTGTCAGGGTTGACGGCGATGCCGGTATCCACCACCGAGGTCGCACGGCGGAGATTGATCTCGCCCTGCTCGTCGACCTCCGCTTCCACGACGGTGGCGATGAAGCTCCCGAACGACGGCTGCAGGCACACCCCGCGTCCGACGCGTGCCGGCAGGGGGTGACCCCAATTGGCTTTCTCAGCCGCGATATTGAGAACGGTGAGGAAGCGCGGCTGATTGGCCAGCATGCCCCGGCGAAACTCGACCGGGTCCTTGCCCGCCTTGCGCGCCAGTTCGTCGATGAAGCATTCGACCGCAAACACGTTGTTGTTCGGACCGACCCCGCGCCAGAACCCCGTTGGTATCGCCGGCGGTTCGGCCCTGACATATTCGACGTGGACATTCGGGATGTCGTAGGGCACGTCGGTGGCGCTGTCGATCGCGTCGATATCGATGCCCTTCTGGAACGCCGGCGGCAGCCAGCGCGCGATGATCGCGGCGCCCGCGATCTTGTATTTCCAGCTGGCGATCTTGCCGCCCGACAAGGTCGCCGCGATCGTGTCGCGATAGACCGGTCGATAGACATCGTGCTGGATGTCCTCCTCGCGGGTCCACACCACCTTGACCGGCCCGTCCACCTGCTTGGCGATGCGAACCGCCGTGACCACCATGTCGGGCTCGAGCTTGCGGCCGAAGCCGCCACCGAGCAGATGCTGGTTGACGGTCACCTTCTCGACCGGAAGTCCGGCCGCCTTCGCCGCCTCCGATTGTACGCGCGCCATGATCTGCGTGCCGGTCCAGATCTCGCAGGAATCGGGCTTGCAATGCACCATGGCGTTCAACGGTTCCATCGTTGCGTGGGCGAGAAACGGCAGCTCGAACGACGCCTCATATTTTTCGCCGGCCGCGAGGCCCTTGGCGATGTCGCCGGTGGACTTGGCGACCACGCCGTCCTTTGCGCTGGCAGCGCGCAGATCGTCCCAGATCGCTTTCGAATTGATCTTCGCGTTCGGTCCCTCGTTCCACGCGATGTCGAGCGCATCCAGGCCCTTCTTCGCCGCCCACATGTGATCGCCGACAACCGCGACGAGATCGTCGAGCACGACGATCTGCCGCACGCCCGGAATTGTCTTCGCAGCGCGGTCATCGACCTTGCCGACCTTGCCGCCGAACACCGGGCACTGCGCCAGCGTCGCGAACTTCATGTTCGGCACGATGGCGTCGATGCCGTAGACGGCCTTGCCGTTGACCTTGTCGGGGGTGTCGAGCCGCTTGAACGGCTGGCCGATGTAAACGAAATCCTTGGGGTCCTTGAGTGCGGGGGTCTTGGGCGGCGTCTGGCTGCTTGCGGCCGCCGCCAGCGCGCCATAGGCGAGCGTCCGGCCGCTGTTCTTGTGCGTCACCACACCCTTGGATGTCGTGCAACTGGCGGGATCGACATTCCATTGCGCGGCCGCGGCCTGCACCAGCATGGCGCGCGCGCTGGCGCCGGCCTCGCGCAGCGGCTTCCAGAACGCCCGCACCGATGTGGAGCCGCCGGTCGCCTGGATGATGAAGATCGGATTGCCGTACAGCTTCTCGTTGGCAGGCGCGTGCAGCAGCTGGACTTTCGACCAGTCGGCGTCGAGCTCTTCCGCCAGGATCATCGAGACCGCGGTGTAGATTCCCTGTCCCATCTCGACTTGCGGCATCACCAGCGTGGTCACGCCTTCTCCGTCGATCCGGATGAACGCGTTGGGCGCGAACTTGCCGTCGGTCTTGTCTTCCGGCTGCACCGGCTCGTTGATTGCGGCGCGCAGCGGCAGGTGAAAGGCGAGCAGGAATCCGGTGGTGAGGCCACCGGTCAGCAGCGTGCGGCGGGAGACATTGTCGATTGCATTCATGGCTGATCTCACGACTGCTTGCCGTTGGCGGCGTGCTTGATGGCCTCGCGGATGCGGACATAGGTGCCGCAGCGGCAGATGTTGCCGGCCATTGCGGCGTCGATGTCGGAATCGTCAGGGTTGGGCGTTGCCGCCAGCAGCGCGGCCGCCGACATGATCTGGCCGGGCTGGCAGTAACCGCACTGGACCACTTCGGCTTCTAACCAGGCCTTCTGCACCTTCGCGCCCGCGGGCGTGGTGCCGATATGCTCGATGGTGGTGATGGCGCGGTTCGCGACCGCACTCACCGGCAGCACGCAGGAGCGCACCGCCTTGCCATCGACATGCACCGTGCAGGCGCCGCATTGCGCGATGCCGCAGCCGAACTTGGTGCCGGTCATTCCGAGGATGTCGCGCAGCACCCACAGCAGCGGCATGTCGGGTGGCGCGTCGAAAGTCTTCTGTTCGCCGTTGACGGTGAGTGTCGTTGCCATATGCATCCCCTTGCTCGACGATCGCTTACGGCGACCGGGTCGGCGAATTCGCGCGACCATAATCATACCGATGCGAAACGATGAAGCATCGAATTTCCTGGCAATGCATATTTGCGCGGCCGCGACGTCAGGCCATGACGTTCACGAATTTGTGCGGCGATCGCTGCGGGAAATTTGGGCTAATTGATATGATAATCGTCATTTTTTGACGCGTTTTCGCCGCGCGCGCCGTCGATCGCCGCAGATGATCGTGCGAATACGCAAAACCATGCGATGACGAAAGTCGTGCGATTGGGAAAGTCAGGCGGCGGCGCGTCCACATTGTTGTGCCCTCTCCCCTTGTGGGAGAGGGCGGCGACGCCGGCAGACACGAGCGCGTTGGGGTGAGGGGTTCTCTCCGCCACACGTCTCTCGCAGTTAAGCTAGCGGATAGATACCCCTCATCCGGCGCTTCGCGCCACCTTCTCCCACAAGGGGAGAAGGAAGTGGAGGAATCGTGGGGTGGGCAAAGGCGCACTTGCGCCGTGCCCACGTCTTTGCATCAAGTAGGCAAAGACGTGGGCACACTTCCGCCTTCGCTCTTCGAGCTACGGCGGACAAGTTGCTTTGCCCACCCTACGGCACTGCGCCGTGAGTATGTCAGGTGACCGCGCCCCGCGCCGCGATCGGCCAAAGCGCCTCCACGCGGGCATCCGGCGTATTGAAGCCGCGCACGCCGACATACCAGTCGTAGAGATTGACGGTCGGGTCGCAATGACCCGGGATGAGCGTCACCTTGTCGCCAATCGCCAGTCGTGACGAAGCGCTGTCGAAGTCGAGCAGGCCGTGCTCGTCAGAGGGCCGATGATAGCGCAGGTCGGGACGGCCCAGCACGACCGGAAATCCGCTGTCGTTCGACAGGGCCTTGTGGCCTGCATCGATGACCGCGCGTTCGCCGGAGCCGGTGCTCATCACGGTCGCGATCACGAACAGCGCATGCTCGAACGGGTTGGCATTGCGCGTCCCATCGGCGACGTTTTTCGCGTAGTCGGCGTCCATGAAAATATAGGAGCCGGCCTGCAATTCGTTCCAGACGCCGCTCGCGCCTTCGAGTTCGAACGTCCCGGTTCCCGCACCTCCAATCGTCCGGCATTGAAAGCCCGCTTCCTTGAGGACGCGAAGTGTCTCCATGGTCGCGTTCGCGGCACCGGTGATGGCGGTGCGCCGCTCCTCCGGCGTGCGCAAGTGCTGGGCGGAGCCGTGGTAGGCCTGTAACCCGCCGAACGACAAGAAGCGTGAACCCGCCACCTGCCGCGCCAGGCCGGCTGCGGCTGGCCCCGGCCTGACGCCGCAGCGATCCGCGCCGACGTCGACCTCGACCAGGACTTCGATTTGCGCGCCGGCCCGTTCCGCGGCGAGCGCCAGTTGCTCAAGGACGATCGAATCGTCGACGCAAACGCTGATGCGCGCGTGGCGCGCGAGGGATGCGAGCCGTTCCAGCTTCCGCGGGCCAACAACCTCATTGCTGACGAGGACGTCACTCACCCCGCCCGCCACCAGGCTTTCGGCCTCGGCAACCTTCTGGCAACACATGCCAACCGCGCCGCGCGCGATCTGCTTGGCCGCGATGATCGGCGACTTATGGGTCTTTGCATGCGGACGCAACCGAACGCCGAGCTTGCCGACCGCTGCCGCCATCGTGTCGAGATTGCGCTCGAAGGCGTCGAGGTCGATGATCAGCGCCGGTGTATCGATCTCGGAAAGCGGCGCGCCGATTTGGGTGGGTGGAAGGGACATCGAAAACCAGCTGATTGTGTTCGGGCTCGCGCCCCGAATGTGCGGCGGCCATTGTTATGGCAATAGCGGCCGCCGCACCAGTGCTGGCGGCTTCGACGCCCAGCAGGCACGGGATCGGGCTCGTAAATCATTTGTCTTGAATGGTGCTGCAAAGATCGACGAGCAACGCGAGAAGGGCTCGGGCCAGGACCCGTCGCTGATGTGCTCCGGGGCAGACGCAGGACTCGCGCGGTGAGCGGTCCCTCTCCGGCAAGTGTGATTTCGGAATATTGGCATTCTATCGCTGTTTTGCCCGACGGGTCAAGGGTTCATCAGGCGCCTTGCGTGCGATGAGGCCCAAGCCATTGATTCCCCGCGCACCGCCTACTGTGCATGGGGTTGTTTTTGAATTTTTGATGTGAGGGCCGTCGCCGCTGCTGTCAGCTCTGCCGGAACCCCATCCGGAACGCGCCCCAGTGCTTGCCGCGGACCATGATCGGCGAAGACAGGTCCTTCATCAGCACGAACTGTCCGCCGCCCATGTCGCGGCGATAGGTCTGCAGCAGGAAAGGCTTGGTGTTGGCCGCGACCTTCTTCACCGCGCGATCGGTGAACAGGCGGCGGTTGCGGCAATTGGCGTTGTTCCAGACCGGGTCCTTGCCCTGTGGCAGGCGGTAGTTCGGATTGTGGGTCGGCAGATAGCCGCTCCTCGCCCAGGCGACGCAGAACACGATGCGCGGATCCGACTTCTGGATCGGGTCCTGGATTGACGGCAGCACGCGGTCGGTGAACGCGACATAGTTGCTGAGATATTGCTTGGGATCGGTGCCCGCGATCTCGCGATAGTTCTCGTCCATGAGCTGATCGAGCGTGATCTCGCCGCGATCGATCGCGGCCTCGAACTCCGCCGAGATGCGCCTGGCGGTGTCGACGACGATTCGGATCAGGGGAGCATCCGACGTCTCCACGCCGCTGTCGGCGATCAATGCGATCAGGCTCTCGGACGTGTCGAGCAGTTTCGTCACCCGCTGGTCGGCGCTCCTGAGATCGTGCGAGGACAGCTCGACACCCCTGGCGAGCTCGTTGAGCTCGCCGATGACGGTGTCGCAATGGCCGAGATTGGAAGTCGCCGCGCGCGTGACGCTGTCGATCTCCGCTTCCACGGAGGCAAAGCCCTGCTGGACCCGCGAGATGATGCCGGAGATCTGTTGGGCCCCTTCGCCGGCGGTCTTGGCGCGCTGCGAAGCGTCGCTGCTCTCGCCGATCAGGCCTTCGATCTGGCCGTCGAGATCGCGCACGGTGTCGGAGATCTGGAGCGTGGCCTGGCGGGTGGCCTCCGCGAGATTCTTCACTTCGCTCGCGACCACCGCGAAGCCGCGGCCGGCACTGCCGGCGCGCGCGGCTTCGATGGTGGCATTCAGGGCGAGCAGATTGGTCTGCTTGGCGATCGCCTCGATCGAGCCGGACACTTTCGCGACCTGCGCCAGCGCCGAGCCGACGGCGCCGAGGCGCGCCTCGATCCGCTCCACGGCCGCGACGAGTTCGGAGATGTGGCTGACCGCGGCATCGACGGCGCCGCGCGACTGCGCGATCTCGCCGACCGCGGCCGATGTGGTCGATTGCACCGCTTGCGACGCATTGGCGATGTCGTGGTTGGCCGCGACCATGGTCTCGGCCGTCTTCTGAAGATGGTGGAACCGCTCCGACTGGTTGGCGACGCGGCTTGCGACTTCCTGGACGTTGCCGGCGATGTCAGCGAGTTCCACGCCGAGGCCGCCGATGCGGTCGGCGAGCTGGTCGATCAGCCGCTCTGCGAGCGTCCGGTTCGATCCAGTGTCCATGACGGCAAGCTGGGCGAGGGACATTTACGGGCTTCCTCCAGTCGGAGCCGTTCGCCGGCTCTCTGCGGCATTCCCATTCCAACTCTATTCCAGAATCTGATTCGCGTCCGGCGTCTTGCCTGAGCGTGCACTACAGTTTGTAGGCCGTCCTGAAACCGCCCCAGTGCCGTCCCTGGACGCGGATCGGAACGTCGATCTCGCGCATCATCACCGTATTCCCGTTCCCCATGTCGCGCGCATAGCTTTGGACCAGGTACGAGCGCAGATTCTGCGCGGCAGCGAGCCCCGCCGGATCGTTGAAGATGCGGCGATTGCGACAGTTGGCGGTGTTCCAGGCGGCGTCGCCCGGCCGCTGCGGAAGCGAATAGATCTTGTTGTGTACCGGCAGGAAGCCGTTGCGGTCGACCATGGCGCAGAACGCCATGCGCGGGTCCTTGGCGAGGAAAGCTTCCTGGAACGGCGGCAGCGCGCGGTCGGCCCAGTCCAGATATCGGGTGCGGTATTGCTGCGGATTGGTGCCGGCGATCTCCGCATAATCGGTGTCGAACAGATCGTCGATCTTGACCTCGCCGCGTGCAACGGCCTGCTCGCAAATCCGGGTCAGTGCGGTGCCCGCTTCCATGGCGCGGGTGACGAACTCGGTGTTCTCCTCGTGGATCGACCAGAGCCGGTCTTCGATCTTCTCAGCTAGCGCGGCATCGGGGCTGACGAAATGCGCGCGCGCGCCGGCCTTGGATTGCTCGGTCACGCGCAGGCGGCAGACGCCGACGTCTTCGAGGCTCCCCTCGATGATTGTCTGAGGCGCAAGCCGGCTCGCATCGGTTCCGCCGATCAGCACGCCGTCCATTGCAATCTCATAGACCGGCATCACGCCGCGCGCGGTTTCGAACTTGAGATGGCAGGGCAGCCGCTCGGTCTTGCGGCGGTCGTCGTGCTCGCTCTGGCGGAGCAGCACCGCGCAGCGCGATTTCAGTTTCTGCGCGAAAGTGGTGACGGCCCTGCCGGCGCTGGCGACGTTCTCGCCATGCGTTTCGGCCGCCTTGGTCGCGGCATCGATCTCGGCTGCGCTCTCGCCGACCGAGATGATGAACTCCGACGCGCTGGCGGCATTTCCGGAGACTTCGCTGGTGGTGGCGTTCTGCTCGGCCACCGCGCCGTTGACGGTCTCGAACACCGGCCGGATCGCCTCGATCGCCTGCGAGATGCGGTGCACCGCATCCGCGGAGCCGGTGGCGTCGCGCTGCAGCGCGTCGATTTTCCGGGTGATCTCTTCCGTCGCGCCCTGGGTCTGCACCGCGAGCGCCTTCACCTCGGTGGCGACCACCGCAAAGCCCCTGCCGGCGGCACCCGCGCGCGCGGCCTCGATGGTCGAGTTGAGCGCGAGCAGCGTCGTTTGCCGGGCGATCTGCGCGATCAGGGCGACGACGTTGCCGATGGCGGCGGAGGATTCGCGCAGGCGGTCGACATTGGCGCGGGCTTCCTGCGCCGCGGCGCTGGCCGCGTCGGCGAGCTTGCCGGCCTCGCGCACCTGCGCGCCGATGCCTTGGGCGGAATGGGTGAATTTGTCGGCGGCAGATGCGAAGGTGGAGGCGGTCGATTGCGCGGCATTGGTGCGCCCGGTGAGGGCGTCGGTGCGGTCGCGAATGGCGGCAAGCGTGTTCGCGGTCGCCTCGGCGCCGCCGGCCACCGAATTGGCGGCGCGCTCGAGCTGGCGGATCATGGCGCCGAGCTCGAGTTCCAGCAATTCCAGGATTTCCCGGGCGGAATCGTCCCCGGCAGCCGGGGCGGGCGCGGAATCGACCGGCGACTGAGCAACCTGCGGGACTGCGGCAGGCGCAGGCACGTCCGGCAGACGCTTCCGAAATAATGCGAACGCCATCAGGTCACTCTTGTCGGGGGACGGGTGGACGCTATTTTCGCAGACCGGAATGAAGTCATAGTTAACGGTGCCTGACTATTGGGCACGGAACGCTACGGTGTTACCTTAAAGTCGTAGAGCCTCTTTCATTCCGATGGGATGGCGGCCTATAAGGCCGCGCTTCCCACACTCACCGTGGCTGACAATTCCTTAACGAGACCCGTATGGCCGGACATTCCCAATTCAAGAACATCATGCACCGCAAGGGGCGGCAGGATGCGCAGAAGTCGAAGCTGTTCGGCAAGCTGGCGCGGGAAATCACCGTCGCGGCCAAGCTGGGGACGCCCGACCCCAACATGAACCCGCGCCTGCGTGCGGCCATCACTGCGGCGCGCCAGGAGAACATGCCGAAGGACAATATCGAGCGTGCCGTCAAGAAGGCGCTCGGTAACGACGGCGAGAACTACGACGAGATCCGCTACGAGGGTTACGGCCCTGGCGGCGTTGCCGTCATCGTCGAGGCGCTGACCGACAACCGCAATCGCGCCGCCTCCGACATCCGCTCCTTCTTCACCAAGTCGGGCGGCAATCTCGGCGAAACCGGCTCGGTCTCCTTCATGTTCGACCGCACCGGCATCATCGAATACGACCGCAGCGTCGCCTCCGACGACGCCGTGCTCGATGCCGCGATCGAGGCAGGCGCCGACGATGTGATCTCAAGCGAAGGCGGCCACGAGATCTACGCCTCGACCGAAGGCTATCGCGACGTCGCCAAGGCGCTGGAAGCCAAGTTCGGCGAGCCACGCAAGGCCGCGCTGATCTGGAAGCCGCAGAACACGGTCGCGGTCGACGACGAGACCGGCGAGAAGCTGCTCAAGCTGATGGATCTGCTCAACGAGCACGACGACGTCCAGCAGGTCTACGCCAATTTCGAGGTGTCGGACGCGCTGATGGCGAAGATGGGCGGGTAGGGGCCTCACTTCCCCTGTTACTTTCGTTCTGTTTCTGTTTCCCCCAACGGCAGCCAGCCGCTATCACTGGCGCATGACTGCGCTCCCGATTCGTGGCCCCGTTCGCATCATCGGCATCGACCCCGGCCTGCGCCGCACCGGCTGGGGCGTGATCGAGGCTGACGGCAATCGCCTGATCTATGTCGCCTGCGGGTCGGTGGAACCGCCGGACGATCTGCCGCTGGCGAGCCGCCTGCTCGCGATCCACGAAGGGCTTGCAGCCGTGCTGTCCGGCCACAGGCCGATGGAGGCCGCGGTCGAGCAGACCTTCGTGAACAAGGACGGCGTTGCGACGCTGAAGCTCGGCCAGGCCCGCGGCGTCGCCATGCTGGCGCCTGCGATGTTCGGCATCAGCGTCGCCGAATACGCGCCGAACCAGGTCAAGAAGACGGTGGTCGGCGCCGGTCACGCCGACAAGCACCAGATCGCGATGATGCTGAAGATCTTGCTGCCCAAGGCCGAGCCGCCGTCCGCGGATGCCGCCGATGCGCTCGCCATCGCCATCACCCACGCCCATCACCGCCAGAGCACGGCGCTGCGGCTGAAGGTGGCGGGGCTATGATCGGCAAGCTGAAGGGCCTGATCGACTCCTACGGCGAGGACTATGTCATCCTCGATGTCGGCGGCGTCGGCTATCAAGTGCATTGCTCGGCCCGCACGTTGCAGCATCTGCCGTCGCCCGGCGAGGCGGCCGTGCTCTCGATCGAGACGTATGTTCGGGAGGATCAGATCAAACTGTTCGGCTTCCGCACCGACCAGGAGCGCGAGTGGTTTCGCCTGCTTCAGACCGTGCAGGGCGTCGGTGCCAAGGTCGCGCTGGCCGTGCTCAGCACGCTGGCGCCTTCCGATCTCGCCAACGCGATCGCGCTGCGCGACAAGGCCGCGGTGGCGCGCACGCCCGGCGTCGGGCCCAAGGTCGCCGAGCGCATCGTCACCGAGTTGAAGGACAAGGCGCCGGCCTTCGCCAGTGTCGATCCAGCCGCCGTGCATCTGGCCGGCGCCGTCGACGACCAGCGCGCGCCGCGGCCCGTCGCGGACGCCATCTCCGCGCTGGTCAATCTCGGCTACGGCCAGCCGCAGGCGGCCGCCGCGATCGCCTCGGCCTCGCGTAGCGCCGGCGAGAATGCCGAGACCGCGCAGCTCATTCGGCTTGGCCTGAAGGAACTGGCGAAATAGGCTATGTTCGTCGCAGACCGATCAGGGACCATATTTCGCCCATGCTGACCAAAAAGGATGAGGAACTGATTGCGGCCGCGACCAACGCGATCAGCCAGCGCTATCGCAACGACTGGCAGGAGGTGGGGGCGGCCATGCGCACCCGTGACGGCCGGATCGTGACCGGCGTCAATATCGATGCCTATATCGGCCGCAACGCGATCTGCGCCGAAGCGATTGCGATCGGGCGCGCGATTACCGAGACCGGTGACCACGGCATCGAGAGCATCGTGGCCGTGCGTCATCCGAAGCCCGGCGAGCCCGGCAACATCGCCGTCGTCTCGCCCTGCGGCACCTGCCGCGAACTGATCCATGATTACGATGCCAAGGCGAAGGTGATCGTGCCTGACGATGGCCGGGCGCCGAAGGTGGTCACGATCGGCGAACTGCTGCCGAACAAGTACCGCAGAGGCAACGAGTGAACACGCCACCCCGCATGGTCTCGCCCGAGCGCCGCTCCGATGACGTCGGCGACACCGCGCTTCGCCCGCAGTCGCTGTCCGACTTCGTCGGCCAGCAGCAGGCGCGCAAGAACCTCTCCATCTTCATCGAGGCGGCGCGCAAGCGCGGCGAGGCGCTGGATCACGTGCTGTTCGTCGGCCCTCCGGGTCTCGGCAAGACCACGCTGGCGCAGATCGTGGCGAAGGAGCTTGGCGTCGGTTTTCGCGCCACGTCGGGCCCGGTGATTGCCAAGGCCGGCGATCTCGCGGCATTGCTCACCAATCTCGAAGAACGCGACGTGCTCTTCATCGACGAGATCCATCGCCTCAGCCCGGCGGTGGAGGAGGTGCTGTATCCCGCGATGGAGGATTTTCAGCTCGACCTCATCATCGGCGAGGGCCCGGCCGCGCGCTCGGTGAAGATCGAGCTGTCGAAATTCACCCTCGTCGGCGCCACCACGCGCGCCGGCCTGCTCACCAATCCCTTGCGCGATCGTTTCGGCATTCCGGTCCGGCTCAACTTCTACACCATCGAGGAACTCGAAAGCATCGTGACCCGCGGCGCGCGCGTGCTCAATGTCGGCATGAGTAGCGATGGCGCCAACGAGATCGCGCGCCGCGCCCGCGGCACTCCGCGCATCGCCGGCCGTCTGCTCCGCCGCGTGCGCGATTTCGCCTCGGCAGCCGATGCCGACAAGATCGACCGCAAGATCGCCGACCATGCGCTCAGCGCGCTCGAGGTCGACGCCGCGGGTCTGGATGCCATGGACCGCCGCTACCTCACGACCATCGCGATGAATTATGGCGGCGGCCCGGTCGGCGTCGAGACGATGGCGGCCGCCTTGTCCGAGCCGCGCGATGCGATCGAGGACATCATCGAGCCTTATCTGATCCAGTGCGGCTATCTGCAGCGCACGCCGCGCGGCCGCCTGCTCACCACGCATGCTTTCCGCCATCTCGGCATCGCCGAGCCGTCGCGCGACGCTGCGGCGCAGTTTGGCCTGTTCGGCACGGACGAGAGCGACGGCGACTGAGACAGGTCGTCATAAACGTCCCGTCATCTCGTGCAGACGATCTGCACGAGCGCACCCCAATTCCGCTCCAATCAAGCCGCATCACGGAGGCGCATCACCAGCGGGCTTCCATGATCACGCGTCGGCATCTCATCCGTTCCATCGGCGCTCTGTCCGCCCTCGGCGTCTCGACCACGGCTTATGCCGTCGGTGTCGAGCCTGTGCTGCGGCTTCGCGTCACCCGCTATCATCCGGCCCCGCGGCAATGGCCGTCGGATTTTCCGCTGAAGATCGCCGTCATCGCCGACATCCATGCCTGCGATCCCTGGATGTCGCTGGAGCGGATCGCGGCCATCGTCGACCGTACCAACGCGCTGAAGGCCGACCTCATCGTGCTGCTCGGCGACTATGTCACCGCTCTTCACCAGGTCACGCGCATCATTCCGCCGCGCGAATGGGCAAGGGTGCTGGCTGGCCTCAAGGCGCCGCTCGGCGTTCATGCCGTCATGGGCAATCACGATTACTGGGACGACAGGACCGTGCAGCAGGCCGGCTACGGGCCGACCATCGCGCATCGCGCGTTGGAGGCGGCCGGCATTCCCGTCTACGAGAACGACGCCGTGCGTCTCACTAAGGACGGCCGCCCGTTCTGGCTCGCCGGTCTTGGCGATCAACTCGCCTTTCTGCCGGCGCGGCGGTTCCGGAATATGGTGCGCTTCGGCGCCGACGACCTCGCCGCGACGCTCGCCAAGGTCACCGACGACGCGCCGATCATCCTGCTCGCGCACGAGCCCAACATCGCGCCGCGCGTGCCCGCGCGCGTCGCGCTGCAACTGTCCGGCCACACTCATGGCGGCCAGATCCGCTTGCTTGGCTGGTCGCCCGCCGTTCCGCCGCAGCACGGCCTCCGGCTCGCTTATGGTCATTTCCGGCTGAAATGCGACGTCATCGTCTCCGGTGGCCTCGGTTGCAGCATCATGCCCGTCCGCGTCGGCGTGCCGCCCGAGATCGTCGAGGTGACGCTGGGGCGAGGACCGGTTGTGGCGTAACCGCGCTTGCGCGATCAGCCGTTTTTGCGCAAAACGGGCCGGTTGCAAAAAGCAAAGAGGCTCGCGACGTGACAGCCCATCTCGACGGCGAGATCCGCGACGGCCGCCATCACATGCAGGTCCGCGTCTACTACGAGGACACGGATTTTTCCGGCATCGTCTATCACGCCAATTATCTGCGCTTCATGGAGCGCGGCCGGACCAATCATCTGCGGCTGATGGGCGCCGAGCAGCAGGCGCTGTTCGAGCAGCCCGCGACCGAGGATGCCGGCTTCGCCTTCGTGGTCCGCTCGATGCACCTGGATTTCCTCAAGCCCGCGCGGATGGACGACGTGCTCGATGTCGTGACCTGGCCGGTCGCGGTGAAGGGCGCCTCGATCATGCTGGCGCAGGAGGTGCGGCGCGGGGAAGATGTGCTGGTGAAAGCCGAGGTGCGCGTCGCCTTCATCAGCGGCGGCCGCGCTCAGCCGATCCCGAAATCGATCCGTACGCTGATGAAGGCCGATTTGATTTCCTGATCGCCCGATAAGTGATCGGCCGACAGGTGATGGCCTCTCGACTCCGGCGGATGCGGCGATAGATTTGCCGCCCCCGACCCAATCGATGAGGCCATCATGTCGCGTCCGCCGCTTCCGCCCTTCACCCGAGAGACTGCCGCGCAGAAGGCCCGTATGGCCGAGGACGCCTGGAATTCGCGCGACCCGGTGCGCGTGTCGCTCGCCTATACCGAGGATAGCCGCTGGCGAAATCGCTCCGAGGTTTTTCAGGGCCGCGAGGCCATCGTGACGTTCCTCACCCGAAAATGGGAAAAGGAGCGGGAGTATCGCCTGATCAAGGACCTCTGGGGGTTCGACGGCAACCGCATCGCGGTGCGCTTCCAATACGAATGGCACGACGCCGGCGGCCAGTGGTATCGCTCCTATGGCAACGAGCAGTGGGAGTTCGACGAGCACGGCCTGATGCGGCGGCGCGAGGCATCGATCAACGACATCGCGATTGCGGAGAAAGATCGGCGGTTTCACTGGGAAGCGCCCGGGCCGCGGCCCGCGGATGTGGCGGGGCTGGGGACGGATCCGTTCTGACATCTCGAGCGGCGGTGCTTCACCCTCTCCCCTTGTGGGAGAGGGTGAAGCACCGCCGCATAGCGGCGAGACGGGTGAGGGGTCTCTCTCCGCGAGTCTAACTCTCGTTTGAATACGCGGACGAATACCCCTCATCCGGCGCTTCGCGCCACCTTCTCCCACTAGGGGAGAAGGGAAGAGTCCGCGTGGCGAGCGCTGCGGACTATGGAGCCGTGCGCTTCGCCAGAAACCGCGTGATCGCCCCACCCAGCTTGGCGCTGTCCAGCGGCTCCACCAGTGACTCCCTTGCCGTCGCAACCACCGCCTCCGGCACCTTGCCGTCGCGCAGCTCGCAGCACACTTGCGCGAACTCCACGTCGAATTCGGGATGCGGCTGGACCGACAGCGTCGTGCCGTTGGCGTAGAGCAGCCCGGCATGCGGCGTGAAGTCGGACGAGAGGATCGTGAGCGCGTCGCTCGGCGGCTCGATCACCTGGTCCTGATGCGAGGCGGCGATCGCGACAGCTTCACCCTCGACGACGCCGTTCTCGGGCAGCACCTGATAGACGTGCCGGCCGATGCCCCAGCCCTTCTCCGACTTGCGCACCGTGCCGCCGAGCGCCTGTGCGATCAATTGATGGCCGAAGCAGACCCCGACCATCGGTGTCTTGTTCGCATAGGCGGAGCGCACGAAATCTTCCAGCGGCGCGATCCAGTCGAGCCCGTCATAGACGCCGGCGGCAGCGCCCGTGATCAGCACGGCCTCGAGCTTGCCCGGATCGGGCAGTGCATCGCCATTCGGGATGCTGACGATTTCGACCGTGGCCGTCGGGTCCTCGGCGCGGACCATGCGTTCGAACATGTCCGGAAACGAGCCGTGCTGCTCGCGGTATTTTGGCGGGACCTGCCCGGTCTCGATGATGGTGATGCGTGCCATGTGCCCCTCCCCGGTCAAAGGCTGCGCGCGCCGGCGCAAGCTCAGTCGATTCCTGCCCCATGTTGCTGGTGCGGCGCTGTGCGTTCCAGCAGAGAGCTTTCCTTGCGAACTTCGTTGAGAAAGGCCTTGGCCAGGCGGGACAGCGGTTCGGCTTCCGACCATAGCATATAGGCGACCGCGTGCGTGGTCGGCGTGAACGGCCGGACTACGATGAGCCCGCATGCTACCGACACCTGCGGCCCCGATCTGCTGAAGGCCTGCGCTACACGCGCGCGCGAACTTGGCGTGCCCATCACCACGCACATGGCGCAGAGCCGCGCCGAGGTCGAGACCATCGGCAAGCGCTATGGTGGCCGAACGCCGGCGCAATATCTAGACTGGCTCGGCCTGCTTGCCCCGGATCTGATGGCGGCGCACTGCATGTTCAGCAGCGACGACGACCTCAAGCTGATGGCCGCGTGCGGGATGACCGTTCTGAATTGCCCGCGCGTGTTCGCGCGTGCCGGCGTCACCGCGGCGTTCAGCCGCTTCGCCGAGCACGGCGTCCGTACCGTGGTCGGCACCGACGGTTACAACATGGACCTGCTCGGCGAGCTCAATGCGGCATCGCTGATCTCCAAGATTACGTCGCAGCGCGCCGACGTCGCCAACTCGCCGGAGCTGATCGAGGCAAACACGGCGGTTGCCGCCGATGTCATCAAGCGGCCGGACCTCGGCCGGATCGCGCCCGGTGCGACGGCTGACCTCACTGTCGTCGATCTCACCCATCCGCATCTGCAGCCGCTGTTCGATCCGCGGCGCGCACTGATCGCGCTCGCCAACCGCGCTAATATCGATCAGGTCATGGTCGATGGCCGCATGCTGATCGATGCCGGGCGCTATCTCGGCGCCGACGAAGCGGCGATCACCGCAGCCGGCACCGCGGCGATCGGCAAGATCTGGGACCTGCCGGAGGCGCAGACCGCGTTCAACGGCTGAGGGCAGGCTCGTCGAATTCGACGAGCGCCTTGCGCATGGTCTCGACCAGATCGAGCGCCACCGGCGAGGGGCTGCGCTGCGCCGGAAAGACCGCGGAGAATTCGAAGTCGATGCGCGGCAGGAATCGGCGCACGGCGACGCCGCGGGTGGAAAATTCCTGCGCGGTGAAGGGATCGCAGATCGCGACGCCCAGCCCCGATGACACCATGCCGCACATGATCTCCGACAGCGCGGTCTCGACCCGCAGCACGCGGCGGACATCGTGACGATGGAAGATCTGGTCGACGAGGTGCCGGCTCGACGATCCCGCCGACAGCGAAATGAAGGTCTCGCCCTCGAAATCGCGCGGCTCCAGAACTTCCTTTTCCGTGAGGCGATGACCTGTCGGCAGCACCGCGACGCGCGCGGGTGCCGGCAGCCTCTGGCTTGGCAGGCCGGAATGCGCGATCGGCACCTCGGCAAAGCCGACGTCGCACTGATTGTTCAGCACCCAGTCGACCACGATCGGGGAGATCACGCCGAAGAAAGCAAGGTTGAGGTTGGGCCGCTCTTTCAAAAAGTGTCCGGTGAGCCGCGGCAAATAGCCGTTCGACAGCGCCGGAAGGGCGGCGATTCGGAGCGAGCCGGTGCGGCGGCCGCGAATCTCTTCGGCTGCCGCGGTGATGCGTTCGAGGCCGACGAAGGAGCGCTCCACTTCAGTATAGAGCGCCATGGCTGCTGCGGTCGGCACGAGGCCGGTGCCGCGCCGCTCGAACAGCTCCATCTTCAACAGCGCCTGGAGGTCGCGCAGCAACCGGCTGACCGCCGGCTGCGTTACGGTCATCAGCGCGGCCGCCTCGGTGACGCTGCCAGTCAGCATGGTTGCGCGGAAGGCCTCCACCTGCCGCGAATTGATCCGGGCCATCCAAATTCCATCCATAACATTTCAGCATACAGAGCTTGCCATTATTCATTGGACGATGGAAGTATAGGTTGCGATCTTTTTCATCAGGACTGGAGACAGCCCGCTTTTTCGGCAGATTGGAGGGGTTCAAACCTCCGGATCGCGCAAGAACCCGCTGAGCAGGGGCCGGAGCCCTGATCGGAGGGGAATTGGCGCGGAAGGAAATGCGGAAGGCGCTTCGGCCAGCGAGACACGTCGGCACGTCACCCCATTCCGGTATTGGAGATCGGACCACATGAAGACTTTTCGCCTTCTGACCGCGGTCAGCATCGCAGCGCTTCTTGCCGCCCCCTCGGTCGCCTCGGCTCAGCAGAAAACGCTCTATGTCGCCGGCTATGGCGGCTCGTTCGAGAAGACCATCCGGGACGAGGTGATCCCGACCTTCGAGAAGGAGAACGGCGTCAAGGTCGAATATGTTGCCGGCAACTCCACCGATACGCTGGCAAAACTCCAGGCGCAGAAGGGCAACCAGCAGATCGACGTCGCCATCGTCGACGACGGTCCGATGTATCAGGCGATCCAGCTCGGCTTCTGCGGCAAGCTCGACGGCTTGCCGGCTGATCTCTACGACACCGCCCGTTTCAAGGATGATCGTGCCGTCGCGATCGGCATCGTCGCCACCGGCCTGATGTACAACACCAAGGTGTTCGCCGAGAAAGGCTGGGCGCCGCCGACCTCGTGGAACGACCTGAAGGACACGAAATACGCCAAGCAGCTCGTCATTCCGCCGATCAACAACACCTATGGCCTCGAAGCGCTGGTGATGCTGTCGAAGATGAACGGCGGCGGCGAGACCAACGTCGATTCCGGCTTCAAGATCTTCAAGGAGCAGATCAATCCGAACGTGCTGGCCTATGAGCCGTCGCCGGGCAAGATGACCGAGCTGTTCCAGTCCGGTCAGGCCGTGATCGCGGTGTGGGGCACCGGCCGCGTGCAGAGCTTCGCCAATACCGGTTTCCCCGTCGACTTCGTCTATCCGAAGGAGGGCGCGGCGACGCTGCTGACGACGGCCTGTCCGATCACCAAGCCGAACGCCTCGCCGCTTGCCGCGAGCTTCATCAAGATGCTGCTTGAGCCGAAGATCCAGCTCGTGCTGCTCAAGGACTACGGTTATGGCCCGGTGCTGAAATCGCTGGTAGTGCCGCCCGAGCTCGGCAAGATGGCGCCGATCGGCGAGCGCGCGTCAAAGCTCTATAATCCGGACTGGACCGTCATCAACGACAAGCGCGAGGAATGGACCAAGCGCTGGAACCGCGAGGTCGAGCGTTGATCTGATCGTTCGTAGCGGAGACAGCGTGATGGCCTATCTCGAGCTCGATCGGGTCGCCAAGGAGTTCGGCGCGCAGACCGTGGTCGACGACTTCAGTCTGTCGGTGGGGAAGGGGGAGTTCATCTCCTTTCTCGGCCCGTCCGGCTGCGGCAAGACCACGACCCTGCAGATGATCGCGGGCTTCCTCGATCCCACGCGCGGCGCGATCCGCCTGGAGGGCAAGGATCTCGCCGCGATCCATCCGGCCAAGCGCGGGCTCGGCATCGTGTTCCAGAGCTACGCGCTGTTTCCGCACATGACTGCGGCGGAGAACGTCGCCTTTGGTCTGGAGATGCGCAAGGTGCCGCGCAGTGAGCGGGCCGAGCGCGTCCGCGCCGCGCTGGCGATGGTCGGGCTCGCCGGCTACGAGGACCGCCATCCCCGCCGCATGTCTGGCGGCCAGCAGCAGCGCGTGGCGCTGGCGCGTGCGCTGGTGATCAAGCCGAGCGTGTTGCTGCTCGACGAGCCGCTGTCCAACCTCGACGCCAAGCTGCGCGAGGAGATGCAGATCGAGCTGCGCCAGATCCAGCGCACCATCGGCACGACCACCATCCTCGTCACCCACGACCAGAACGAGGCGATGTCGCTGTCCGACCGCATCGTGGTGATGAGCCAGGGCAAGATCGAGCAGATCGGCTCGCCGCAGGAGACCTATGAGCGACCGGCCTCGGCCTTCGTCTCGCAGTTCCTGGGCAAGACCAACGATTTTGCCGCGACGATCGATCGGACTGCCGTGCAAGCGCGAGTAACGGCGGGCTCCTGGAGCGCGCCGGCGCCGGCTGGTCTCAGCGGCCCCGTCACCGTCAGCATCCGACCCGAGCGGATCGGCTTTGGCGATACCGGTCTCAGCGCCAGGATCGTCACACGCATCTTCCAGGGCAATCACTGGCTGTTCCAGTGCGACAGCGAATGCGGCCCGGCGATCGTGATCCGGCAGAATGACGGCGAGAAGCAGCCGGCCGAAGGCGAGGCCGTTCGTCTTGCCTGGCGTCCGGAGGACATGAGCGTGCGCGGGGGAGCTTCCGCATGAGCACGCCCGCCGACGAGCGCAACGCACGCGCGCCCTGGGCGCTGACAGCGCCGGCCCTGATGCTGTTCGTCGGCGTGCTGATGATTCCGCTGGCGATGACCGTGATGCTGTCGTTCCACGACTGGGGCCAGTACAAGGGCATCGAGCCGGTCTTCATCCTCAAGAACTGGCACGAGATCGCGACCGATCCCTATTACGCCGAGATGTTCTGGCGGACGTTTCGGATCGCGATCCTGACCACGCTGCTCACCGCGCTGCTCGGCGCACCCGAGGCCTACATTCTCAACCGCATGGACGGCCGCTGGAAAAGTATCTTCCTGCTGGTCATTCTCGGGCCGCTGCTGATCTCCGTGGTGGCGCGCACGCTCGGCTGGGCGCTGCTGTTCGGCGGCAACAACGGTCTCGTCAACAAGCTGCTGATGTCGGCAGGCGTGATCAGTTCGCCGATTCCCTTCATGTTCACCGAGACCGGCATGGTCATCGCGCTCGCGCATGTGATGATGCCGTTCATGGTGCTGTCGGTGTGGGCGGCGCTGCAGCGGCTCGATCCGCAGATCGAGAATGCGGCGATGTCGCTCGGCGCCGGCCCGATCACTACGATCCGCCGCATCATCATGCCGCAGATCATGCCGGGCGTGCTGTCGGGCGCGATCATCGTGTTCTCGCTCTCGGCCAGCGCGTTCGCGACGCCCGCGATCATCGGCGGCCGCCGGCTCAAGGTCGCGGCGACGCTCGCCTACGACGAATTCCTCAACACGCTGAACTGGCCGCTCGGTGCCGCCGTCGCCACGCTCTTGCTGGTGGCGCTGGTCCTGATCGTCGTCGGCAGCAACGCGCTGATCGAACGCCGCTATGCCGAGGTGTTCCGATGAGACAAAACGGCCCGCTCGCGCTGATCTTCCACACGGTCTTCGTCATCGTGATGGTGGCGCCGATCCTGGTGGTCTGCCTCGTCGCCTTCACGCCCGAGGGTTTTCTCTCGCTGCCGACCAACGGCTTCTCGCTGCGCTGGTTCAGGGCGATCGGCAATTACCCTGAGTTCATCCACGCCTTCTGGGTCAGCCTTGGGCTCGGCGCTCTGTCGTCCTTCGTGGCGCTGTTGTTCGCTGTGCCGGCGGCACTCGCGATCGCGCGCTATCGCTTCCGCGGCCGGGATGCGCTCGCCGCGCTATTCCTGTCGCCGCTGATGATCCCGCACGTCGTGCTCGGCATCGCCTTCCTGCGCTTCTTCACCTCGGCCGGCCTCGGCGGCAGTTTTGCCGCCCTGATCATCGCGCATGTCATCATCGTGTTCCCGTTCGCGCTGCGGCTGACGCTGGCGGCCGCGACGGGCATGGACCGCACCGTCGAGATGGCGGCTGTTTCGCTCGGCGCCGGCGGCTGGACGCTGTTTCGCCGCGTGACGCTGCCGCTGATCCTGCCCGGCGTCATCAGCGGCTGGGCGCTCGCCTTCATCCAGTCCTTCGACGATCTCACCATGACCGTCTTCCTTGCGGCACCCGGTACCGAGACGTTGCCGGTGCGCATGTTCCTTTATATCCAGGACAACATCGATCCGCTGGTGACGTCGGTCTCGGCCTGCGTGATCGCTGTTACCATGACCGCCCTCATTCTGCTCGACCGCTTCTACGGGCTCGACCGCGTGCTCGCCGGCAAGGGCGATACGGGACGATAGGAGAATCTATGCGAACGGATTACGACGTCGCCGTCGTCGGCGGCGGACTGCTCGGCTCCGCCATTGCCTGGGGCCTTGGACGGCTCGGCAAGCGCGTCGCCGTGCTCGACGAAGGCGACATCACCAAGCGTGCCTCGCGCGCGAATTTCGCGCTGGTCTGGGTTCAGAGCAAGGGCCTCGGCATGCCAGCCTATACGGTCTGGACCGTGCGGGCGTCGGAAGCCTGGGGCCGGCTCGCGTCGGAGCTGAAGCAGCAGACCGGGCTCGATGTCGCCCTTCAGCAGAATGGCGGCTTTCATCTGACGCTCGGCGAGGACGAATTCGGCCAGCGCACCGAGCTGGTCAAGCGCATGCACAACCAGACCGGTGCGGCCGACTACAAGATGGAGATGCTGTCCGCGTCCGAGGTGAAGAAGTCCCTGCCACTGATCGGACCGGAAGTCTCGGGCGGCAGCTACTGTCCGCTCGACGGCCATGTCAATTCGTTGCGCACGTTCCGCGCCTTCCACACCGGCTTCAGGGCATTCGGCATCGACTATTTTCCGGAGCGTCCGGTCTCGGCGATCAGCAAGAGCGGCGGCGAATTCAGCCTGGCCACGCCGAAGGGCGAGCTGCGCGCCGCCAAGATCGTGCTGGCCGCCGGCAATGCCAACCAGACGCTCGCGCCGATGGTGGGCCTTTACGCGCCGATGGGCCCGACCCGCGGCCAGATCGTGGTGACCGAGCGCACCATGCCGTTCCTGCCGCATCCCCTCACCACGATCCGCCAGACCGACGAGGGCACGGTGATGATCGGCGACAGCAAGGAGGACGAGCTCGACGACCGCACGCTGAAGCATTCGATCAGCGCGGTGATGACCGATCGCGCCCAGCGGATGTTCCCGCATTTGTCGCGGCTCAACGTGGTCAGGAGCTGGGCCGGCATTCGTGTCATGCCGCAGGACGGTTTTCCGATCTACGACCAGTCGGAGACGCATCCCGGCGCTTTCGTCGCCTGTTGCCATTCCGGCGTCACGCTCGCCTCCAACCACGCCTTCGAGATCGCGCGCATGGTTGCGCAGGGCGCGCTCGAGCCCGAACTGGTCGGTGCGTTCTCCGCCAGCCGCTTTGGCGGCGCGGGCGCGGCGAACACCAGCGGCTACTAGAGATATTGAAGGAGCCAAGATGTTCAAACGATCCGAACAGGACAAGCGGCCACAGGTGCAGATCTTCGTCGACGGCGTTGCCGTCGCGGCGCGTCAGGGTGACACCGTCTCCGCCGCGCTGCTCGCCTCCAGTCACGACGTGCGCCGGTCGACTGCTGTCAGCGGTGCGCCGCGGCTGCCCTATTGCATGATGGGCGTCTGTTTCGACTGCCTCGTCACCATCGACGGCGTCGGCAATCGGCAGGGCTGCCTCATCCCCGTCGCCGAGGGCATGCAGATCGAGATCCAGAAGGGCAAGCGGGAGATCGGAAAATGACCATGGCTCCCAAGCGCGAGGACTATGACGTGGTGGTGATCGGCGCCGGGCCCGCGGGCCTCGCCGCCGCTGCGACATCCGCCGGAGCCGGCCTGTCGACGTTGTTGCTCGACGAGAATATCGGCCCCGGCGGCCAGGTGTTCCGTGCGATCTCGTCGACGCCGGTGACGGATCGCAATCAGCTCGGCGCGGACTACTGGGTCGGCGCCGATCTCGTGCAGTCGCTGCGTGCGAGTAATGCCGAGGTCATTCATCGTGCCACGGTCTGGAGCCTCGACCGCAATCTCGATATCGCGGTCTCCGTCGGTGGCGCCTCGGCCTTCGTCAAGACAAAGCGCGTGATCCTCGCGACCGGCGCACTGGAGCGGCCGTTTCCGATTCCCGGCTGGACCCTGCCGGGCGTCATGACCGCGGGCGCGGTGCAGACCATGCTGAAGTCGTCGGCTTTGATTCCCGATGGCCGCACGGTGATCGCGGGGCAGGGGCCTTTGCTCTGGCTGCTCGCCGCGCAGATTTTGCGGCTGGGGGGCCGGATCGACCGCATCCTCGACACCACCGAGCGCGGCAATTACTTCGCTGCGTTGCCGCACGCTTTCGCCTTCCTGACCTCGCCCTATTTCGCCAAGGGCCTGTCGATGATGCGCGAAGTGAAGGCGAAGGTGCAGGTCGTCTCCGGAGTCACCGAGCTTGCCGCATCCGGCGAGGGGCAACTCGCGAGCGTGAGCTATGTCGCGGGCAGCAAGCGCGAGACCCTTCCGGTGGATCTCCTGCTGCTGCATCAGGGCGTCGTGCCCAACGTTAATCTCGCGATGTCGGCCGGTGTCGAGCATCGCTGGGATGATTTGCAACTGTGCTGGTCGCCGGTCCTAGATGGAGGCGGCAATTCATCGGTCGCAGGCATTGCGATCGCAGGCGACGGTGCGGGCATCGGCGGCGCCAACGCCGCGGTGGTCCGTGGCCGCATCGCTGCGCGCGCGGCGGTGGACGCGTTGGCGCCGGCGGCCGCCGCGAAGCTTCCCGCGATGGCGACGCTGCGCGCTGATCTCGCCAAAGCCGAGCGCGGCCGCACCTTCCTCGACACGCTGTTCCGCCCCGCGCCGCAGTTCCGCATTCCCTCGGGCGACACCATCGTCTGCCGCTGCGAGGAGGTGACTGCGAAGGACGTTCTCGATTCGGTTGCGATCGGTGCGACCGGGCCGAACCAGCTCAAGGCCTATCGCCGCACCGGCATGGGCCCGTGCCAGGGCCGACTCTGCGGCCTCACCGTCACCGAGCTGATGGCGCAGGCGCGCGGCAAGACCCCGCAGGAGATCGGCTATTACCGGCTGCGCGCGCCGGTCAAGCCGATCACGCTGGCCGAGCTCGCCGCCGTTCCCAAGAGCGAGGCCGACGTCAAGGCCGTGGTGCGCGGATGACCCAAAACGTGGATGCGATCGTTGTCGGTGGCGGCATCCACGGATGCTCGACCGCGCTGCATCTGTGCCTCGCCGGCCTGAAGCCGGTGCTGATCGAGAAGGACTATGCCGGCCGCCACGCCTCCGGCGTCAATGCCGGCGGCGTCCGCCAGCTTGCGCGGCACATCCCCGAGATTCCGCTCTCGATCCGCTCGATGGGAATCTGGGAAAAGATCGCCGATCTGCTCGACGACGATTGCAGCTTTGAGAGCTACGGCCAGGTGCTGGTCGCCGAGAACGAGGAAGAACTCGCCGTCTGCCGCGCCCGCGTCGCGGAGCTGAACGCGCTCGGTTTTACCCATGAGGAGCTGATCGACGCGGCCGAGCTGCGGCGACTCGTGCCGGCCGTCGCCGAGACCTGCCCCGGCGGCGTGGTCTCGCGCCGCGACGGTGCGGCCAATCCGGCGCAGGCGACGACGGCGTTCCGGCGCAAGGCCGAGCAGCTCGGCACGACCGTGCGCGAGGGCGTGGCCGCCAGCAACATCCGTTACAATCATGGCCTCTGGCATGTCGATGTCGGCGCCGAGAGCTTCGCCGCGCCGGTGCTGGTCAACGCCGCCGGTGCCTGGGCCGGCAAGATCGCGGCCGCGCTCGGCGAGCCGGTTCCGGTCGAGACCGTGGCGCCGATGCTGATGATCACCTCGCGCGTGCCGCACTTCATCGACCCCGTCGTGATCCTGCGCGGGCGAAAGCTGTCCTTCAAGCAATTCAAGAACGGAACCGTGCTGATCGGCGGCGGCCATCTGGCAACGCCTTACCAGGACCGTAACGAGACGGTGCTGGATTGGAAGAGCCTCGCCATCAGCGCGCGCACCGTCTTCGAGCTGTTCCCGGTGATGCGCGATGCGACGATCATGCGCGCCTGGGCCGGCATCGAGGCGAAGATGAAGGACGACATCCCCGTGTTCGGCCCGAGCAGCCGTCACAAGGGCCTCTATCACCAGTTCGGCTTCTCGCTGCACGGCTTTCAGCTCGGCCCCGGCGCCGGCGCTATCATGGCGGAGCTGATCGTCAACGGCGGCACCCAGACCCGCATCGGCGATCTCGGCATCGACCGCTTCCATCCCACGACGCTCTAGCAATACGAGGACATCATGAGCATCACCCGCAGCATTCGCACGCCCATCATGCACCGCGCCGTCGAAGCCAATGGCTTCGTCTTCGTCGGCGGCACCATCGCCGACGACACCTCGGTCTCGATGGGCGACCAGACCCGCAACATCCTCGGCAAGATCGCCGGCTATCTGAAGGAAGCCGGCACCGACAAGAGTCGCGTCGTCAGCACCTCGATCTTCGTCACGGATCTCTCCAAAAAGAAGGAGATGGACGCGGCCTGGACCGAATTTTTCGGCGACAATCTGCCGACCCGCGCGACCGTCGGCGTGGCCGATCTCGGCGGCGGCGCGTTGATCGAGGTCGTGGTCACCGCGCTCAAGGGCTGATGCGGTTCGGCGACGGGCAGAGCCCGTCAACAGCGGCGCGCCGATCCCGGTGCGGCGTCGTCGCTGCAATCATCAAAAACCCGACGCCCTGCCGCCAGCGCGTCGGGTGGAAAGAATAAGTATCGATCGGTGATCGCAACGCCTGTGTTGTGACGCGCGCCGCACCAATTGACCACTCCGGGAAACTACCGCGTCGGAATTGGGCTGCAGGTGGCGCCGATCTGGGCGGCTTTACGCGCTGCCGCCCGGTTCGAGTGCCTCGCCGATCTCCAGCGGATGGGCCATGGTCTCGTGCAGCGCGTCGCGGTCGAGCTCGCCTTCGGAGATGCTGATGACGACGCAAGCGACGCCGTTGCCGATCAGATTGGTCAGCGCGCGGCACTCGCTCATGAACTTGTCGATGCCGACCAGGATCGCGATCGACTGGATCGGGATATCGGGCACGATCGAGAGTGTCGCGGCAAGCGTGATGAATCCGGCACCGGTCACGCCCGAGGCGCCCTTGGAGGTGATCATGGCGATGCCGAGAATGCCGAGCTCCTGCCAGATCGTCAGATGGGTGTTGGTCGCCTGCGCCAGAAACAGCGTCGCCAGCGTCATGTAGATGTTGGTGCCGTCGAGGTTGAAGCTGTAGCCGGTCGGGATGACGAGGCCGACCACCGAGCGTGAGGCGCCGAGATGCTCCATCTTCTGGATCATCTGCGGCAACACCGTCTCCGACGACGAGGTGCCGAGCACGATCAAGAGCTCATCCTTGATGTAGGCGATGAAGCGCAGGATCGAGAAGCCGGCGAGCCGGGCGATCGCGCCGAGCACGATCACCACGAACAGGATGCTGGTGAGATAGAACGTGCCGATCAGGGCGGCGAGGTTGAGCAGCGAGCCGAGGCCGTAGGCGCCGACGGTGAAGGCCATCGCGCCGAACGCGCCGATCGGCGCGACGCGCACGATGATGCGGATGATGCCGAAGAACATCTTTGCGGCCTTGTCGATCGCCTCCGCGATCGGCTCGCCGGCCTTGCCGAGGAATGCGATGGCAAAGCCGGAGAGGATCGAGACCAGCAAGACCTGCAAGAGGTCGCCGCGCGCGATCGCGCCCACATAGCTGTCGGGAATGATCGCCATCAAATGGGCGACGATGCCGTCTTCGTGGGCCTTGCTGACATAGGTCGCCACCGACTTCGGGTCGATCGTGGCGGGGTCGATGTTGAAGCCGTTGCCGGGCTGGAGAATCTCGCCGACCAACAGGCCGATCGCGAGCGCCACCGTCGACACCGTCTCGAAATAGATCAGCGACTTCAGGCCGACCCGGCCGACTCTCTTGAGGTCGCCCATCGAGGAGATGCCGTGCACCACGGTGCAGAAGATGACGGGCGCGATCATCATCTTGATCAGCGCGATGAAGCCGTCGCCGAGCGGCTTCAGCGCCTTGCCGAGATCGGGATAGAAATAGCCGATGAGCACCCCGAGTGCGATCGCGATCAGCACCTGGACGTAGAGGATCGTGTACCAGGGTTGATGCCGGCGATGGATCGCTGGCTGGATCGCGACTTGTGTCATATCGTAGGCCCCGGAACGCATTGATTTTGCAGGAATTGACCTTGCATGATTTGCATCATGTGATGGCCGCCACTGAAGCGACAATCACATTTTTGTCGGAACGCACGAAGATCGGTCGCTGCACCGCAACTGGTCCCGCATCCGCCGCTACAACTGGCATCGGCTGCCGATCATGCCGGTCAGGTGATGGAACAAAAATCCCGTTGCATTGATGATATGCCGCGACGTCAGGATGAGACGTCAAGATGATCTGGAGCCGAGCATGCCGCAAACCGATCGTTTACCCCAGTTTCCCTCGCGCCTCATCGGCCAATATGCGCTGGTGACAGGCGCATCGCAGGGCATCGGCCGCGCGGTCGCGATTCGCCTCGCCCAGGAAGGCGCGACGGTTGCCATCAACTATTTCGATCATACCGAGCGGGCGGAGGAAACGCTTGCGCTTGCAAGGACCGCATCGAACGATCGAGGCCACGGCAGGCTGGATCATTTCGTCGTCCAGGCGGACGTCGCCACTGAGAACGAAATCACCGCGATGTTCGAGACGATCCTGGCGCGCTGGAAGCGGCTCGACTGCCTCGTCAACAATGCCGGCTTTCAGGTGGAATCACCGAGCGAGGCGCTCGACGTCGAAACCTATCGCCGCATCATCGACGTCAATCTGAACGGCGCCGTGCTCTGCGCGCAGAAGGCGCTTGCGCATTTCGTCGCGCGCGGCGGAGGCGGCAACATCATCAATTGCTCCAGCGTCCACCAGATCATTCCAAAGCCCGGCTATCTCGCCTATTCGATCAGCAAGGGCGGGATGGCCAATCTGACCCGTACGCTGGCGCTGGAGTTTGCAGGCCGGGGCATTCGCGTCAATGCGGTGGGGCCGGGTGCGATCGACACGCCGATCAATGCCGCCTGGACCGGTGATCAGGACAAGCGCGGCGTCGTCAGCGGTCACATTCCGCTCGGCCGCGTCGGAACGCCGGAAGAGATCGCCGCCGTGTTCGCCTTCCTGGCGTCGGACGATGCCAGCTACATCACCGGGCAGACCATCTACGCCTGCGGAGGCCTGACTTTGTTCCCCGAGTTCCGCGACAATTGGGCGAGTTAGACCAGGGCAAGTTCGAGCGGACTGTTTCAGAAATCTCCCGCGACCAGATCGTAAGAGCCCCTGCTGCCGCGAACATATTTCCGGGCCGCAGCGGCATATATCAGGTCGCGGTGGGAATCGAACGTGTTCAGAAAGCCCGACTCGTCGGAATGGGCGCCCGGCTGGATATGCTTCAATGCGCCTCCTCGCGTATTTCTCCGTAAAGAAGACGCCCCAGTAGAACGATGATGCAGCGGCCTCCCCCCCATTCGTGATGAAGGTCGCAATGATTCCCTGAGTGCTGCGACGCCGGCATAGCCTGCAACTGGCAGGCTGGATACGCGGAGACTTCAACGAAAGGACGGCATGTTTAAATTTCTGCAGTATCGCGCCAAAGCAGCCGCGTATGGCGAGCTGGCCAAGAGCTCGCCCGGCAAGGATGACACTCGCAAATTCGAGAAACTGCAGGATAGCCTTGCATCGCGCGCGGACAACGAACAGGTCCTCGCGGACCAATACGTGGATGCAGTCAACGCCGGAGAGACGGAACGATTGCGCGGCGCAGCCCTCGCGGCGGAGGAGGAGCGTGTGTTGCGGTGTCTCGGCGCGGCCGTCATCATGCAGTGGAATTCTCTGCCGACGACGCTTCAGCGGGAGATATTCGATACCGCCGGATCGGTCGGAACATTGTTGGAGACAGCAGCGCTTCGTGGGCAGCTCGCCCGGTTCCTGCACAAGCACAAGCATGACGTCGGTTCCCACAAGGCCTGACGGGCCGTCGGGAAGCCTCGCGATGCAATCCAGCAACAGTCGCGAGAAACCGAGTCGCCGGGGCGATACGCTCGGACGAGCTCAACCGTACGGTTGATGCTCGCTCACGTCTCCTGCCCCACATTCGCGGCGGCCGTATCCGGCTAACGGTCGGGACAGACCCGACCTCTGGACCTGAGAGCGCAAATGCCTCCTGCGATCGCTAGAGCGATGTTCCCTTTGACCAAATCCGTCGAGCGAAACGTTGCGGGCGGACGCGGCGCCGTGTCGATCCAGTGGTAGGAAGAACGCGGTCGCCATGACGCTTCGTTGGGTGAGTGCAGGCCTTGGGCTTTTGGTTCTCGGGCTGCTGATCCTGGGCGCGGTGACGACGTCTGCGCAACAGACGCCGCCGCAGCCACACCAGGCGGCGCCGTCGCCACAGCAGGTCGCAGCGAAGCCCGCCAATATCGATCGCAACGGCGTGCTCATGCTGATACGGTCGACGCTGCTCGCGCTCGACCACGCCAACAAGACTGGCAATTACACCGTGCTGCGCGACCTCGGCGCGCCCGGATTCCAGGTCAACACCGCCGCAAAGCTCGCGGAGATCTTCGCCACGCAGCGCGGCGACAAGCTCGATATCTCCGGTGTTGCCGTCATCGATCCGCAATTGTCGTTGTTGCCGCAGATCGAGCCGAACGGTCTTTTGCACATGGCGGGATTTTTCCCATCGGTACCGTCGCAGGTGAATTTCGAACTGTTGTTCGCGCCGGTCGAAGGGCAATGGCGCGTGATCGGCGTGTCGTTGTCGGTCGGTCAGTCTTCGCCGGTTGCACCCCCAGCGCCCGAGGTTCCGCCGGGCAAGGCGGTCGTCTCGCAGAAGCAGGCCGCTCCACCGAAGCCGCCCCTGCCATCGAAATAGCCCATGCCGATGCCGTGAGGGTCTCGCGCCGCCGCGGCGGGTGTGATCTGGAAAAATCCGCCGGCGCAGACTACATCTGCGCCATGACAAACCCTCCGGTGGCAAGCCCTTCGCTCCAGGATTTCGTCGGCCGGCACAAGCGTCTGTTCGTGCTGACCGGTGCCGGGTGCAGCACCAATTCGGGTATTCCTGACTATCGCGACAGTGCCGGCAATTGGAAGCGAACCCAGCCGGTCAACTTCCAGGCCTTCATGGCGGAAGAGCAGACGCGCCAGCGCTACTGGGCGCGCAGCCTGATCGGATGGCGGCGGTTCGGCCAGGCCCGCCCGAACGATGCGCATCATGCGCTGGCTCGCCTCGAGGCCAGCGGTCGGTGCGAGATGCTGCTGACCCAGAACGTCGACCGGCTGCATCAGTCCGCGGGCCATAAGCAGGTGATCGACCTGCACGGTCGGCTCGATCTGGTCCGTTGCATGGGTTGCGGCGCCAAGACGCCGCGCGAGGAATTCCAGCATACGCTTGGCCGTGCCAACGCGGCGTGGCTGACGCTCGATGCCGCGGATGCGCCGGACGGCGACGCTGATCTCGAGCACGCGGATTTTTCGTCGTTCAACGTGCCGGCCTGCGAGGTCTGCGGCGGCATCCTCAAGCCCGATGTGGTGTTCTTCGGCGAGAACGTTCCGCGCGACGTGGTCGCCGCCGCGCAGGATCATCTGTCGCAGGCTGACGCCATGCTGATCGTCGGCTCGTCGCTGATGGTTTATTCCGGCTTCCGCTTCGTGCAGGCGGCGGCGCGCCGGCAAATCCCGATCGCCGCGGTCAACCTCGGACGCACCCGTGCCGACGAACTCCTGACGCTCAAGGTCGAGGACCGCTGCGAAGCCGCGCTCGCCTTCCTGCTCTGAGCTTGGCGCACCGAACTCCTGCTATCGCATAGGTGCCACGCGCTTCACCATCGGCGCCGTCGCTGGTATGAAAATTGCTGCGGTTTTCGCGCAATTGGACGATCAGCCGGAGAATTTTGGTATGCTTGAAGGAGCCGAGGTGCGGCTTGCCGTCGATATCGGTGGCACGTTCACCGATATCGTGCTGGACATGGGTCAGGATCGCAAGACACGCAAGGTGCTGACCACGCCGCAGCGGCCGGAGCAGGCGGTGCTGGACGGGATGCGTCTCATTCTCGCTGACGCGCATGCACATATCAGCGACATCGACGTCTTCATTCACGGCACGACGCTCGCGACCAACGCCATCATCGAGCGGCGCGGCGCGAAAACGGCGCTGATCGCGACCGAGGGCTTCCGCGACGTGCTCGATATCGGCACCGAGAGCCGCTACGATCAGTATGATCTCACCATCGACAAGCCGAAGCCGCTGGCGCCGCGCAGCCTTCGTTTCACCGTGCCCGAACGTATCGATGCCCACGGCGCCGTTCGTCTCCCGCTGGACCAAGCATCCGTGCGTGCACTCGCGCCGAAATTGCGCGAACTGAAGGTCGAGAGCGTCGCGATCGCTTTCCTGCACTCCTATGCCAATCCCGAGCATGAGCGCCGCACGGCCGCGATCATCAGCGAGGAGATGCCTGGCATCTCCGTAACTGTGTCTTCGGCTGTTTGTCCGGAAATTCGCGAGTATGAGCGCACATCGACTGCGGTCGCGAACGCCTATGTGCAACCGTTGATCGATGGCTATCTCGCCCGCATGGCGGATGCCTTGCAGGTGGAGCAATACCGCGGCGCCATCTATCTCGTCACCTCCGGCGGTGGCGTCACGTCGATCGAGACGGCGCGGCGCTTTCCGGTACGACTCGTCGAATCCGGTCCGGCCGGCGGTGCCATTTTCGCGGCGCAGATCGCAGCGAGGCTCGGCGAGAGCAAGGTGCTTTCGTTCGACATGGGCGGCACCACCGCAAAGATCTGCCTGATCGAAAAATACCAGCCGGAAACCTCGCGCGTGTTCGAGGTCGATCGCGCCGCACGCTTCCTGAAAGGTTCGGGCCTGCCGGTCCGCATTCCCGTGATCGAAATGGTCGAGATCGGCGCCGGCGGCGGCTCGATCGCGCATGTCGACGCGATGAAGCGCGTCACGGTCGGCCCCGAGAGTGCCTCGTCGGAGCCGGGACCCGCCTGCTATGGCCGCGGCGGCCAGCGCCCGGCCGTTACGGATGCGGACGTCGCGCTCGGCATGATCGATCCCGATGCGTTTGCCGGTGGCACCATCAAGCTGGACCCGGAGCTTTCCAAGCAGGCGCTGCTGCGCGCCGTCGGCGAGCCGCTGGGCCTGTCGGCGGAAACCGCGGCCTATGCGGTGCACGAGGTCGTCTGCGAGAACATGGCCAGCGCCGCGCGCGTGCACGCGGTCGAGCGCGGTGAGATCGTCGGCCAGCACACGCTGATCGCGTTCGGCGGCGCCGCTCCGCTGCACGCGGCGCGCGTTGCCGAGAAGATCGGCGTCTCCCGCGTGATCGTGCCTTCGAATGCCGGCGTCGGTTCGGCCGTCGGATTCCTGGCGGCTCCGATCGCCTATGAGCTGGTGCGCAGCCGCCACGTCCGTCTCGACGATTTCGACACAGCGGCGGTGTCGGACCTGCTTCAGGAGATGGTGACCGAAGCCCGCGCGCTGGTCGAGCCGGGTGCGGCCGGTGCGCCCGTGCGCGAGCGGCGCGCCGCCTTCATGCGCTATGTCGGCCAGGGCCACGAGATCACGATCGAGCTGCCGAACCGCCCGCTGAATTCGGCCGATCTTGCCGGCCTGCGCCAGAAGTTCGAGGCGGACTATTCGGCGATGTTCGAACGGTCGATTCCGGGCGCGGCGATCGAGGTCTTGAGCTGGTCGGTGCTCGCGACCACCGATGCGCGCAATCCCGCCGTGGTTGCTTCCGTCGCGCGCACGCCCGCCGGCAAGGCCTCCGGCAGCCGCAAATTCTTCGACGGCCGCGCGGGAGAGGTGATCGAGATCCCGCTCTATCGCCGCGAGGACATGGCGCCGGGCGCCACGATTGCGGGTCCCGCCGTGATCGCCGAGGACGAAACCTCCACGTTCGTCTCCAACAGTTTCGACGCCCATATCGACGGCGCCGGCAGCATCGTCATGGAACGGAAGGCAGCCTGATCATGAGCAAGGCAAATGGCGCGAGCCTGATCGATCTCCAGATCATGTGGCACCGGCTGATCGCCGTGGTCGAGGAGCAGGCGCAGGTGCTGCTCCGCACCGCCTTCAGCCCGATCGTGCGCGAATGCGGCGACCTCTCGGCCGGCGTGTTCGACCTCAAGGGGCGAATGCTGGCGCAGGCGGTGACGGGCACGCCCGGCCACGTCAACTCGATGGCGGAATCGGTCAAGCACTTCATCGCGCAATTCCCGATCGAGACGATGAAGGCAGGCGATGCCTACATCACCAACGATCCCTGGATGGGCACCGGCCATCTCAACGACTTCGTCGTCACCACGCCCTGCTTCAAGGACGGCAAGCCGGTCGCGCTGTTCTCCTGCACCAGCCATCTGATGGACATCGGCGGCATCGGATTCGGTCCTGACGCCACCGACGTGTTCATGGAGGGGCTCTACATCCCCATGCTGAAGCTGATCGACCAGGGCGTCGTCAACGAGACGCTGATGGCGATGATCCGCACCAACACGCGGCTGCCGATCGACACCGAGGGCGATACCTATTCGCTCGCCGGCTGCAACGACGTCGGCTGCGAGCGCCTGGTCGAGATGATGACCGAGTTCGAGATCGACACGCTCGACGTGCTCGGCGACTACATCTGCGAACGCTCGCGCGAGGCCGTGCTCGCCGAGATCGCAAAGCTGCCGAAGGGGACCTGGCGCAACAGCATGGTCGTCGACGGCTACGACGCGCCGGTCACGCTGGCGGCGACGCTGACGATTTCGGACACCGGCATTCACGTCGATTTCGACGGCACCTCCGCCGCCTCGAAGTTCGGCATCAACGTGCCGCTGTCCTACACCACGGCCTACACCGTGTTCGGCCTCGGCTGCGTCGTTGCCTCGCAGATCCCGAACAATGCCGGTTCGCTCTCGCCACTGACGGTGTCGGCTCCCCCGGGTGCGATCCTCAACGCGCCGAAGCCGGCACCTGTTGCCTCGCGTCACATCATCGGCCAGATGCTGCCCGACGTCGTGTTCGGCTGCCTGCGCCAGATCATTCCCGAGCGCGTGCCGGCCGAAGGCACTTCGTGCCTGTGGAATCTCAACGTGCGCGGACAGACGCGCTCCGGTGCCGGCGGCAATTACGGATTCTCGATGGCGGTGACGTCCAACGGCGGCACCGGCGCGCGCTTTGCGAAGGACGGCCTGTCGGCCACGGCCTATCCGAGCGGCGTCCGCGGCACGCCGGTCGAGATCGCGGAAACCCAGACGCCGCTGATTTTCTGGCGCAAGGAGCTGCGCCCGGATTCCGGCGGAGCAGGGCGCACCCGCGGCGGTCTCGGCCAGATCATCGAGGTCGGCAGCGGCGTCGATGCGCCGTTCGACATTCTGGCGGCGTTCGATCGCATCGATCATCCGCCGCGCGGCCGCGACGGCGGCAAGAATGGCGAGGCCGGCTATGTCGGCCTGAAATCCGGCAAGAAGCTGCGCGGCAAAGGCTTTCAGCAAGTGCCGCCGGACGACCGCCTCGTCGTGCTGACGCCCGGCGGCGCCGGCATCGGTGCGCCCGCCGAGCGCGATCGCGCGGCGGTCAATGACGACATCGAAAGCGGTCTCGTGTCTGCCGACAATGCGGTTGCAGTCTATGGGTATGCGCGCTGACGCGTCAGTGCGCTTGGTAAACGGAGAAGAAGCAGAGCGGGGGCTCTGTCGCCATCACCGTGAAGGCGGGTGGCCAGCTCGGCTTCAAGGGCCCCGAGCATCTGCGTGCCGTGCGCGACGGCCTGGTGCCGCTCGCCGACGTCCTCAACATCCAGCAGGTGGCGATGAGCCCTTCATGGGCGTCGAGAGCATCCCGTTCCTGTGCGGCTCGATGGATGAATTGAAGGTGCTGCACAAATATGTGCGGCCTGAATACGAGAAGGTTGCTGCGCGCAACAACCAGAAAATCCTCTACATCGTGCCGTGGCCGACGCAGTATCTCCACCTCAAGCTCAAGACCGCTGATGTCGACGGCTTGAAGAACATCAAGATCCGCGTCCCCGACAAGGGCGCCGTCGACATGTTGGCCGCGATCGGCATGGCGCCGATCATGATTCCCTGGGGCGAGACGATTCCGGCCTTGGCGTCCGGCGCGGTCTCCGGCGTCTCGACCTCCGCGGTGTCGGGCGTCGACGGCAAGTTCTGGGAATTCCTGAAATACGTCTACCCGACCAACCACGTCTGGTCGTCGCAGATGCTCACCGTCAATCTCGATTCCTGGAAGGCGCTTAGCGCCGACCAGCAGAAGCTCGTCGCAGATACGGCGGCGAAGATGGAGCCGGCTTTCTGGGCGAACTCGCTCAAGGCCGACGTCGATAGCCTCAACCGCCTGAAGGAGGGTGGCATGGAGGTGGTGCCGGTCTCGCAGGCGATGATCACGGACATCCGGGCCAAGACCGCGCCGCAGCTCGAAGCCTTCCTCAAGCGCGTGCCTGCAGCCGACAAGCCGGTGCGAGCCTATCTCGCCGAAATGAAGCGTTGAGATCGGTCATGGTCGACGTTTCGCCGGCGGCTCCGCAAAGTCTCAACGCAGCGGCGCCGCGCCGTTGCGCATCCTGCTCGACGGCATCGACCGTCTCGGTCGGCTCGACGGCTGGATCGGCGGCGGCTGCCTCCTGACTCTGACGCTTCTGATGCTGTGCGAGGTCGCAACCCGCTTCCTCTCGAACTTCCTGTCGTTCTTTCCCCCGACGATCTCGATCGCCTGGGAATATTCCTCCTACCTGATGGCGGCGTCTTTCACCTTCGGGGCCGCCATGACACTGCGCGTCGGCGGTCACATCCGCGTTGTCTTGCTTCTGAAGAACGTTCCCCCGCCGTTTCAGCGCGCGATCGAGATACTCTCGGCGGCGGCCGGCTTCGCTTTCATGGCCTTCCTGACCTCGTCGATGGCAAAATTCGCATGGAGCGCCTTCGTGCGTGGCCAGGTCTCGACCTCGAGCGATACGCCGCTGTGGTTTCCGCAGGCGGTGGTGACTTTCGGCATGCTGCTTCTCACGCTGCAGTTCCTGGCGCGCGCGATCCAGATCGTGAAGGGCGCGGGCTTCGACGAGATCTGGTTCGGCATCTTCCTGGTGCTTGCGGTCGAGATGGCGCAGATCACCCCGCCGGTCGGCTTCAACCTGTTCGTGATCCAGGGCCTGACCGACGACGGCCTCGGCTACATCGCCCGTGTCACGATGCCCTATCTGATCATCATGGTCGGCTTCGTGCTGCTGCTGACGCTCTGGCCCGGCATCGTCACGATTCTTCCGCGCGTGCTATACGGGTAGAGGCGCGCCCCGGCGTCGCGGCCGGGACGGCGCTTCGCTCCTTCAGGCTTATGCCGCCGCCTTCTTCCGTGCCTGCTCGGCCTTGTACAGCTCGAATTCCTCGGCGATTGCCTTCGCCACCGAGGGCCGCTGGCGCAGACGTTCGTAATAGGCCTTCACGTTCGGCCATTTGGCGAGTTCGATCGGCGGTGTCGCCATGGTCCAGTTGATGACCGTGACGAGATAGGCATCGGCGACGCTGAAATGGTCGAGCAGGAAGTCGCGGCCTTTCAGGTAGGTGTCGAGATAGTCGAGCCGCGACAGGTTCTTCTCCAGCGCGTAGGCTTTGGTTTCCTGCGGCGCCTTGCGATCGAGCAGCGGGAGGAAGAGACCTTTGTGCAGCTCGGTGCCGACGAAGCACAGCCATTGATGCAGCCGCGTGCGATCGATGCCCGCCGGGGCGCCAAGGCCGGATTGCGGAAAACGATCCGCGACATATTGCAGGATCGCCGCGTTCTCGGTCAGCACCACGCCCTCGTCGGTGCGCAGTGTCGGCACGAGGCCGAGCGGGTTCACGGTGCGGAAATCGGTGCCGTCGTTCAGCACCGTCTTGGTCGGCGGATCGACTTCGAGATAGGTCGCGTCGGCGCCGGCTTCATACAGCGCGACGCGCGTCGCCATCGAACAGGCGAGCGGCGAGAAATAAAGATCCATCTTGGGCCTCCTGGGGCAATTCCTCGGTGTGACTTTTCGAGTGTCGCTCAACCTGGCCAGATTGATTTTTGTACTGTCTTGCATAATATATGGTCGGTCAAGGATTAATTTGCGAAATGGTACAAAAATCAAAGCCGCCAGCAGTCGCCAATCCGCCTAAACGCCGCGGTCGTCCCCGCGCCTATGAGCCCGACATCGCGCTCGGCAAGGCGCTCGACCTGTTTCGCAAGCAGGGCTTTGCCGCGACCTCGCTCGACGATCTCAGCGAAGCCACCGGCATGAACCGGCCGAGCCTGTATGGCGCCTTCGGCGACAAGCGCGAGCTCTACATCAAGAGCTATCAGCGCTACCGCGAGGAAGCGCGCGCGGCGATGGTGGAGATCTTTCGCCAGGAGATGCCGGTGCGCCAGCGGCTGGAGCGCATCTTTGCCTCCGCGCTGAACATCTATCTCTCCGGCGAAGCCGGCCCGCGCGGCTGCTTCACGGTGGTGACGGCGGCGTCCGAAGCGGTGGGTGATCCCGAGATCCGCGCGATGGTGCTCGATGGCCTCTCGGAGCTCGACAAGGCGTTTACGAACTGCTTCCGCCGCGCCAGGGAGAAAGGCGAGTTGCCGCAGAGCGCCGATCCCGCCGTGCTGGCGCAGATCGCATCCGCAACCGTGCACTCGATCGCCATCCGCTCGCGCGCGCGCGTCTCGCGCAAGGATCTGGAAGCGATCGTGAAGGGCGCGATCGACGTGATGGTGGGGGCCAAGCCCTAGCTGTCGTCCCGGGGCGCGCGTAGCGCGAGCCCGGGGCCCATAACCCCAGGGAGACGTTTGGCGAAGACTCGGAGTTATCAGTTGGCCCGACACGTCTCCCCGGGGTTATGGATCCCCGCGTGCGCGGGGACGACAACGGGGGTGTGGGATGCGTGCGTGCCTCTCTCAGCGTTCCGAGCCCTAATACCCTCTCGCTCGATCCACCACATTCTCAAGCGCGCCGCCCGCCTCGAACCGCGCGATCTGCTCGGCGACATAGGCCGAGATCGCATCCGCGTCGGTGTCGGCGGCGTTGTGCGGCGTCAGCACCACCTTCGGGTGGGTCCAGAACCGGCTGTCCGCCGGCTGCGGCTCCTGCACGAAGACGTCGAGCGAGGCCGCGCCCAGCGTGCCGTCGTCGAGACAGGCGAGAATGTCGGCCTCGTTCTGCAGACCGCCGCGGCCGGCATTGATCAGCACGGGCGCGCCGAGCGGGCTGTTGCGGTTGAGCTTTGCGAAGACGTCGCGGTTGAGGATGCCGTGCGTATCCGGCGTCAGCGGCAACAGCGAGACCAGGATGTCGGTGGTGCGCAGGAACGCATCCATTCCGGCCGTACCATGGAAGCACTCGACGCCCGCGATGGTGCGCGGGCTGCGACTCCAGCCGGTGACGCGGAAGCCGAGCCGGCGCAGCACGTCGGCGGCATCGGCCCCAAGGGTGCCGAGCCCCATGACGCCAACCGTCACCGCGCTCGCCGGCCACTGATATTTCGGCTCCCAGCGCTTGGCGCGCTGCGAGTCCCGCAGGTAGAGCTCCTGGCGATGGTGCATCAGCACGTGCAGCACGACATATTCGGTCATGCGGTTGGTCAGATCAGGCACCGCGACGCGCACCAGCGGCACATCGGGCAGGCTCTTGTCCGCCATCAGCGCGTCGACGCCGGCGCCGAGGTTGAAGATCGCCCGCAGATTGGGGAAAGAGCCGAGGTCGCCCGGCACCGGCTTCCACACCGCGGCATAGTGCACCTCGGCCGGATCGAGCCCGGTATCCGGCAGCAGCACCACGCGGCGGCCGCCGCAGACCGCGTCGAACCGGGCCTTCCAGCGCTCCGGCAGCCAGTTCTGCTGCGTGCTGTTGATCAGGACGGCCAGTGTGCCCACGGTCATTCGAAGTGCCTCATAAGGTTCCGCTTTCGGTGCCCCTCCTTGGCACGATCTGACGGATTTTTCTCGCAAATTTTTTCCGCAGCCCTGTCGGGGCGCGGCATATTGGATCGTCTTCAAAACAAGCGTTCAGGGAAGGTGCTGCCCATGCTTTATGCGATCCTTTGCTATCATGACGAGGACTTCGTCGGCTCCTGGAGCAAGGACCAGGACGAGGCCGTGATGAAGAAGCTCGCGGTGGTGCAGGACAAGCTGACGCAGCAGGGCCGGCTTGGCCCGGTGGCGCGGCTGCTGCCGACCACGGCGGCAGCGACGCTGCGCAAGGAAGACCCGCCGCTGGTGCTCGACGGCCCCTATGCCGAAACCAAGGAACAGTTGCTCGGCTTCTACATCGTCGACTGCAAGAATCTCGACGAGGCGCTCGACGTGGCGCGCGACCTGGGCGCGGTCAATCCCGGCGGCGCTTATGAAGTGCGTCCTGTGGGCGTGTTCAGGCCGGGAGGACTTTCGGCGTGAGCGAGGCCGATACCGCCTGGATCGAGACCGCGCTGACCTCGGCGCGACCCCAGGCGGTGGGCGCGCTGCTCCGCTATTTCCGCGATCTCGATACCGCCGAAGAAGCCTTTCAGAATGCCTGCCTGCGCGCGCTCAAGACCTGGCCGCAGAACGGCCCGCCGCGCGATCCCGCGGCCTGGCTGATCATGGTCGGCCGCAACGTCGCGATCGACGAGGTGCGCCGCGCCCGCAAGCAGGCGCCGCTGCCGGAGGACGATCAGGCGATCTCCGATCTCGACGATGCCGAAGGCGCACTTGCCGAGCGGCTCGACGGCTCGCATTATCGCGACGACATTCTGCGGCTGATGTTCATCTGCTGCCATCCGCAGCTGCCGGCGACGCAGCAGATCGCGCTGGCGCTGCGCATCGTCTCGGGCCTGACTGTCAAGCAGATCGCGCGCGCCTTCCTGGTCTCGGAGGCCGCGATGGAGCAGCGCATCACCCGCGCCAAGGCGAAGGTCGCGGAGGCCGGGACGCCGTTCGAGACGCCGGGCGCGGTCGAGCGCTCCGAGCGGCTCGCCGGCGTCGCCGCGATGATCTATCTGATATTCAACGAGGGCTACTCGGCGAGTGGCGACACCGCCGAGATCAGGAAGCCATTGTGCGAGGAGGCGATCCGTCTGGCGCGGCTGCTGTTGCGGCTGTTCCAGAGCGAGCCGGAGATCATGGGGCTCACGGCGCTGATCCTGTTGCAGCATGCGCGCAGCGCCGCGCGTTTCGCCGCGGACGGCTCGCTCATCCTTTTGGAAGACCAGAATCGTTCGCTGTGGAACGGCACCATGATCGCGGAAGGGCTGGCGCTGATCGACAAGGCGATGCGACATCGCCGCAGCGGACCCTACCAGATCCAGGCCGCGATCGCCGCGCTGCATGCGCGTGCGCCGACGCCGGAGGAAACCGACTGGGCGCAGATCGACCTGCTCTATGGCGCGCTCGAAGTGGTGCAGCCTTCGCCGGTGGTGACGCTCAACCGCGCGGTCGCGGTCTCCAAGGTGCGCGGGCCGCAAGCAGCCCTCGACCTGATCGAGCCGCTGGCGCCGAAGCTCGCCAACTACTTCCATTTCTACGGCGTGCGCGGCGCCTTCCTGATGCAGCTCGGCCGCAACGACGAAGCCCGCATCGCCTTCGACCGCGCCATCGCGCTCGCCAACACCTCGGCGGAGGCCGCCCACATCCGCATGCATATTGACCGGCTGATCCGGGACAATCAGCCCAAGGGGGCCGACGGGAACCCAAAGCAGGGGACGAAGGCGAAATAGGGTGCAACGTCATTCCGGGACGATGCGAAGCATCGAACCCGGAATCTCGAGATTCCCCGGTGCGCAATTGCGCACCTGAGGTCTGGTCCTTCGGACCATCCCGGAATGACGGGGAAAAAAATTTGTCCCGCCGATTGTCGGCCCCGACCTCTCCCCTTCGTCCTTAGCCCGTATCCAGGGAGTGCTTCATGCTGAAAGCCATTGCCATCATCGCCATCGTGCTCGCGGTCGGGATCGCGGCCGTCCTCGCCTTAGCCTTCACCAAGCCCGACACATTCCGTGTCGAGCGGAGCCTCAAAGTGAAGGCGCCGGCCGATGCCATCTATCCGCAGGTCGCCGATTTCCATCGCTGGACGGGCTGGTCGCCCTACGAGAACCGGGATCCCGCCATGAAGCGCACCTACGGTGGAGCCGCAGCAGGAAAGGGAGCGACCTACGCCTGGGATGGCAACAACAATGTCGGTGCCGGCCACATGGAGATTCTGGAGGCGAGCGCGCCGTCGAAGCTGCGCATCAAGCTCGATTTCGAGCGTCCGTTCGAAGGCCATAACACCGCCGAGTTCACCTTTGTGCCGCAGGGCGATGCCACGTTGGTCACATGGGCGATGCACGGTCCGGCCCCGTTCATGTCCAAGGTGATGCAGGTGTTCATCAACATGGACAACATGATTGGCAAGGACTTCGAGGCCGGCCTCGCCAGCCTGAAGAAGCTCACCGAGAAGTAGCGCCCCCTGCCAAAAGCAACAAGAAGGAGAGAGACGATGCTCAATCCCTATCTGTTTTATCAAGACACCTGCGAGGCGGCGTTCAACTATTACGCCAAGGTTCTCGGGGGCAAGATCGAGATGCTGCTGCGGGTCTCGGACGCGCCGCAGGACATGCCGGCAACACCCGGACGTGAGAACACGATCATGCATGCGCGGATGTCGCTGCCCGGCGGCAGCGTGCTGATGGCGTCGGACGCACCGCCCGAGCACGTCGAAAAGGTCCAGGGCTTTTCGATCTCGCTGACGGTCGCTGACGTCACGGAAGCCGAACGCAAGTTCAACGCGCTCGCCGACGGTGGCACCCTCACCATGCCCTTCAGCAAGACGTTCTGGTCCAAGGGCTTTGGCATGTGCGTCGACAAGTTCGGCATTCCCTGGATGGTGAACTGCCCGGCCGATGGAATGTGACGGGCACGCCGGCCTGATGCCTCAGGCGACGATCCCTCCCACGTGTTGCAGGCAGGGGGCGCGCATGAGGCGTCACCTTCTGGGCGACCGGCCCCGTGCCTCTCAGCGGATCGATCCGGTCACGTCCTCGCCGGACGGCGGCGACGGAACGCAGCGCGGGCAGATCACGAGCTTGGTGCCGAGCTGCCTGTCGTTCTCCGCTTCGATCTCGTCATGGACCGCCCACCATGCATCGGAGTACGGGCGCAAGGTGCCGAGCACTCTCTCGCGCTCCTGATTGGGATCGCCCTGCGCGGGCGCGGGGTTCGCGGCGCGCCGCTTGGTGATGGAGGTGCGGCTCGGGGCCCGGTTCGGGTTCTGGCCGAAGCCGTCCCATGCGATCGGACGATGCTCCTGCGCCGGCGCCGCCGCGCATCCCATGAGCACAGTACAAAAAGTGAGCAAGACGAAGGCGTGTCGCATCATGCCGGACCCCTGGTGCGGTACGCGACTCGCAAACTCCGCGCGGGAAGGTTTGCATCGCGCCAGTTAAATGGAACTTAAGGGAAACGGTGTGGCCGGCATGGCCGAATATGAAAGGCTGCTCTCGCATCACTTTGCGAACGCAGTGAGGCCGCTTCGTGAAATGATGCGGACCGCATCGCACAACAACTGGCGCAATATTAGGCTGTGAACTCCCCGTCAGAATCGCTAATCATTCCTTCATAAATTCTACAAACTGGGGCGGACGTGATTTGGAAGGGGAGCGACCGATGGCGGCGGCGCTGCAGATCAATTTTGCACTATGGGGTATGCTCATCTGCGCGAGCATGGAATTGGCGCAGATGATCCAGAGGCTCTACTAGCCTTGGCGAGCGAGTGACCGGCGGAAATCATCTCGCAGGCGCGCGTGGCCTTCCGGCTTGGGTGGCCTGCTAGCTCATGAGCAATGCGATGAGCGTGAAGCTGACGCTTGCGATCACAACCATCGAAAGAATGTAGTTGCGCGGCCGCGCTGCCTGCGGCCTCCGCTGCCGCGGTGGATCTTCGAGCCGCCAGGCGGTTTCCAGCGGCGCCAGCGTAGCCTCCGCGCCCGAGCCGGTATACTTCACATAAAGCTCGAGCAGCCGCAACTCGGACGGCAGGTCCATCAGGCCCTCGCGGTCGCGGCGCGACAACAGTTCGAACTCGACGGTTTCTTCGGAGCTCAGTTGGCCAAGGACGATGCGTCCCTGGTCCGACAGGCGGTAACGAAAATCGATGGGCTGCATGGTGCGCGAGCCGTTTGAAAAGGTGTCATCTTGAAAAAGCGGAACCATTTTAATTTGTGACCACTGCTGAGATGTGACACTGCCGCGGCTCAGTCTGGCCGGCACGATCATAGGTCCGTCGGGAATAGCCGAAAACCGCGTAAATTGTGCAGTCATTGCAACGCGGTTGAGCGGAATCAGCGCTCAGGAGCGCGGGAATTTGCAGAACTGCCTATTCGTCGGACAGTAGCGGATGCAAGCCGGTCAGGTCCGGGGCGGTCCGCCTGGTCCTCACCGGCAGCGTGAGTAGATCGCGGTGAGGTCGCGTCCCTTCAACAGAAGCAACCGCGACGAGAGTCCGCCGCGGCGGCTGATCCAGTCGCGCACCGGGCCGGGATAGGCTTGGAGCACCGCGTCGGATGCTTCCGGTTCGGCATAGAAGCGGCCGCGCCGATCGACCGAACGCGCCGCATGAAAGCCGAGCACGGCGCGTTTCGTCACACAGATGCGCTCACCCGGCACGACGCTCAGCACCAGCGTGCAGGCAGACAGGCAGGGTCCGTCGATCACCACGCGCTCGCCGCTCTCGCGCACCTTCTCGAACAGATCGAGGAACGGCCCGACCTGGCCGCCCGGCGATCGGATGATGCGGATTTCAGCCGCGGCGGGACCGGTGGCGAGCAGTGCGGTGGCGAGCACGAGGGCTTTGAGGAAGGTGACGCGTCGCATGAACTCTCCGCACATTCGGTGCCGTAGGGTGGTTGGCGAAGCGTAACCCACCATCTTTCTCGCCGCACGAGAAGAGGTGGGTTATGCCCAGCGGCCCGCGCTTCGCACGGCCGCAGGTTTAACCCACCGTACGAAGTTCTACCCGTTCCGCCGTTGGCCGCGCATCGTCGGCAGGCCGATGCCGGCCGCATCGAAGCCGCCATCGACGGCCAAAATTTGGCCGGTGATGTAGCTCGCGCTTCCCGAGCACAGGAAATAGATCGCTTCCGCGAGCTCTTCTTCCAGGCCGTAGCGGTTGAGCGGAATGGCGTCGTGATAGTCGGCGCGGATTTCCGTGGTGTGCACCTGCTTGGCCATCGCGGTGTCGACTGGCCCCGGCGCCACCGCGTTGACGCGGATGTTGAGGGAAGCGAGCTCGACCGCGAGCTGTTTCGTCAGGTGCGCTAGGCCCGCCTTGCTGGTGCCGTAGGCCGAGCGCAGCGTCGAGGCGCGTACCGCCGAGATCGAGGTGATGTTGACGATGGCGCCGCCGTGGCCATCCCGCATCAGCGGCACCGCCGCCTTGGTGCAGAGGAACGGGCCGGTGAGGTTGACCTCGAGCACGCGGCGCCAGTCGGCCTCCGACGTCTCCATCAGCGGCGCGAACACGGCAATGCCGGCATTGTTGACGAGCGCATCCAACCGGCCGAATTTCTGCTCGACCGCTGTCATCGCGGCATCGACGGCGGCCGCGTCCGAGACGTCGCAGGTCAGCGCCAGCGTCGCCTCGCTTTGGCCGATTTCGGCGACGGCACGGCCGAGCAACTCGCCCTCGATGTCGAGCAGCGCCACGCGCCAGCCCTCGGCGAGAAACTTCTTCGCCGTCGAAAGCCCGATGCCGCGCGCGGCCCCGGTGACGAGAGCGACTTTTTGCGGAGAAGCAGGCATGGGCTGATCTGTCCTTCTGTCGGAAACGGGCGCGCGTGAGCACGCGCTGCTTTTACCTCGCTTTGGTGCCGGGACAAATGGCTTATGCCGATGGCGCTGACTGCTCGCAATGACGCTGTAGAGACAGCGAGCAATACTCCATCACCGTCACCCTGAGGTGCGAGCGCAACGAGCCTCGAAGGGCGACGGCCCAGCTGCATCCAGGCCGATTCATCCTTCGAGGCTCACACTGCTTTGCAGTGTGAGCGCCTCAGGATGACGGAGATAGAGAAGAGATAGACGGCGTCTACGCCAGCTCCGCCGATGCGCGCTGCATGTTGGCCGACATGTCGGCCGTCACCGCGCTCTGCTCCTCGACTGCCGCGGCGGTGGTGGCGATGAACTCGTTGACGCCGGCGATCGCGACCTTGATCGCGGTCAGCGAACTGGCGACGTCGCCGGAGATGGTGTTCAGCGCGTCGATTTCGGACGTGATCGTGTCGGTCGCCTGCTTGGCCTGGCTCGCGAGGTTCTTCACCTCGGAGGCGACCACCGCAAAGCCGCGGCCGGCTTCGCCCGCGCGTGCCGATTCGATGGTGGCGTTGAGCGCGAGCAGGTTGATCTGGCTGGTGATGCCGGAGATCATCTCGACGATGCCGCTCATGGCCTGCGCGGCCGCGTTCAGCTTCTGCGCCTGGCCGTCGGCGGCGTCGACCCGGCTGGTCGCGACCTTGGAGTTCTCGCGCGATTTCGCCATGGTTTCGGAGATCTCGCGGATCGAGGCGCTCATCTCTTCGCTGCCGGCCGCGACCGCCTCGATCAGCCCGCGGGCATTGTCGGCCTTCTTGCGGCCGATGACCTGCGCGGTGACGTCGGTGGCGTATTTCACCACCTTGTAGGGCTTGCCGTTGAGGTCGAAGATCGGGTTGTAGGACGCCTGGATCCAGATCTCGCGGCCGCCCTTGGCGATGCGCTTGTACTCGGCGGCCTGGAATTCGCCGCGATTGAGCGTCTCCCAGAACTGGCGGTAGGCCGCCGAGTTCTTCTCGTTCGGATCGACGAACATGCTGTGATGCTGGCCCTTGATCTCGGCCAGCGAATAACCCATCGCGTTCAGGAAGTTTGGGTTGGCGGTGCGGATCGTGCCGTCCATGTTGAACGCGATCACGGCCTGCGACTTCTGGATCGCGGCGAGCTGGCCGTCATTGTCGGCCGCCTTCATCTTCTGCGCGGTGACGTCGGTCGCGAACTTCACCACCTTGAAGGGCCTGCCCATCTCGTCGAGGATCGGGTTGTAGGACGCGAGAATCCAGATCTCCTTGCCGCCCTTGCCGATCCGCTTGTATTCGGCGGCCTCGAACTGGCCGCGGTTCAGCCGCGCCCAGAAATCGGCATAGGCGGAGCTGGCGCGGTCCTCCGGCGTCACGAACATGCTGTGATGCTTGCCCTGGATCTCGTCCAGCGCGTAGCCCATCGCATTGAGGAAGTTCTCGTTGGCGGTGACGATGGTGCCGTCCATGTTGAATTCGATCACGGCCTGGGCGCGGCTGATCGCGGCGATCTTGCCCGCGTCCTCCAGGGTCCGCATCTTGTAAGCCGTGATGTCGGTGGCGAACTTGATGAAGCTGACCACCTTGCCGTTCTCGTCGAGCAGCGGCGCGTAGGAGGCGTGGACCCAGACTTCCTTGCCGTTCTTGCCGAAGCGGCGGTATTGCGTGGTTTGGAACTCGCCGCGGTTCAGGCTGGCCCAGAAGTCGCGATAGCGGGCGCTCTCGCGCTCGGCCGGGCTGACGAAGATGCTGTGATGCTTGCCCTTGATCTCGGCGAGCGAATAGCCGCTCATCCTGAGAAGGTTCTCGTTGGCGTCGATGATGGTGCCGTCGAGATCGAATTCGATGACGGCTTGGGACCGATCGAGCGCCTCGACCTCTGCGACCGCGTGCCTGACTTTCTTGCTCTGGAAATTGAACACGTGATGCTCCGTAAGACTCGAAGGCGGTTCCAAAAAGGATCGGCGTACCGTTTCGCTTAGCGGAAAAGTTGCATAGGCTCGTTGAGCAACTGTAAACCCTTGCAAGAACCTGCGCGCCTTCCGTGGTTTTCCGCCGGGGACGTATCTCGTTCAGGTTGAAAGCATTCTCGACTCATATGCACGGCGGAATTCATAGGTCGGCGCCGCCGTGGCCGTAATTTTACGGGCGCAATTTGAAAGATATTTCCGCGTCAGCGCATGTGGAGCGGCGACAGATTCGCGGCGGCACCGCGCAAGGCGGCCCGCTCGTCGGATGGTCGAGCGCAACGGCCTCCAAAATAATGTTCGTGCCAATGTCGGTTCCGAGACAGGTCGCCCGTCTTACAGGGGCACCGTCGCCATTCCGGTCCTCCGCCTCGCGCGCCCCGGAATGACGAAGCAAGAGGAACTCTCCATGCGTTTCATGATGCTGATGATCCCGCTCGGCTACGAGACCGCGCCGCCGGACGTCCAGCTCGATCCCGATCGCGTCGCCGCGATGATGCGCTACAACGAAGCGCTGAGGGATGCCGGCGTCCTGATCACACTCGACGGCCTGCACCCGCCTTCGATGGGCGCGCGCGTCTCGTTTGCGACCGGCGAGCCGGTCGTGACCGATGGCCCCTTCACCGAGGCCAAGGAAGTCCTGGGCGGCTACTGGATGATCGAGGTGACCTCGCGCGCAGAGGCAATCGCCTGGGCCAAGGAATGCCCGGCCGCCGCCAACGAGCTGATCGAGATCCGCCAGGTGCAGGAGATGGCCGACTTTTCGCCGGAGGTGCAGGCCGCCGCTGTCGGTTTCGCCGACCTGAAGAAGTAGCCAAAGCGGCCGCATAGGCATGCGCGGCTGTCGTCAATCATCAATCAAGGGAGAAAACCGATGAGCACCGAACACAAATTCCTCGCCGTTTATCTCGGCAGCATGACCGGCCTGAAAATGGCCGCCTGGCAGGCACTGCCCGAGGCCGAACGCAAGGCTAGGGAGCAGGAGGGCCTGGCTGCCTGGCACGGCTGGGTCGAAAAGCACAAGGCCGCCATCGTCGAGCTGGGCGGCCCGCTCGGCAAGACCCGGAAGATCGACGCCGGCGGCGTGACCGAAATCAGCAATGCGCTGACCGGGTTTACGGTGGTGCGCGCGGCCTCGCAGGAAGCCGCCGCGGAGCTGTTCAAGAACCATCCGCACTTTGCGATCTTCCCGGGCGAGTCGATCGAAGTCATGCCGGTGTTGCCGATCCCGGGCCGGTAGCCTTCTACGGTCATTCCGGGGCGGTCCGCAGGACCGAACCCGGAATCTCGATATTCCGGGTTCGACCTGCGCGTCGCCCCGGAATGACGAGTGAGGGCTAGTGACCTTCACCCCCGGCTCATGTAAAGGTCGTTCACATGAGCTGGCGCAAGGACCAGGGCCGCGCCGAGCGCGGCTATCACCACGGCAATCTGAAGGAAGCCCTGTTGCAGGCCGCCCTCGGGCTGATCGCCGAGAAGGGCGCGGCCGGGTTCACGTTCGCCGATGCTGCGCGCATGGCCGGCGTCAGCGCGGCGGCGCCCTACCGGCATTTCCGCGACCGTGAGGAGTTGCTGTCCTCGATCGCGCAGCGCGGTTTCGAGCAGTTCGAAGCGCGGCTGACCGCGGCCTGGGACGACGGCCGGCCCGACACCGTCACCGCGTTCGAGCGCGTCGGCCGAGCCTATCTGGCCTTCGCCCGCGAGGAGCCGGCCTTCTACAATGCGATGTTCGAGTCGGGCCTGCCGGTCGATGCCAATCCGGCGCTGCAGGCCGCAAGCGAGCGCGCTTTCAACATCATCCGCGCCGCCGCCGAGCGCCTCGCGGCGCTGGCGCCGCCCGGCATGCCGCGGCCGCCGGCCATGATGATGGCGCTGCACATCTGGTCGATGGCGCATGGCGTGGCCTCCCTGTTCTCGCGCGGGGACGCCGCGCGGCGGAAGCTGCCGATGTCCCCGGATGAGCTGTTGGAGGCGGAGGTGCTGATCTATCTGCGCGGCCTCGGCTTCCCGACCGACCGCCGTCCGGCTGCGAAAAGCGCCGAGCCGCCGCCGGTGCCACCGGAGGCATCCTCCGGTTCTGGCGTGCCGCCCGGCGGTCCCTGGGGCAAGCCGAAATAAAATTGCGCAAATAATTCGACCGCACCGTCAGGCGGCCAGCTTGACAAAATGACGGGATGGTCTAGCTATGTAAATGTTATTTACATTCACAACGGCGCTGGTGCCGTGATGGAGATGGAGATGGCCTACACCGCTGATGTCAATCGATGGCGCGGTACTTCGGAACAACACTACGAGCGGCCCCGCATGCTCGAGACGCCTTGGCATCCCGGCTGGATCGCCGTGACCATCCTCGGCTTCATCCTCTGGTGGCCGATCGGACTTGCCCTTCTCTTTTTCACACTCGGGAGCAGAAGAATGTCGTGCTGGAGCAATCAGGACCGCTGGCAGAACAAGATGGAGCGGATGCAGTACAAGATGGACCGCATGCGCGGCCGCATGGAGCGCCGTGGTTTCGGCTTCGGCTTCGGGCCGCCCTCGAGCGGCAACCGCGCCTTCGACGAATACCGCACTGAAACGCTGCAGCGGCTCGAGGAGGAGCAGGTCGAGTTCAAGAACTTCCTCGACCGTCTGCGTCACGCCAAGGACAAGGAAGAGTTCGACCAGTTCATGGCCCAGCACAAGACGCGTCCGACTCCGCCGCCGACCGACCAGCCGCAAGGCTGATCCGGACGCCGACCCTCTCAAAGCCTTCAGGCGCATGCCCCCAAAGTCCTGATGGCCCCGAGCCGCCCGCCTGCGCAACCCGCAGGTGGGCGGTTTGGTTTTGGAGGACATGAGAACCATCTGCCGACGATCCGACACCAAGACTTGCGGCGTTCGCCGCGCCCCTGATGTTGGACGACGTGGATCATGGATCTCTGGACCCGCCTGCTGCTAGTCGTGACCGCGGTCGCGGTGCTGGGCTATATCAGCCTGGTCTATGGCAGCTGTGCGTTCGATCCCGACTGCCATTTTCGCCTTTGTGCCGGCGGACATTCGCTGTGCGGCGTCGATCATACGCATGTGCCGAGCCGATAGAAGCCGATCCGCGCAGGTGAGAACCGTTCTGCCAGCGCCTGCCGCGCTCGCCTCCGTCAGCTCGCCGTGGCGAGCTGCGCGCGGACCGATGCCAGGAAATATTCGTAGGCGTGGTCGACGATCTCGTTGAGCGATCGCGTTCGCGCGAACATCGCCCTGGCCTCGGCGAGAAACTCCTCGCGGGTCGGAATCTTCGGAAGATGCAGATGTGTCAGCGCATCGACGCCTTCATGGGCGCGATTGAGGATGTCGTGCAGCGTCGGCAACTGCATCTGGGCGAGGTCGGCCCGGCGCCGTGCCGACGAAATCGCGTGCGCGAGAGTCTGCGCATCGAACCGCGCGGCAAGATCGCGCGCCGCCCGGTTGATGACGCGCGCGCCGAGCGGCTGCTCGTTGCGCAGCACCGCCTCGGGCGGCGCCTTCATGTTCCAGACGATGCCGCACCAGGACAGGACCGTCAGGATGTAATAGGTCACGTCGATTTCCCACCAGCGGAAGCCTTGCCGCACGCTGCTCTGGTAGGCGTGGTGATTGTTGTGCCAGCCCTCACCCAGGGTGAACAACGCCAGCAGCCAGTTGTTGCGGGAATCGTCGCCCGTCACGTACCGCTTGCGTCCATGCACATGAGCGAGCGAATTGATGCAGAAGGTCGCGTGATAGACCAGCACCGTGCTCCACAGGAAGCCGACGACCAGGCCAGACCACCCCGCGATGAGGAAGCAGAGCGCCGCAAGCAAAAAGGCGGGCAGCAGCTCCAGCCGATGCAACCACATCAGCTCCGGATAGACAGCGAGATCGCCGACTTTCACGAGGTCGGTCGCGTCGTGCTCCCGGTAGAAAATCCAGCCGACATGGCTGTACAGGAAGCCGCGCTGACGTGGCGAATGCACGTCCAGTTCGGTATCGGAATGCAGATGATGGTGCCGATGCTTGGCCGCCCACCACAACACGCTCTTCTGCGCGGTGCTCTGCGCGAGGCAGGCCAGGATGAACTGAAACACCCGGCCCGTCGCATAAGCCTTGTGCGAGAAATAGCGGTGGTAACCTGCTCCGATTGCGAACATGCGCACGACATACAGCGAACCGCAGATCGCGACGGCCTGCCAGGTGACGCCTGACCAGATGGCTGCAAAGCAGCCGAGATGGACCAGCACGAACGGTATTGCGGAGGGGTACATGACGTCGTCGTGCTGGTCGTCGGCGGGCGCGTTGGGCAACATGTCTTGGCGTGACCTTGGGTGAGGGGTATCCGGGATTCGTTGCGGCGGCGCCGAAGGCCGCCGGGTACGAAAAACCCGCGGATGGCGGACCACCGCGGGGGACTCGAACGGGATGCTTTGCCTGAACATCCCCGGCCGGAGCAGAGTCGGCCTGAACTTCGCCGGACTATATGGTTGTGGAAGCCTGGCATGCAAGCTCGTAGCCTCACGGGGAGCTGCGGCAAGTTGCTCGGGAGACCATGCGCACAGCCGGTCCGGCGTGGCGCACGGGCGGCACGCCGCCTATAGTCAACACGCGAGAAGAAAGAGGCGGCGATGATGGCGGCTGCGACCTCGGCGAACGACAGTCTCTGGCAGCAGATACGCGGCGAGGCGCAACGTGCGATGGTCGCCGACCCTGTCTTTGGCAAATCGCTTGCCGATACAGTCCTCGTCCATGACGATTTTGCTGCCGCCCTGGCCGATCTGATCGGGCGCAGACTTGGCGGCTCCGCAGCGGATCGAGCGCGCTTCACGGCCTTTGCCCTCGACGCCTTCAGTGACTCGCCGGACCTGATCGAGACAGCCGGCCGCGACTTGCTGGCGATCGCGATCCACGATCCCGCCATCGCCGAGCTGTTGCCGCCACTGCTGCATTTCAAGGGTTATGTCGCGCTGCAGGCCTGGCGCGTCTCGAACTGGCTCTGGCATCGCGGCCATGTCGATGCCGCGCTGTTGTTTCAGAACGAGTCGTCCAACCTGCTGCAGGTCAGCATTCATCCCGCCGCCGGTATCGGCGCGTCGGTCTATCTCGACCACGCCACGGGTATCGTGATCGGCGCGAATGTGGTCATCGGCGAGGGGACCACCATCCTCCAGAATGTCAGCATCGGCCGCAGCAGCGAACTGCCGGCGCGCCCGCCCCGCATCGGCAGCAGCGTCTATATCGGCGCGGGTGCGGCGATTCTCGGCGATATCAGCATCGGCGATTTCGCCAAGGTCGGTGCCGGCACGGTCGTGACCTCAGACGTGCCGGCCGGCTGCACGGCGGTCGGCAATCCCGCGCGGCTGACCAATTGCCCCGAGCCCGCCCCGGCGGCCTGACCCAACCGCCCGCGCTGCCTACCTTTCCGCCAGCCAAATTCGCCTGCGGTAACCCCGCATTAACCATCGCCGGGCTCTGGTATTTGCGGACAATCGCGCCCAAAGCTGCGGTCAAGGCCCATAGTTTTGACATCTTGGCAGGGAATGCAGACGGCCGGCTTTGGACGAGCCCCTGCACTCCAGAAAAACAAGGCTTTGAGCGGGCTTGCCGGCCGCGCCGGTACTTAGCGCGGCTGTTGGGAAACCGGCGGCATTCGCTGCTACGGAACATCGGTAACGATCGCCTTGAGAGGATACTGCTTATGAACCCGGCCGAAATGGCTCAGTCCGCCCTTCCGGTTGCCGCCTCCGCGGACGTGTCGCTGATCGCGCTGTTCTGGCAGGCTCACTGGATCGTGAAAGGGGTCATGCTGGGGCTTCTCGGCTGCTCGGTCTGGGTCTGGGCAATCGCCATCGACAAGATCTTCCTGTTTGCCCGCACCCGCCGCTCGATGGACCGTTTCGAGCAGGCCTTCTGGTCGGGCGAGTCGATCGAGGAGCTCTATCGCACCCTCTCGGCCAAGCCGACGCATTCGATGGCGGCCTGCTTCGTCGCGGCGATGCGCGAGTGGAAGCGCTCGTTTGAGAACCAGGCGCGCTCGGTCGCCGGCCTTCAGATGCGCATCGACAAGGTGATGAACGTTTCGATCGCCCGCGAGGTCGAGCGGCTGGAGCGCCGCCTGCTGGTGCTGGCGACGGTCGGCTCCGCCGGCCCCTTCGTCGGCCTGTTCGGTACGGTCTGGGGCATCATGTCGAGCTTCCAGTCGATCGCGGCGTCGAAAAATACCTCTTTGGCGGTGGTGGCTCCCGGCATCGCGGAGGCGCTGTTTGCAACCGCCGTCGGCCTTATCGCCGCCATTCCTGCCACTATCTTCTACAATAAGTTCACATCCGAGGTGAACCGGCAGGCCCAGCGGCTCGAAGGGTTCGCCGACGAATTTTCAGCCATTCTGTCGCGTCAGATCGACGAGCGGGGTTGACGGACGGCATGTATGGAGCGTTTTCAAGCGAAGTGGATACCGGTTCGCGTGAAGAAAGCGCGTCAAGACAAGAGTCTAGAGCCCCGTTCCGATTTCATCGGAACGGAATTGGCTCTACTGTGAAGGGCAATTTGGGCACGCGATCATGGCGATGAACGTTGCGAGTTCGTCCGGAGGCGGCGGGCGCCGTGGCCGGCGCAAGCCGGTCGTGGCCGAGATCAACGTCACGCCGATGGTCGACGTGATGCTGGTGCTGCTCATCATCTTCATGGTGTCGGCGCCGATGTTGACGGTCGGCGTGCCGCTCGACCTGCCGCAGACCCAGGCCAAGAGCCTCGAAAACAACGACCAGAAGCCGATCCAGATGTCGGTCGACATCAAGGGCAAGGTGTTCATCAACGATTCCGAGATCGCGATCAGCGAGCTGATCCCCAAGCTCAAGGCGATCACGGAGGCGCGCGGCGGGCTCGAGGAGCGCATCTATCTGCGCGCCGACAAGAAGGCGGATTACGGAACGGTAGCCAAGGTCATGGGCCTGTTGTCCGGCGCGGGCTTCAAGAAGCTGGCGCTCGTCACCGAGGCGGATCAGGGGTAAACCGGTGAAGGTGAACGTCGACAAGACACTCGTTGCGTCGATTGCCCTCCACGTCCTCGTGCTTGGATGGGGATTGTTCACCTTTAGCAGCAAGGCCTACGTGCCGGCCGAAGAGTCGCTCCCGGTCGACATCATCTCCTCCGACCAGCTCGCCAAGATGATGTCGGGGCAGAAGACCGGCAAGAAGGAAGAGCCGAAGCCCAAGGTCGAGAAGATCGCCGAGGCCAAGCCCGAAGAGGACGCCGTCGGCAAGGTCACCGAGAAGAAAGAGCTGATCAAGACCAACTCGACGCCCGAGCCGCCGCCGAAACCCGTCGAGAAGCCGGTCGAGAAGAAGCCCGAGCCGCCGAAGCCTGTTGCCGAGGCGAAGCCGAAGGAAGAGCCGAAGCCGCCGGAAAAGAAGCCTGATCCGGCCAAGGAAGATCCGATCGCCGAGCTGCAGAAGAAGCTCGACACCAAGAAGCCGCCGCCCAAGCCCGTGGAGCAGAAGGTCGCGGCGGTGCAGCCGCAGCAGCAGCCCAAGCCTAAGGAGCGCAGCTTCGATCCCGCGCAGATCCAGCGCGACCTCGACAAGCGCGCTGCGACCCGGCACGAGCTCTCCGGCTCGGCGCTGAATGCCTCGGCTGCGCTGGGAACGACGAGCGGGACGGCCGCCAATAACGTCGCGACGTGGCGGGGCGCGTTCACGAGCGCGGTCCGGCGCTGCTTCACACCCACTTACAACGGGCAGGACGCCGATCAGTACGAGGCTGACATCGACATTCCGATGCAGATCGACGGCTCGCTTGCATCCGAGCCGATCATCGTCGCGGTGCGAGGCCCATCGAGGTCGATTGCCCAGGCCGTGGCCGAGAGCGCCAAGCGCGCCATCGTGCAATGTCAGGTCTATTCGTTCATGCCCAGGCAGCAATACGAAGGCTGGAAGAAGATCGAAATGACCTTCGGCCTGAAAGACATGTTGTGACATCCGAACAAAAGAAATTTGCGATGAATGACGTCCGATCGATGAACCGCCGCCGCTTTCTGACCCTGAGTGGATCGACGCTTGCAATGCTCGGAGGCGGGCCCGCCTTGGCCCAGGCCCAGGGGCGGCTTCGCATCGATCCCACGGAGTTTCGGCCGATCCCGATCGCGATCTCCAACTTCGTGCCGGGCTCGCCCGCCGACGGCGACGTCAGCAACGGCGTCACCCAGGTCATCACCAACAATCTGAAGCGGTCGGGCCTGTTCGCGCCGATCGATCAGGCCGCCTTCATCGAGCGCATCAGCAACATCGACGTCGCGCCGCAATTCCAGAACTGGAAGACTCTCAACGCCCAGGCGCTGGTCACCGGCCGCATGACGCGGCAGCAGGACGGCCGGCTCAAGGCCGAATTCCGCCTCTGGGACGTCATCACCGGCCAGCAGCTCACCGGCCAGCAATATTTCACCTCGCCGGAATATTGGCGCCGCATCGCCCACATCATCTCCGATCAGATCTATGAGCAGATGACCGGCGAGAAGGGCTATTTCGACAGCCGCGTCGTGTTCGTCGACGAGACCGGGCCGAAGGAGCGCCGCGTCAAGCGGCTCGCGATGATGGACCAAGACGGCGCCAATGTGCGTTACCTGACCCGCGGCTCCGATCTCGTGCTGACGCCGCGCTTCTCGCCGAACTCGCAAGAGATCACCTACATGGAGTTCGGGCAGGGCGACCCGAAGGTCTATCTCTTCAACATCGAGACCGGCCAGCGCGAGATCGTCGGCAACTTCCCCGGCATGACCTTCGCGCCACGCTTCTCGCCGGACGGCCAGCGCGTCATCATGAGCCTGCAGCAGGGCGGCAATTCCAACCTGTTCGTGATGGATTTGCGCTCGCGATCGACCACGCGCCTCACCGACACGCCGGCGATCGACACGTCTCCTTCTTACTCTCCGGATGGCACCCGCATCTGCTTCGAATCCGATCGCGGTGGCAGGTCGCAGATCTACGTGATGTCGGCGGGCGGTGGAGCTGCGCAGCGCATCTCCTTCTCCAAGGACGACACCAACGCCACCTATTCGACGCCGGTGTGGTCGCCGCGCGGCGACTACATCGCCTTCACCAGACAGGGCGGCGGGCAATTCTCGATCGGCGTCATGAAGCCGGACGGCAGCGGCGAGCGGCTCCTCACCTCCGGCTACCACAATGAAGGTCCGACCTTCTCGCCGAACGGCCGCGTGCTGATGTTCTTCCGCGATCCCGGCGGTGCCGGCGGTCCCTCGCTGTTCTCCGTCGACATCTCCGGCCGCAACGAGCTCAAGGTGCCGACGCCGGGCTTCGCCTCCGACCCGGCCTGGTCGCCGCTGTTGTCCTCCACGCCGGGATAGCGACATCCGGCCTGAACGTCGCGCGCTTGGACGCGCGATGTTTTCGAAAAACATGCAGAATTTTTCGGGTTTGGTGCGGGAGGCAAGCTTTCCTTCACCTTGTGCCCGGCAACGCTTGCCTAGTTGCTTGATATTTCAGCAGAAACAGGTTCGCTATTGCCGAAAAACAACTCGACTTTAACGATGTTCCCTCAGAAAGGCTTCATCTGGTCTGGGTAAAAGTACGCGCCAAACAGGACGCGTAACAGCCGATGCAACTGGCCGACCAGAAGCAGAGCGATCGAGACGAGCTGGAGCCGATACTCTACGCCGCTCTCGTCAACTCTATGGTGCAGAATTTCTGGGCGATCTTCCTTGGCTCGGCCTCGGCGGCCGTGGCCGCGGTCATGACTGCGTTGAAGACCGGCGACGTCCGGCTGTGGCCGATCGCGTTCGCACTCATCGCTGTCGGCACCGGACGCGCGTTCCAGATGCGGCGCTATGAGAACCGCGCGCACGGGTTGTCGTTCGAAGAGGCGAGGCACCTGGAGCCGCGCTACTGGATCGGCGCGCTGATCTATGCCGCCGTGCTTGGCCTGTGGGCCTTTGTCGTCATCTATCTCAACGAGGATGCGGTTGCCGACATGCTCTGTGTCGCGATCGGCATCGGCTACACCGCCGGCGGCGCCGCCCGCAACTATGGCCGGCCGCGGCTGATCCAGTGGCACGTCGCGCTCGCCTGCGGGCCGATGTCGATCGCCCTGATGCTGCACGGCGGCTTCTATCACATCGGCCTTGCCGTCCTGCTGATGTTCTTCTTCATCGGCATGAAGAACATCAACCTCAGCCTGCATGCGATCTTCGTCAAGGCGCTGACGTCGAGCTTCCGGGAATCCGCGCTGGCGAGCCAGTTCGATACCGCGCTGAACAACATGCCGCACGGCCTGTGCATGTTTCGCGCCGACGGACGTCTCGCGGTGATGAACCACCGCTTCGGTGAGCTGATGGCCTTGCCGGAGGACCTGGTCAAGCGAGGTGCCACCGCCGCCGATATCGTGTCTGCCTGCGTCGCCGCGGGCTCCATCTCGGCGGAGAGCGGCAAACAGATCATGGCCGAGATCGAGCATGGGCGGATCCGCGAGATCGTCACCGCCGATCCGGATTCCTCTCGCGGCCGCACGCTGGCCTGGACGTTCCAGCCGATGGCCCGCGGCGGCACCGTGCTGCTGCTTGAAGACATCACCGAACGTACCAACGCCGAAGCCCGGATCAGTCATCTCGCCCGCTACGACGAGTTGACCGCGCTGCCCAACCGCGTTTCCTTCCGCGACGAGATCGGGCGGCTGCTGGCGAACGCCCACCATGCCGAGCGCCTCTCCGCATTGCTGTTCGTCGACCTCGACCAGTTCAAGCAGGTCAACGACACGCTCGGTCATCCCTGCGGCGACCAGCTTCTGTGCGCGGTCGCCAACCGCCTGCGCGAGATGCTCCGGTCCGAGGATTTCGTCGCCCGCTTCGGTGGCGACGAGTTCGTCGTGTTCCAGCAGAACATCAGCGCGGCCGAAGACGCCGCGAGCCTCGCCCGTCGCATCGTCGAGCGGCTCAGCGAGCGCTACCGCATCGACAATCATCTGGTCGAGATCGGCGCCAGCGTCGGCATCGCGCTGACCTCGCCGGATGGCGCCGTCAGCGCCGACACCCTGCTCAAGAACGCCGACATGGCGCTCTACCGCGCCAAGGCCGACGGCCGTGGCACCTTCTGCTTCTTCCGCGACGAGATGGCGGCGACCGTCGAGGCCCGCCGCATCCTCGAGCTCGACCTGCGCAAGGCGCTCGCCAACGAGGAGTTCGAGCTGTTCTACCAGCCGCTCGTCAACCTCAAGACCGGCAAGATCACCACTTGCGAGGCACTGCTGCGCTGGAATCATCCGGTGCGCGGTACGGTCTCGCCGGTCGACATCATTCCGGTCGCCGAGGACATGGGCCTGATCGTCGATCTCGGCCGCTGGATCCTGCGCCGCGCCTGCATGGAATGCATGAACTGGCCGGACGGCGTCAGCGTCGCCGTCAACTTCTCGCCGCAGCAATTCCACCAGCGCGACGTGCTCAGCGAAATCCGCTACGCACTCGAGGTCTCCGGCCTCCCGGCCCATCGCCTCGAGATCGAGATCACCGAATCCTCGCTGCTGCGTAACACCCAGCTCACCCATGACATCCTGTCGCAACTGCATGCGTTGGGCGTGCGCATCTCGCTGGACGATTTCGGCACCGGCTATTCGAGCCTCAGCTATCTCCACAATTTCCCGATGCAGAAGGTCAAGATCGACCGCTCTTTCCTCGAGGGCATCGACACCGACCGGCCGCTGACGCTGCTGCGCGGCGTCGCGCGCCTGTCCGCCGACCTCGGCATGGCGGTCGTGGTCGAGGGCATCGAGACCAACGAGCAGCTCGAGCTGATCAGCGCCGACGGCACCGTCTCGGAGGCGCAGGGCTATTTGTTCAGCCGTCCGGTGCCTGCGGTGCGTATGCGCCAGCTCCTCAACGCCTCGCATGGACGGCGTGGGGACAGCCTGCTCCAGGTCGTCGTCTCGCGCTCCTTTGCCTGACGCGACATCGGAAAACTTCCCGTCATTTCAGACTGTTGCTGGCGCTACGTAGTGCTACGGAGGTTAACCCTAACCGTTCGATTGCTTTGCATACTTGTTAAGAAGGTGTTAATAAATGATCACGCCCGCGCAAGTTGTCCTGTGCGAATTGCCTTGAGACCGGCGCATCGTGAGTGGTGGGTAAGGAGTTGGAATGCAGTCCTCAGCCAGATCTGTCATTTCGGCTGTTGGACGTGGAGCGGAGCTCCTGACCGACGTCGATTACCATCTCGCGGAAACGGCCGCGGAGAAGGAAGAGATCTACAACCTCCGCTACCGCGCCTATCTGCGTGAGGGCGCCGTCAAGGAATCCCCGGAAGCCCGGGTCACCGACCACTACGACGAACTGCCGAACGCCTGGACCTTCGGCGTCTACCTCCGTGGCCAGCTCTGCAGCTCGGTGCGCATCAGCGTGCTGACCTCGGAGTGGCGCGAGTCCACTTCGGCCGATGTCTTCCCGGAGATCCTGATGCCGCGGCTGGATCGCGGGGAGGTCATGATCGATCCGACACGTTTCGTTGCCGATCCGGACCAGGTGAAGCGGGTTCCGGAATTGCCCTATCTGACCACTCGGCTCGCCTACATGGCGTGCGAGCATTTCAATGCCGATCTCGGCCTTGCCATCGTGCGTTCCGAGCACCAGGCGTTTTACCGCCGGGTGTTCCTGCATGAGACCATTGCCGAGCCACGGCTCGTTCCGGGGCTCACCAAGTCGTTTGGCCTGATGGCGGCGGACTTCCCGACCTTCCGCAAGAAGGTATTCGAGCGCTATCCGATCATGCGATCCACTGCCTTCGAGCGGCGGATGCTGTTCGGGCGGGGTGGCCAGCGCCAGGTCCCGCAGCGGCCTGTGCTGGTGGCGGACGCCGCTCACGTTTAAAGTCCGCGCCGGCGTGGTCACGGGCCGGGCCCCATGCCTTTCGGCCGCAACTCCCGTCGCAGCGCATCACACCGTGGGCTAAAATTCCGGCAAAACCGGCGTCGTTGCCGGCGATCGCGGCTTGCCTTCACCCTCGCGCCACATTTACAACCCATTAACCATGGCGGGTGCTTTTCGCTGGTTGGGGGCATTTGACCGGCTGGAGCAAGGTTCCGTCAAGGTTGACGGAACGTTCGCTTAACCAACCCCCTGTAGACCCGATGGCAGTGGACGAACGTGAGCGTGGAGGCTCCGGAATGAAATACCCTATGCGCATCCTCCAGGGATTGAAGCTGGCTGCGGTGGTCGCAATCGCGCTGTCGATGGGCGCCTGCGCCAACAAGAATGCTGCGACGGATGCGATGGCCAACGCGGCGACGCCGGGCAGCCAGCAGGACTTCGTCGTCAACGTGGGTGACCGCGTGTTCTTCGAGAGCGACCAGACCGATCTGACCCCGCAGGCGATCGTGACCCTGGAGAAGCAGGCGCAGTGGCTGCAGAGCTACCCGCGCTACTCCTTCACCATCGAAGGTCATGCCGACGAGCGCGGCACCCGCGAATACAACATCGCGCTCGGCGCCCGCCGCGCCCAGTCGGTGCGTTCGTTCCTCGCCTCGCGCGGCATCGATCCGAACCGCATGCGCACGATCTCCTACGGCAAGGAGCGGCCGGTCGCCGTCTGTAACGACATCTCCTGCTGGTCGCAGAACCGTCGCGCCGTGACCGTGCTGAACGCGAGCTCCTGAGACTTCAGTCAGGCACCGTTCATCTTCAGAAACCGATCATGCCGGCGCCCTCTCGGGCGCCGGTTTCGTTTCAGCAATCTGTGACCGAAACCCCGTGGTGCCAGTCACATTTTTGGCGTAGTGCCTTTCAAAGTGTGGCGCGCCGCATGTTCCGTCGCAGATCATTTCGTTTTCGTCGTCAGGGCAAGATGTCATCCAGATCCAAGGTCTTTTCCGGCACCGTGGCGATCGCCGCGCTTCTCTCGATGGGCTCGCCTTCTTTCGCTCAGTCGGACGATGACCCGGAGATGCGGATCGAGCGGCTGGAGAACCAGCTGCGCCAGCTCACCGGTCAGAACGAAGAGCTGCAATATCGCAACCGTCAGCTCGAAGAGCGGCTGCGGGCGGTCGAGGGCGGCGCGCAAGGCGCGGCGCCCGGACAGGCGCCGGCGCAGCCCAATGTCGCCGCGATGCCGCCTGCTCAGGTCGCGCCGTCCTACCGTCAGCAGCAGCCTGCCCAGCCGAACTACGAGCAGCCCCAGATCGCGGCTCCCGCGCCGATCGTTCAGGAGCAGCCGGCGCCCGGTGCCCCCGGTAGCCGTCGCCGCGGCGATGCCTTTGATCCGGGCCAGAATCCGAGTGCGCCCGGCGCGCCGCGCGCGCTCGGCGGCGGACAGCAGCCGATGCCGGCAGGTCCCCAGGTCGGCGCGCCCGGCGGCCGCAACGCCGGCGAGCCGCTCGATCTCGGCAACACCGGTGGTCGCTATCCGCAGGCCGCAGCGCCTGCCCAGCCGGCCTATCCGCCGGCTCAGCCTGGCTATCCCGCGCCGGCCGGAGGCGCCGGCCCTGGCCTGACCACGCTGCCGCCCTCGGCAACGCCGCGCGACGAGTTCGACCTCGGCATCGGCTACATGCAGCGCAAGGACTATGCGCTCGCCGAGCAGACCATGAAGAATTTCGCGCAGAAATACCCTGGCGACCCGCTGCTCGGGGACGCGCAATACTGGCTCGGCGAGAGCTACTTCCAGCGCCAGCAATATCGCGACTCCGCGGAAGCCTTCCTCGCCGTCACCACCAAATACGACAAATCGGCCAAGGCGCCGGATGCCCTGCTGCGGCTCGGCCAGTCGCTGGCCGCGCTGAAGGAGAAGGAGGCCGCCTGCGCCGCCTTCGGCGAGGTTGGCCGCAAATTTCCGCGCGCCTCCGCCGGCGTCAAGGCTGCGGTCGATCGCGAGCAGAAGCGGGTGAAGTGCTGATCCGCTGACAAGGCGGATCAGTTTGCGCTAAACAGTCGGTCCATCCGCGGACGATTGCAGCGTCATGTCAGACGACGACAATTCGCCGATCTCGGCGCGCGCGGCGAAGCAACTCTTCGCCGAGCTCAAGGGCTCACCGGCACTGGTGCTCGCGGTCTCCGGCGGGCCGGACTCGGTCGCGCTGATGTGGCTCGCCGCGCGCTGGCGGCGCAGCCTTTCGCGCGGCCCGCACCTCACCGTCGTCACCGTCGATCACGGCCTGCGGCCGGAAGCGGCCCGCGAGGCGCGCGAGGTCAAGCGCCTGGCAACGGAGCTCGGCCTGACCCACCAGACGCTGCGCTGGCGCGGTGTGAAGCCGACGACGGGACTGCCGGCGGCCGCGCGCGAGGCGCGCTACCGCCTGCTCGCGCAGGCCGCGCGCAAGGCCGGCGCGAGCCATGTGCTGACCGCCCATACCCGCGACGACCAGGCCGAGACCCTGTTGATGCGCCTCGTTCGTGGCAGCGGACTTGCCGGGCTGTCGGCGATGGCGCGCCGCACCGAGCGCCACGGCATCGTCCTGGCGCGCCCGCTGCTCGATGTGCCGAAGTCGCAGCTCGTCGCGACCTTGAAGCGCGCGAAGATCGGCTTTGCCGACGATCCCACCAATCGCGACACCGCCTTCACCCGGCCGCGGCTGCGCGCGCTGCTGCCGCAGCTCGCAACCGAAGGCGGCGATGCCCGCACGCTGGCGCGGCTCGCGGTGCGGCTGGCGCGCGCCAATGCGGCGGTCGAGGTGCTGGTCGATGGCGCCGAGCGCTTCCTCCAGCTCCGGGCGCGCGGCGATGCGCCGCAGGCGGGCAGTCGGAGCTATGAAGCATCTGCGTTTGCCGCCCTGCCGGAGGAGGTTCGGCTGCGGCTTCTGCTGCGGGCCGTCAATGCCCTGGGACATGAGGGGCCGGCGGAACTCGGCAAGGTCGAGACCCTCATGGCCGCGCTCGATGAGGCCATCGCCGCAAGGTCCCCTGCAGTCGCAACTGGCCGTGCGATCCTGAAGCAGACCCTTGCGGGAGCCTTGATCAGCTTAACCGGGGGGCGTATCCACGTCGCGCCGGCGCCGGCCCGACGGTCCAAGGGGACTTACGAGGGGACCTGAACGGCAGATGAGGGCGGACCATGACACCGGCCGTTTCCGCCATGCGCCGTCAGGACACCTTAACCAGGCAGGAAAAACCCCGGATCAGCCGCCATTATTTCAGCGGGAATCGCTCTAAGATGGGCTAAATAGTCCCATCTCGTTCCCTTGGCAGCGACCGGGGCGGCACCTAGATTGTATGCGTCCAACCGAGAGGATTCCTTTGGGATTTCCTCGCGCTGCCCAAGTAGATGACCAAGTAAACGACGAAGGATCAGGGCCGCGATCCGCGCGACCACGAAGGAAGATCGATGAACGCCAATCTGCGCAATTTCGCCCTCTGGGTCATCATTGTCCTGCTGCTGTTGGCGTTGTTCACGCTCTTCCAGAACCCGGGTCAGCGCGCGTCCTCGCAGGACATCGCCTTCTCCCAGCTCCTGAGCGAAGTTGACCGCGGCAATGTGCGCGACGTCGTGATCCAGGGGCCGGACATCCACGGCACCTTCACCAACGGCTCGAGCTTCCAGACCTATGCGCCGAACGACCCGACGCTGGTCAAGCGCCTCTATGACAGCAAGGTGCAGATCAGCGCGAAGCCGCCCGGCGACAACGTGCCGTGGTTCGTCTCGCTGCTGGTTTCCTGGCTGCCCTTCATCGCGCTGATCGGCGTCTGGATCTTCCTGTCGCGGCAGATGCAGGGCGGCGCCGGCAAGGCGATGGGCTTCGGCAAGTCGCGCGCTAAGATGCTGACGGAAGCGCATGGCCGCGTCACCTTCGAGGACGTCGCCGGCGTCGACGAAGCCAAGCAGGACCTGCAGGAGATCGTCGAATTCCTGCGCGACCCCGGCAAATTCCAGCGCCTCGGCGGCCGCATTCCGCGCGGCGTGCTGCTGGTCGGCCCTCCCGGCACCGGCAAGACCCTGATCGCGCGTGCGGTCGCGGGCGAAGCCAACGTGCCGTTCTTCACCATTTCGGGTTCTGACTTCGTCGAAATGTTCGTCGGTGTCGGCGCGAGCCGCGTCCGCGACATGTTCGAGCAGGCCAAGAAGAACGCGCCCTGCATCATCTTCATCGACGAAATCGACGCGGTCGGTCGTCATCGTGGCGCCGGTCTCGGCGGCGGCAATGACGAGCGCGAGCAGACGCTGAACCAGCTGCTGGTCGAGATGGACGGCTTCGAGGCCAACGAGGGCGTGATCCTGATCGCGGCGACCAACCGTCCCGACGTACTCGATCCCGCGCTGCTGCGTCCCGGCCGCTTCGACCGCCAGGTCGTGGTGCCCAATCCCGACGTCGTCGGCCGCGAGCAGATCCTCAAGGTTCACGTCCGCAAGGTGCCGCTGGCCCCCGATATCAACCTCAAGACCATCGCGCGCGGCACCCCGGGCTTCTCCGGCGCCGACCTGATGAACCTTGTCAACGAAGCCGCCCTGACCGCCGCCCGCCGCAACAAGCGGATGGTGACGCAGGCCGAGTTCGAAGAGGCCAAGGACAAGGTGATGATGGGCGCCGAGCGCAAGTCGCTCGTCATGACCGAGGAAGAGAAGCTGCTGACGGCCTATCACGAGGGCGGTCACGCCATCGTCGGCCTCAACGTCGTCGCGACCGATCCGATCCACAAGGCGACCATCATTCCGCGCGGCCGTGCGCTGGGCATGGTCATGCAACTGCCCGAGCGCGACAAGCTGTCGATGTCTCTGGAGCAGATGACCTCGCGCCTCGCCATCATGATGGGCGGCCGCGTCGCCGAGGAGCTGATCTTCGGCCGCGAGAAGGTGACCTCGGGTGCGTCCTCCGACATCGAGCAGGCCACGCGCCTCGCCCGGATGATGGTGACGCGCTGGGGCCTGTCCGAGGCGCTCGGCACCGTCTCCTACGGCGAAAACCAGGACGAGGTTTTCCTCGGCATGTCGGTGTCGCGCACCCAGAACGCGTCGGAAGCGACGGTCCAGAAGATCGATACCGAGATCCGGCGTTTCGTCGAAGAGGGCTACAACGAAGCGACGCGCATTCTCACCGAGAAGCGCGCCGATCTGGAAGCCCTCGCCAAGGGCCTGCTCGAGTTCGAGACGCTGTCCGGCGACGAGATCGTCGATCTGCTCAAGGGCAAGAAGCCGAACCGCGAGTCCGTGCTCGAGCCGACCACGCCGCGCGCCTCCGCCGTGCCCCCGGCCGGCAAGTCGCGCCCGCGGCCCGATCCGGATCCCGGCCTGGAGCCGCAGCCGCAGGCGTAACGAGAAGCAGTTCATCGAATTGAAAAACGCGGCGGAAACGCCGCGTTTTTTGTTGGCTTGCACCCGGCTCTAGCGTCCCGGACGCAGCGCGTCCGGGACACGAGAGCACGCGCGCGCTTTGCCCCCTACGACGCGCTGGAAATAGCCCCCTTCGCCGCCCACCAGTCCGCGCCCTCTGCAATAAATGATTGAACCGCAGGGCATATGCACGGCTTTGGGCAGATAGACCGCTGATTTGGCTTCATACTGCATCGCAAGCGAATCGATCTCGCCATCAGGCCGGCTGGGGTCACTGAACGTATTCCTATTGTGGAAAATGAGCCGATGCCGGTTCGGAACGCGGTCGTCACCGATGCGATGACAGGCTCAGGAGGGATCCTTCGATCTCGTCAGCCGGCCGTCGTTGGCAGGACAGGCCTGCCCGGGGCTCCGCGATGCGCGCATTGAGTAAGGCGCTGCGAGCGCGGGGCTTTGTCCTTGTCGTCGGCCTGACCAGCCTGCTCGTCATCAGCGCGGCGGCGATCGGCATGGACGTCAAGGCGCGCGCCGATGCGGCCTGGGTCAGCCATACGCTTGACGTGCTCAAGCGCGTGTCGGACGCGCGCCTCATCCTGCGTCGTGCCGAAAGCGCCGCGCGCGGCTACGCGCTGAGCGGTGACGACGATTTTGCCCGGGATTTCCATGACGACAGTGCCGCGCTGCCGAAGGCCCTGTCGGAGCTCAAGGCGGCGGTTGGCGACAACGAAACCCAGCGCAAGCTGCTCGACGGCCTCGAACCCGTGCTGGCCCGGCGGATCGCGCTCCTCGCCGACACCGTTCGGTTTCGCCAGGCTGGCGATTCCGCGGGTATTGCGGCGCTGGTTTCGCGCCGCGAGGGACGGGCGGCGATGGACGAGATCGCATCCACGTTCGATGAGTTCACCGCCGCGGAGCAGCGCCTGCTCGAACAACGCTCGGCGCGGTCCCGGCTGAGCGCCAGGCTGCTGCTCGGCGCTGAGCTGATGTGCCTGCTGATGATACTCGTGCTCGCCGCATTGCTCATCCGGGGGAACTATCTCTCGACCAGGGCGCTGGCCCGATCGCTGTCGGCCATGAGAGCAGCCAAACGCACGCTCGAGGCGGAGGTCGTTGCGCACGACGCGCAGATCGGGGCGGCGCGTGAGCAGGTGCGCCAGTCGACCTCGGTGCTGGAAAACACATTCAACAGTATCGCCGAAGCGGTGCTGGTGATCGACACCAGGGGGGACGTCCTCCTGACCAATCCCGCCGCGCAGGAACTGCTGGGATACCGCCCGGGCATGGCGGTCGGCGACATCTGGAAGGTCAACAGCTTCTGCGAGCCCGGGACCACGACCCCGCTCAAGCTCGAAGACCGGCCCTCGACACGCGCATTGCTTGGCCTGTCGTTCGACCGCAGGGAAATCCTGATTCGTCCCGTGAACGGCGGCAAGCCGATTCTCGTGAGGGTGAGCGGCCGGCCGCTTCGCGACACCAGCGGTGCGATCAGCGGTGCATCGATCGTCTTTCACGACATCACCGATATCCATGAAACGGAGTTGCAGCTCCAGCAGGCGCAGAAGCTGGATGCGGTCGGCAAACTGACCGGCGGCGTCGCGCACGATTTCAACAACATGCTGACCGTGATCACGGGCACCATCGAGATCCTCAAGGACGACGTGAGGGACAAGCCGGACGCGCTGGCTGTCGCCGAGCTCATCGACCAGGCTGCCGACCGTTGCACCGATTTGATCCGCCATCTGCTCGCCTTTGCGCGCAAGCAGCCACTACGCCCGCGCAACGTCGACATCAACGCCGCGATCGCCGACATCGCCAAGCTGCTGCGCCCCACGATCGGCGAGCAGATCCAGATCAACGCCATTCTCGATGACCAGGTCGAAGCCGTTCACATCGACGCCTCGCAACTGGCCAACTCGCTGGTCAACATGGCGATCAACGCGCGGGATGCGATGCCGGGCGGCGGCAAGCTGCTGCTGGAAACGCGCAACATCGTGCTCGACGAAGCCTATGCGCAGATCAACCCCGGCGTCGTCGTGGGCCCCTACGTCCTGGTTGCCATCAGCGACACCGGTGCGGGCATGGCGCCGGAGGTCCTCGAGCAGGCCTTCGACCCGTTCTTCACCACCAAGGGCCCCGGCAAGGGCACCGGGCTCAGCATGGTCTACGGCTTCGTCAAGCAGTCGGGAGGGCATATCAAGATCTACAGCGAGGCGGGTCACGGTACGACGATCAAGCTTTATCTGCCGCCGGCACGCGCCGCGGAGCAAGCTGCCGGCATGCAGTCGCAGCAAGCAAGGGGCGGTACGGAAACGATTCTTGTCGTCGAGGACGACGATCTCGTGCGCGATTTCGTCATCGGACAATTGCGCAGCCTCGGCTACACCACGATCGGCGTCGCCAATGCGAACGAGGCGTTGTCCTGCATCGAGGCCGGGATCTCGTTCGACCTCCTGTTCACGGATGTCATCATGCCCGGTATGAACGGTCAGAAGTTTACCGTCGAGGTCGAACGGCTTCGACCGGGAACCAGGGTGCTCTACACGTCGGGCTACACGGACAACGCGGTCGTGCATAACGGTCGCCTCGACGAAGGCGTCCTGCTGCTCTCGAAGCCCTATCGGAAGTTGGAGCTGGCGCAGATGGTTCGTGTCGCGCTCGGCGATTCCGGCGTCGCCGGGATCTCGGCTGCGGCCGGCTAGCGGATATCTGTCACGCCACGTCCTCGTGTCGACGGCGTTGCCGCCTTGGAACCTGCCATCGACCCGGCGCCTCCAATTCCCGGACGCCGATTAATCCGCCATTAGCGTTTGCGGGGTAGTCCTGCAGGCGTGTGTCCTGATCGCTCCGCGGGCCTGGGCCAGCCGGACGCTCGAAAGCAGGCGGCAGACACGACGCTTAACCGAGGCTGATCCGCAGCCGTCACTTCCTCCGGCACCCCGATGGTGGACGTCAACGTCACCTCTGACATGGTCGGCCGCGGTCGCGCCGCCAGCATCCCGAATGCCTGGGCAGAGACCGGCCTGATTGCCGTGTTCGCGTCGGCAATATCCGTGCTGCGGACGGGATTTGTCTTCGGACTGACCAACAACATCAATTATCTGCCGATCGTCGCCGGTCTCTACAATGAGCCGCAGTATCATGACGACGGGTTTATCCAGTCGTTGCGCTATTTCGCGTCCGGCCTCTGGCTGATGTTGAGCGGCACCGAGAAATATTTCGACAACGTTCCGTTGCTGTTCTTCGTTCTGTTCTGCCTCTCCCGGCTTCTCAGCTTTGTCGGCTTCCTGTGCTGCGCGTCTCTGCTCGGGGTGACGGAACGACGCGACAAGATCATCTTCAGTCTGATCGTCTGCTTCATCGCGTTTCTTGACGGCTACAGCTATGCCGGCTCCGGCGGCCTGTTCATCAACTACTTCAGCCATTCGGAGATAGCGAATGGCGTGGCGCTTCTGGCGATCTACTTTGCCGCGCGAGGCCACTACACGGCAGCAGTCGTCGCTGCGGGCATAATATTCTTCATCAATGCCTTCTTCGCGGTCTGGCTCGTGCTGCCGTTGATGCTGATCGGGATCTGTCACCTGTCGCAGCGGAAAGCGACGATCGGTCAAATCTCTTCGCGCGTGCTGATCGGCCTCATCCTGTGCTCGCCGCTTGTGCTTGTTGTGGTCAACGGATTTCTCGCAAATCCGGAGTTTGGCCGTCCGTCCAGCCTCGACCTTGCGAGTTTCCTTCGCGAGTATTACCCAGGCCACGTGCTGATCGATACGATTTCGTTCGGCGACATCGCGAGGCTCCTGGGCGTTACCCTGATCGGAGCGCTTGCGCTGTTCTGGCCGAGGCAGGCCGCTGCTCCCGAATTGCGGGCAGCCTATTTGGGCGCAATTCTGATCTATCTGATCGGCATCGTCGTTCCGTTCGTGACCCGGTCGTCGCTGATGCTCAACCTTCATCTGCTGCGATCGAGCACGGTCATTCACCTGCTTGCCGCCCTGGCGATCGCGGCGTTGGCGACGAACTGGTTGCGGCGCGACAAGGAGGCGGTTTTCCTTCCGGCCTGTCTTATCGTGCTGTTCTTGACCCTCGACGGCTGGGCCGGTCTGGGTTTGGTCGCGGCCGTCTTGACGTTTACTCTTCTAGCGATGGAGCCGAGACCGGTCCCATCCTATCAGCGTGCCGTGGGCTATCTGGTGCTTGCCTCTGCTGTTTGCATCGCAGGTCCTCTCGCGATCCGGTCCGGCCTCGACTTCCAACGAATCTGCAGTGAGGCGGTCGCAGAGTGGACCGAAATTGGCAAGTGGGCGCGCAACAGCACGCCATTGACCGCAACATTCCTCATTCCAAGAAGGCCGGAAGTCGACGGTCGAGCCGAAGTGAGCGTCGCCGATATGGCGCTCGATCACCAGGGCGTGTTTGAATTCGTATCACATCGCCGCATCTGGGTCGATTTCAAGCGTGGCGGATCCGTGGTGTTGACGCCTTCGTATTATCCGACCTGGCGAAGCCGGTTGACGGATGTCGAGGGCTTGAATTCGCTGGCGGAGCGAATGGCTTATGCATCGCGCAATGGCATCGGCTATGTCATCGATATCTGTCAGAGCCCGGAAGCGCCGAACGGTGAGATCTATCGAACGAAGCGGCTCTGCGTATTTTCGGTGAACGCAAACGGATCTGCGGCAGGGAAGCACGCGCCGCCGTCGACGGAGCGATTTGCCGGTTGAACCATCGAAGGCTCCCGCTCGGAATCCGACGCGAGCGGCTCACGCCAACGGGCGTGGTCAGCCCGCATGGGCAAATGGACAAACGTTAAAGAAGAACTTAACGCTTGCGCCCTAATTTGGCCCGCCATGACTGACCAGGCCGTCCTCAGCGCGGTTCAACCGCTTTCGGCACGTGCAGCACTCCCGTGGCTGGTGGGCCTCGGCGTCTATGCTCTGTTGCTGATCGCTGCGCCGCGGCTGCTCGGTGATCCCGACAGCTATTCTCACATCGAGGTCGGGCGCTGGATCATGGCGCACGGCGCCCTGCCGGCGACCGACCCATTCTCCTTCTCGATGCACGGCGCGCACTGGATCACCTTCGAATGGCTCTCGGAGGTGATCTACGCCGCAGCCTTCGCGCTGTCCGGCTGGCCAGGCGTCGTCGTTGTGGCCGCCGCGGCGATAGCGCTCGCCTTCGGCTTGTTCACGTTCTTTCTGCTGCGCGAGCTTTCGCCAACTCTGACGCTTCTCATGGTGATCGTGGCGGTCATCTTGTTGGCGCCGCATATGCTGGCACGGCCCCACGTGCTCGTACTGCCGGTGATGGTGGCCTGGGCAGGGGCCCTGGTGCGCCGCATGGATCGTGGGGGGCCTCCGCCGTATTGGGCGCTGCCGCTCCTGGTTCTGTGGGCCAATCTGCACGGCAGCGTGGTGCTGGCGCTTGGGCTGATCGGCCCGGCGGTGCTCGAGACACTGCTGCGTGAAAGGCGAGGCGAATGGCCCCGCGTGATCCTGCGGTGGCTGCCATTCACGGCGCTCGCGGTCGCAGCATCCTGCCTGACGCCCTATGGGCCGCAACCGCTGCTGATGCCGCTGACGACACTCGGTCTTGGCCCCGCACTCGCCTGGATCTCGGAGTGGCGGTCGCAGGATTTCAGTCACATCGGTGGCTTCGAGTTGCTGCTGCTGGCTGGCATCTTTGCGCTCACGCGCGGTCTGACGTTGCCGGTCGTGCGGGCCTTGGTGGTGATCGGCTTGCTGCATTTCGCGCTGGCGCAAATACGCAATGCGGATCTGCTGGGCATGCTGGCGCCGCTTTATCTGGCGGCCCCGCTGGGTCGGAAGTTCGGCGGACCGTCCGCGGACGATGCGCCGATCCCGGCGCGCGGCCCGAATCTGGCCGGGATCGGTGTGTTGATCGCGATGAGCGGGATGGCCTTGGCGCGCGACGTGCGGCCGGCTGCGATCATCACCCCGGAGGCTGCCATCGCTCAAGCCGACCTCGCCAGGACGGGGTCCGTGCTCAACGATTATTCGTTCGGCGGCTATTTGATCTTCGCCGGCATTCCCACCTTCATCGATGGTCGCGGCGAACTGTACGGGGGACCGTTCATCGACCGCTACAATCGTGCCGTGGCGCTGGTCGACCTCGGCGATTTTCTCAAGCTGCTCGATGAATACAAAATCGGCGCGACGCTATTCGCGCCGCAGACGCCGGCGATCGCGATGCTCGACCGGCTGCCGCAGTGGCAGCGCGTCTACAGCGACGATGTGGCGGTCGTGCACAAGCGGCGAGATGGCTCGCCAAGATAGGTCAAGCGGTCCCAAAAGCGGCGTATTGGCCGCCGAGCGGCACGCCGCCCAGAGCGTCTTCGAGGCGCCGGGCCGGCTTGGTGTCCCAGGGCAGCAGCAGGAAATGGCGCGCGCCGATCTCGCGCAAGCCGCCGGCAGACATCAACTTCCGGGTCGTGCCGGCACCGAGCAGGACGGCGTCCCGGTCGAACTCGCAGCGCGATACGGCAAGGCGTGTCAGCGGGTTGTACGGATTGTGCTCGATCACGCAGACCAGTCCCCCGGGGCGCGTGACGCGCCGCATCTCGGCGACGAACTGCGCCCATTCGCCCGGCACGACGTGGTGTATCACGCAGATGGCCGTGACCAGGTCGAAGCTGGAATTGGCGAAAGGAAAAGTGCGTCCGTCAAACTCGCGGTAGTCGACCGCAGCGTTGTCGGCACGCGCCTGTGCGAGGCTCGCCGACGACACGTCGATACCGCTCAAGCTTCCGACCATGCCGTGCAGCAGGGGATGAAGGCTGCCCACGCCGCAGCCGACGTCCAGCATGTCGGGCTTGTCCGTGTCCAACCGCTGCGCGATCAGGTCGCGCAGCAGGTCGGCTTTCGCGCGCATGAAAAAATCATGCGGCAAGCCGGAAAAGTCGATCGATGATTGGACCACGTCACGGTAGTTGTCGTGATATCCGTCGAAGAGTTCTGTCATGCGCCGGGTCACTCGTTGACGGCGTGGATCGCCGGTGCCGCCGCTGCTACGTCGCGATCGAAGCCAGCGCGTGCCTGCACGACATAAAGCGGACGGCGTTTCACCTCGGCGTGGATGCGGCCGACATAGAGCCCCACGATGCCCGTCATCAGCATGTTCATTCCACACAGCAGGGACACGACGACGATTGTCGAGGACCAGCCGGTCACGAGATGACTGTCCTGGCCAATCCACAACAGGATCACCCAGCCACCATAGAGGAGTGCGAGTCCCGAGACCGTCAATCCGCACCAGATGGCGAGCCGCAGGGGCAGATCGGAGAAGCCAAGCGCGGCGTTCATCGCCAGCCGGACCATCTTCAACAGCGGGTATTTGGTTTCGCCCGCTGCGCGCTCGAGACGGTGGAAGGCGACTTCGGTCTGCCGGAAGCCGAGCCAGGCGATCATGCCGCGCACGAAACGATCCTGCTCGGGCATCTGCCGAAGCGCGTCGAGCACCTTGCGATCGATCAGGCGGAAGTCGCCGACGTCGGCGGGGATGCCGACGGAGGACATCTTGCCGAGAAGCCGGTAGAACACATGGGCGGTCGCACGTTTGAAACGGCTTTCGCCATCGCGCGACAGGCGGCGGGCGTGGACGATGTCGTTGCCTTCCTGCCATTTTGCGATCAATTGCTCGATCACTTCGGGCGGATCCTGCAAATCGGCATCCATCACGATGATCGCGTCACCTTGCGCGGCGTCCATGCCGGCGGTGATGGCGACCTGATGACCGAAATTTCGCGACAAGCCGATATAGCGAAAGCGCGGGTCGCGCGTGGCGAGTGCCTTCAGCACGATCGAGCCGGAATCGCTGCTGCCGTCGTCCACGAAGATCGCTTCCGCTGGCCCGTCGAGCCGGGACAAGACCAGGTCCAGCCGGCGCAACAGGACCGGCAACACGGCTTCCTCGTTGAACACGGGGATGACGAGACTGTAACGGATCGATCCGGGATTGGCCGCCATGCGAGAGATTCCAACTCGGTGCAAGGGCGGAAGCCTAGCCCTTAGTGGTTAAGGTGGCCTTGCCGCAACTGTTAAGGGTCTAGGCTAGAGAGCAGGTCCTCACTTCGAAGGCGTCGCGGTCGCGCTGTCCGCATGGTCCCGCACATGGACGACGGCGATGTCGTCCGCGTAGATCCGCTTCCAGCCCTTGAGCTGATCGAGGATCTGCGGGCCCGGCGCATCGGCCACCAATAGCGTGGCGTCGATCTTGTAGTCGTCGAGCAGGCGCGGCAGCAGTTCGGGCTTCTTGCCTTCGGTTGCCTTGAAGAAGTCCATGACGAATTTCTCGCCGTAGAGCTCGGCGCGGCCGTCGACGTAGACGGGGATGTTGCGCGAGATCAGATAGCCGCCGAACTGGTAGGCGTTGAAGATGCGCTGCACCTTGCGCTGTTCGAGCAGGTCGACCGCCGCGACCGGCGTCTGCGTCATCGTGAAGGTGAAGGGGTGGTGTGCCATGAAGAGCGCCGTCGAGGTCCAGCCTGCGGCCACGATCATCAGCGCGGCGAATGCGGTGACGGTGCGCGCCGGCCAGCGGTCGGCGCCGGCGGCTTCCGCCGGCGGGCGCGGGAGCATCTCGCCGAGCGGCTTTGCCAGCACCAGCGGCACCAGGAAGGCAAAGGCATCGATGCTTCTGACATGGGTCAGCGCGCTCCAGGTCAGGAACAGGATCAGGAAGATCCGGGGCGCCGAGAGCACGAGGCCACGATAATAGCCGAGCGCGATCAGGCCGAACAGCGCGCCTTCGAACGCGTTGAAGGTCGCGAAGTTCGCCGGCATCCATTCGAAGATCAGCGACAGCAGCTCGCCGAGGCTGAGGATGTTGGTCGCTCCCATCAGCGTTCGCCAGCCGTAAGGCGTGCAGCAGCTCGCGATCAGCGCGCCGACACCGAACAGCACCCAGCGCATGAACAGCCGAAGCCGTTGTCCCTTCTCCGCATGCTCGACCGCCTCGAGCGAGATCGGACCGATCAGCGCGAGGCCGAGCACGAAGCCGCCATGCAAATTCGCCCACAGCGCCATCAGCGGCAGCCAGGTCCAGGACGGCGCGCTTCTGCGGTCGGCGGCCGCCATCAGCAGGCCGACCCACGCGACCATCACGGGAAATGCGAGAATATGCGGACGCGCCAGCACGTGATGCAGCGACAGCACCAGCGCCAGCATCGCAAACAGCACCGCGCGCGGCGCCCTGATCTGCGTTTCGAGTAGATGGACCAGGATTGCGGCGGTGAGCGCGACCGCGATCGCGGTGACGATCACGGGACCTGCCCAGCCCCATTGCGCATAGGAGAAGGCGAACAGCACCTGCGACAGCCACGACGTCGAGATCCAGGCTTCGCCTTGCCGCGTGAAGGAATAGAAGTCCGTATACGGCATTGCGCCGTGATCGAGGATCCACTGCCCGATCTTGATCTGCCAGAACGAGTCGGAGTCCTGAAGCAGCGTGTCACCGGTAAAGAAGAAGAACAGATAGGTGCCGGCACCGACGCACAGCGGTACCAGTGCGCGCGCGCGGCTCTGCACCGCGATGCTGTTGGCAAAGGAAAGGGACATGCCGCCTCGTTGTCCTGCTTGTTCTCGTCGACCCGAGCATGGTCCGGAAAAGTGTGTCGCGGCTTTCCGGAAAGATCATGCTCGAACAATAACCTGAAGCGCGATGAACGATTTACTCTCATCGCGCTTCTGGTCGAGCGGAGGCATTGGACCACGCGCGGTCATAACTTCGGGTAAATCGCCGGCGGCGTCGCTGCCTGTATCGACGATTTAACGGATTGTTTTTAATTCCGGTTTACCATCGTCGAATACGTGCAATCCGCTTCGTGTTTACGCAGTCGAATTAACTGCGGCGCAATTCTTTGCCTCTACGTTCGGTTCCATGGTCGGGCGGCGCTGGGAAGCCGGAAAGACCAGACCAGTTGTAGCCTCGTGTACTCTTTGGGAGCAGTTATGAAGAACCTCGTTTCGCGTTTCGTGAAGGACGAATCCGGCGCCACCGCCATCGAATACGGCCTGATCGCCGCCGGCATCGCGCTGGCGATCATCACCGTCGTCAACAACCTCGGCACTTCGCTGAACACCAAGTTCGGCTCGATCTCGTCCAGCCTCAAGTAAGACCGGACGACCTGAGAGTTTCGAGAGCCCCGTCCTGGACGGGGCTCTTTTCTTTTGGTGTTCTTTTCCGGTCGCGGCATGACGCTGTGGGAGCTCTCCTGCCTCCAATGCCCGCGTTTTGGAGCCGTCGTCGTTGGCCGTGGTCGTTGGCTTTGGCGCTCCCGTCCGTTCGCCGTGACGCTCCACGCATTTGCATCTTGTCATCTACTCTGAATAGTTGTTCAGTCCTTGCGGGGCGATTTGCATCTTTTGCAGTGACGAAGCGTTCGGCCGCGGGCGTGCGGCAGGCGTGTGGGACAGGAAGCGCGCCATGGTTTATCGGCGAACGCATCAAGTGGTGAAGCGCCTTGCGGCGCGGCGCAGTGCGATACTGGCGGCGGCGCGCGAGGCTGCGTCGGAAGGCGGGATGGCGGCGGTGCAGATCGCGCCGGTCGCGGTCCGGGCCAATGTCGCGGCCGGCACCGTTTACCGCTACTTCCCCTCCAAGGCCGAGCTGATTTCCGAACTGATTGCCGAGGTCTCGCGCGACGAGCTCGCGGCGATCCGCCGGGCGGCTGAAGCCGCGCCCGGGCCGTCCTCGGCGCTGGCGGCCGCCGTGACCACGGTGGCGGTCCATACCCTGTCGCAGCGCCGGCTGGCCTGGGGCATCCTCGCCGAGCCTGTCGATGTCGACGTCAGCGCCTCCCGCCTTGCCAGCCGCCGCGAGATCGCGGGCGAGATCGTCGCCCGGATCGACGCCGCCGTGCGCGCCGGTCATCTGCCGGCGCAGGACACCGCGCTTGCCGCGACCGCGCTGCTCGGCGCGCTGCATGAGGCGCTGGTCGGGCCGCTCGCGCCCGACAATCTCGAGGATCCCGCCAGGATGCGCGACGCCGTCCAGACCGTGACGTTGCTGGCGCTCCGCGCCGTCGGCGTCATGGACGCCCGGGCTCGCGGCCTGGTGGTGCAGCAGACGCTGCTGCCGACCGCAAAAGCGCTGGTCGGCGCCTGAAAGCCGGACGGGAAGCGGGGCTGAGACCTGATCGCGCTCAGGTCATTGCCTGAGCGCGCCTTTTCGCAAAGCCTGAGCAAACCAGCCGGATGCGCCGGCTACTGTGCATGGGGTTGTTTTCGAGGTTTTTGTTTGGGCCGCACCGGCGGCCCTAGATATTCGCGTCGCCCTCGGGGCCGACCGACGCGATGCGCACCATGTTGGTGGTGCCGGGGATGCCGAGCGGCACGCCGGCGACGATGATCACGCGCTGGCCGGCGCGGACGAAGCCGTCCCGGAAGGCGATCTGGCCGGCGCGGCTCACCATGTCGTCCTGGTCGCGCGCATCGTCCGCCACCACGCAATGCACGCCCCAGACGACGGCGAGCCGGCGACCGGCGGTGATGTTGGGCGTGATCGCCACGATCGGCGGCTTCGGCCGCTCGCGCGCGACGCGCACCGCGGTCGAGCCCGAGCTGGTCCAGCAGATCAGCGCGGGCAGGTCGAGCGTCTCGGCGATCTGCCGCGCGGCGTCGGCGATGGCATCGCCGGCGGTCGTTTCCGGCGGGGGGCGCTGAGCGGTGAGCACAGAGCGATAGATCGGGTCGCGCTCGACCTCCTCGCCGATGCGGTTCATGGTCGCGACCGCCTCGACCGGAAATTTGCCGGCCGCCGATTCCGCCGACAGCATGATGGCGTCGGCGCCTTCATAGACGGCGGTGGCGACGTCGGAGACTTCGGCGCGGGTCGGCACCGGCGACTGGATCATCGATTCCAGCATCTGGGTTGCGATCACCACCGGCTTGCCGGCGCGGCGCGCCATGCGCGTCATCTGCTTCTGCAGGCTCGGCACCCGCTCGAGCGGGAGTTCGACGCCGAGGTCGCCGCGCGCCACCATCAGCGCGTCCGAGGCCTCGAGGATGTCGGCGAGACGGTCGATCGCCTGCGGCTTCTCGATCTTGGCCATGACGGCGGCGCGGCCGCGGATCATCTTCTTGGCCTCGAGCACGTCGTCGGCGCGCTGCACGAAGGACAGCGCGATCCAGTCCACCCCGGTGACCAGCGCCGCTTCGAGGTCGGCGCGGTCCTTGGGCGTCATCGCCGAGACCGGCAGGTCGGTGTCGGGCAGGCTGACGCCCTTGCGGTCGGACATCCGGCCGCCGACCACGACGCGCGTCACCGCGTGCTCCTTCGAGGTCTCCTCCGCGATCAGGCGCACCTTGCCGTCGTCGAGCAGCAGCGAATGGCCCGGCCGCAGCGCGGCCAGGATCTCCGGATGCGGGAGATTGACGCGCGTGGCATCGCCCGGCGCCTTGTCGGAATCGAGGGTAAAGGTCTGGCCGTTCTGGAGCTGCACCGCGCCCTCGGCGAAGGCGCCGAGCCGGAGCTTGGGGCCCTGCAGGTCGACCAGGATGCCGATCGGCCGGCCATAGCTGCTTTCGACATTGCGGATCGTCGCCACCAGCTCCCGCATCTTGTCATGCGGGGTGTGGCTCATGTTGATGCGGAACAGGTCGGCGCCGGCCTCGAACAGGCGGCGGATCATCGCAAGGTCCGAAGAGGCAGGTCCGAGCGTCGCGAGAATCTTGATACGGCGAAGACGCCTCATGGCTTATTTCCAGGCGGGGGTGACAGGCCGGGCGAGCCCGGGGGCGTAGCACCGGGCGGACCGTTGGGCAAACCAGGAACGCCGCCACCCGGGCCCACCGGGCCGGGCAGGCCGGGCACGCGCTGCTGCCGCGACGGCTGCTCGTTTGCGTCGGTGAGCTGCACCGTCCAGGCCCGCTGCTCGCCGGTGTCGACCTCGAAATAGCCGGTCCGGTCGTAGCCGCGCGCGAGGCAATCCTCGGTGCCGCGGATGGTGAATTCCTTGTCGCGCGAGCACATGAAGGCCTGGCCCGACCATTCGCCGCCGCGGTCATAGTCGATCGCGTAGATGTAATAGTAGCGGGCGACCAGCGTTCCCCGCAGCAGGGTCTCGCAGGAGCGGGACGAGATGTTCCACCAGCCCTCGGTGGTCCAGCCCTCGGCGTCCTTGTAGCCGAGCGCAATGCCGACGCGGCTCGAGGTGTTGTTGCAGAGCCGGAAATCGGCGGAGGCCGGGCTGGCCCAGAGGCACAGCAGGCCAACCACCAGCACCGGGACCAACCGGGCGAGCAGGCGAAGGGGGGAGCGGGGAGATTCGGCGATCATTGTCGCGGAAGCTATATCAGATCATTGACGATTTGGCGTAGGGCCGGGGAATTGCCCGATTGTCGGCCCAGCGGCCGTTTGCGCCGTGATATGGCAAAATCTGTGACAAAACCCCACCTGATCCCGTAAGGGTGACCACCATTAAGGGTACAGCCGAGAGGTCCAGCCATGGCAATCGACGACAAAACCAGAACGGAGCTCGAGGCGGCCGCCTTCCGGCGCCTGGTCGATCATTTGAAGACGCGGACCGACGTTCAGAACATCGATCTGATGAATCTGGCGGGCTTCTGCCGCAACTGCCTATCCAACTGGCTCAAGGACGCCGCCGACGCCCAGGGCGTCGCCTTGAGCAAGGACGAGAGCCGCGAGGCCGTCTACGGCATGTCCTACGAGACCTGGAAGTCGAAATACCAGGGCACGGCGACGCCCGAGCAGATCGAGGCGATGAAGAAGGTCCATCCCCACGGGCACTGAGTCATTTCGTTCCGTCATTTCGGGGCGGTCCGCAGGCCGAACCCGGAATCTCGAGCTTCCGGGTTCGATGCTTCGCATCGCCCCGGAATGACGACGTGATCTCCTGTGGGCGCGCTGTGGACGAGCGCGATGCTTGCTTGAACGCGGGGAGCGCCAACCCTAAGGGTCTATCCAGCACGCGCGGTGAGGATGCCGGCGTCACCTCGTTTTGCCAGTTCCATTGGGAGTACCAAGATGGCCACCTCCGCCGCCGTCCGCGACGACGAGCCCGCGACGAAATTTGCCAAGGACCAGCTCAAATCCATCATCGAGCGCATCGAGCGGCTGGAGGAAGAGAAGAAGGCGATCTCCGACGACATTCGCGACGTCTATGCCGAGAGCAAGGGCAACGGCTACGACGTCAAGGCGCTGCGCACCATCGTGCGGATGCGCAAGCAGGACCCCAACGAGCGCGCCGAGGCCGAGACGATTCTCGAGACCTACATGCAGGCGCTGGGAATGCTCTGAGGCGTATCGCCTCAAGCACCGCTGCCGTAGATGGGGTAACGGGCCCCGGAGGCCTTCCAGTCAAGCCGCGCGACGCGCGCAATCAAAATAGCGCCGTAGCTAGCGCGGCTTGACTGGAAGGCCTCCGGGGCCCGTTACCCCATCTACGAGACTGAGTTCGTGGAGATAGCTGTCCGCCTCAGCGCAGCGCCGCTGTCCGCACGACGAACGACGTCGTCTGGAGCTTCGCGGTGGCGGTGCCCGTGAAGCTGTCGCAGGACAGGCCTTGCATCGGATCGTCGGCAAAGCCCATCGCGACCACGGCCTGCGGCTTGACGAAATAGTTACGCAGCGCGGCGGTATCGAGCTCGCCCATCAGCGTCACCGACATCGCGCGGCGGGCGCTCGGCGACAGCATCACGATCTTGAGCCAGATGCTCTCGCCCTTGGCCGCCGAGAGGCGGGTTGCGGTGGCGACTGCGCCATCGACACTCTTGCCGACAACGGTGTTGATCTCGGTTGCAGGCGCGAGGCTGCGCGTCGCGGCGGCGGGACGGGCTGCGCGCGGGATCGGCGCGGAGGCGGCGACGACGTTGGCGCGGTCGACCGGAGAGGCCGACGCCGGCGCATAGGCCAATGCCTGATAGGCCGCGCTGGAGACGCTGGCGGTCGCTTGCGGATCGGTGGCCTGAGCAAGGGCCTGGCGCGCCCTGAGCGCAGCCACTTGGGCGGGCGTCGCCTGCTGCGGCGTGGCCGGGGTATCCCAGAAGCCGCGCGCATTGATGATGTCGGTGGGAGTCTCGGGCTTGCCGGCGGTAGACTTGTCAGCCACGGGCGCCGGCTTCGGCTTGGGTGGCGCAACGATCTGCGCATCGGCCGAGGCGAGTTGGATCGTGGCGGCAATCGACGGTTTGGCGCGCGGCGTCGGCACCGGTTCGGCGGGCTTTGCTTCAGCAGGTTTGGCTGCGGCGGCGACCAATGTCGGCGCGGCGGGCTTGGCGGCCGGCGCGGGTGCGCCCTCGTCATCCTCGTCGCTGCTGCTGGAGGCCGGAGCCGGCTTGCCCTTGAACAGGGCGGCGAAGAAGTTCGACTTGCCGCTGCCGGCATCGTCGCCGTTGCCGCGGCGCTCGATCTCGGCCTTGGCGAGCTCATAGCCCTTCAGCGGCGTGCCGTCGGTCGGGACATGCACCGTCTTTCCATCCGGGAAGACGCGGGCGAGCTGGTCATGGGTCATGCGCGGCCAGTGCCGGATGCTGCCAGTGTCCAGATGCACGAAGGGCGAGCCAGAGGTCGGGTAGAAGCCGACGCCGCCGCGCTGCAGGCGTAGGCCGGCGAAGCGGATCTGCTCCAGCGGCACGCCCGGAATGTGGAAGTCCATCGCATGCCCCAGCATGTGCTGGCTGAAGCGCGCCACGCCGGAGGAGCGGCGGCGAAGCATGGCGTTGGTGGCGGGGGAGCGATAGGAGGAGATGATCTGGATCGGCTGCTTGCCGTCGACGTCGCGATAGACTTCCCAGAGGATGTCGAACAGGTGACGGTCCATGACCGTCTCGTCCTGGGTGCGCCAGTCGCGCAGGAAATGATCGAGCTGCTTCAGCGCCGCTTCGTCATAGCGCCCGTCGCGCTTGAAAGTGACGGTGAGGTCTTCGCCGGAATGGGTGTGGTGGAAGGAGAGCGTCTTGGTCTCGTTCAGCGCGGCGGCGTTGTGAACCGAGCCTCCGGCAGCAAACAGCAATACGGAAGCGAGGCCGATCCGGGATCCGGCCTTCACTCCCGCATGGGACAACGACAGCACCGCGAATTGGCGTGCGAGACCAGTCAGCACGTTAGAGCCCACCCAGTCGACCGAGCGTTCAAAATGGACTCTCCCGCCAACCCCGTTAGCGCGCGAAAGAGGGTGAACGCTTTCTTAAAGCGAGAAGGTTAATTTGAGGTTGACCTTCCCGCCCCCAAACCAAGTCAGAATACAAACCTAACCGGTTGAGTGTGGCAAAAAAACGCCCGCCGCCTGAGGTCAGGTGGAGAATGGTTAACGTTAAGCGACCCCATCCAGGGGACGGGGTCGCTGATTTTATTGCAGAATTTCAGGAAATGAGGCGCCTGGTCCGAGCCGGGCTCAGCGGGTGAATACCCTCTGCTGCTGGGGACGGCGGCCGACCGGAGCCGGCGGCGGGGTCGGGGCCCCGAACAGCCGCTCGAAGAAGTTCGGGCCGGACGAGCCGCCATTGTTGGCCACCGCCACGCCGTTCGGCAGCGTCGTCGCCGGGCGCGAATAGCTCGGCTGCGAGTGAGCCACGATGTTCTCGAGGTCCTTGCCGCGGCTGTTCTTCAGGATGTTGATCATGGTCGCGTCGCGGCCATAGACGTCCTTGCGGAATTGAAGCTTGCCGCCGTCATCCACGAACGCGGTCTGATAGGTGATGTTGACCGGGATCGGGGTCGGGAATTTCAGGTCGATCTCGCTCTTGCCGTACATGCTGCGCACGCGCTCCGGCGTGTACTTCTCGTTCGGCAAGGCAATGTTGAGTAGAACCGAGGCGTACTGATCCGGGTTCTGCACCCGCATGCAGCCGTGGCTGAAGGCGCGATCGTCCCGCGCGAACAGGTTCTTGTCCGGCGTGTCGTGCTGATAGACCAGGAACTTGTTCGGGAAGTTGAAGCGGATGCGGCCGAGCGCGTTGGCTTCACCGGGCGGCTGGGAGATGTGCACCGAGCCGTCGCGGTTCTGCTCGAGCTTGAGTCCCATGCGCTGGAGCACGGTCGGGTCCTGCTGAAGCGCCGGCAGATATTCATTGTAGACGATCGACGGCGGCACGTTCCAGGTCGGGTTGACCGTGATGTATTTCATCGTCTCGGTCAGCAGCGGCGTCGCATGCGTGCCCGGCTTGCCGGTGACGACGCGGGTGGTCCAGACCTGCTGGCCGCGCTGCATCACCTTCAGCGTGTAGTCGGGAATGTTCAGAATGACATAGGCATCGCCCAGCGAGGGCACGCCGAGGTCGCGCGGCAGCCAGCGCCAGCGCTCCATGTTAACCAGCACGACGTCGATCTGCTTGTCGCGCTTCGGCGTATTGATCGCCTTGACGGTCTTGTCGTCGAGGATGCCGGTCGCCTTCAGCTCGGCGCTGTTCTGGAATTTGCGCACGGCTTCGGCGACCGCCGCGTCATAGCGGGTGTCGCTGACGTTCTCGGCGAGACCGAGCTTGGCGCGGAGCTGCGGCACGCGCGGATCTTCCACGACGATTTCAGCCTGCTTCTTGCCGGCCGGGGTGTATTTCAGCGCCGGACCGTCGGCGATCTCGATCACCGGGCCGTTGCCCTGGCCGCGGAGCTCTGCGAGCTTGGCCTTCAGTTCCTTGTAGAGCTTCTGCGGCGGGTTGTAGCTGTCGAGCGCAGCGGAGGCGTCGGTCGCGGTCGTGATCTTGGCGAGCACCTCGCCCGGATCGACCGGATGCTCGGGATAGAGGATGTCGCCGCTGACCTGGGACCAGTGCATGCGGCCGCTCTGGGCCTGGCGCGCATAGTCGAACATGCTGGCGGTGAGCTTCAGCTCGGCATCGGCGAGCGCATCGGGGTTAGTGGCGGCGGCGAAATCCGGCACCGGATAGTCGGCCGGATTGAGGCCGTCCGAGGCGGCATCCTTCAGCCGCGCGATCACGCCCTTGGCCGCAGCGGTCAGGCTGCCGCCTTGCGTCCAGACCGGCGCGAAGTCACGTGCGCCGTAGAACTTCTCGACCGCCGCGCGCTCGTTCTTGCGGTCGAAATGGCGCGAGGTCTTGGCGCCGATGATGTCCTTGAGCTTGTCGGCGACCGGCTGGTCCGCGGCGGGAACGTTGCTCGCAGCCTTCACCGGCTCCGCGGCGGGAGCTGCTGCGGCGGGGGCCGCAGGCGCAGCCGGCGTTGCCGTCGCAGTTTCGGCCTTTACAGGTTCAGACTTGGCTGGTTCAGATTTGGCTGGTTCAGATTTGGCCGTCTCGCTCTTCGGCGCCTCGGGCGCGGGCGTGGTGGCCACGTCGGAAGGCTTGGTGTCGACCTTGGCAGGTGCCGGTGCGGCTTCGGCCTTCACGGGTTCCTTGGTCTGCTCCTTCGCGGAGTCCTGCACCGTGGCGGTGCTGTCGAGCTTGATGTCCGCTGCGGTCGGGGGGGCGACGTTTGCCGGCTCGGGGCGTGGGATCGCGGCTTCGATCGCGAGCTCGGCGGCGCTGCTGCGCGCCTGATCCTGTGCCAGGGCCGAGCTGGCCGATACCGTGAGGAAGGTTGCCGCGACCGTCATCAAAACGCGGTCAAAGCCTGCACGGTGGTTCAAACAGTCACGCATTGTGTCACACCCCTCGGGTGAACTGTCCCTCGTGGAACAGCTTCGTTATCGCCTATTGAGCTTCGGCTAAACTGCGCCGGCCTCTCGAAAGTTGCACGCCTGCACGCAACGATTCCTACGCAGACGATATACAGGCCCCGTTTATGCAGCCAGCGCTACCCGGGACAACTCACGACAAACTGACTTCAAGGAAGCGCGTTGGCAACGGATTGTGCGCCTCTGCCGCGCGCTTTTCCCTGTGTCTGTCACTTCCAAGTCACGGTTCAAGCCGCCGTCGAATTCCGCCGTCATGCGAACGGCTTACGCCGGTCTCGCAGGGTCACGCGAACCTCCGTTCGCATGAGGTTCAGTGCGTCTCCTCGCCGCTTTTCCCGCCATGGCCGGGAACCCCGGCTTCGTCGAGTTTGCGATAGAGGGTGGACCGGCCGATTTTGAGGCGGCGGGCGACCTCGGACATCTGCCCGCGATAGTGCGAGATCGCAAAGCGGATGATCTCGTTCTCCATGTCCTCCAGCGGGCGGATGTCGCCGGTCGGGGTCAGGATGGAAAGCGATCCGGTCTGGGGGAACGGAGCAATCGGTATTTCATTACCTGATACCATCGAGGGCGCCGCGATTGGCTCCAGCATCAACGGTGCGGTCGGAATGTCCGTTTCGGGATGCGGCTGCGAGGAGAGCAGGGGGAAGTCGCCAAGGCCAAGCTGCTCGCCCTCGCTCATGACCACCGCGCGGTAGACCGCGTTTTCGAGCTGGCGGATGTTGCCGGGCCAGTCGAGCTGGGCGAGGTGCGCGACCGCCTCGCCGCTGATGCCGGCGATGGGACGGTTCTCCTCGGCCGCAAAGCGCGCCAGGAAATGCCGCAGCAGATGCGGGATGTCCTCGCGACGGGCGCGCAGCGAGGGGATCGTCAGCGGCAGCACATGGAGGCGATAGAACAGATCCTCCCGGAAGTGTCCCTGCTTCACCCGCTCCAGCAGCCTGCGGTTGGTTGCCGAGATGATGCGGACGTCGACCTTGACCGGCTTGCGTCCGCCGACCGCCTCGACCGCGCCTTCCTGGAGCGCGCGGAGCAGCTTGACCTGCGCGGTCAGCGGCAGCTCGCTGACCTCGTCCAGGAACAGCGTGCCGCCATGGGCTTCGACGAACTTGCCGGTGTGGCGTTCGGTGGCACCGGTGAAGGCGCCCTTCTCGTGGCCGAACAGGATGGACTCCACGAGATTGTCGGGGATCGCGCCGCAATTGACCGCGACGAAAGGCTTTGCCTTGCGCTCGCCGCTGCCGTGGATGGCACGCGCGAACATCTCCTTGCCGACGCCGGAGTCGCCCTCGATCAGCACGGGGATCGAGGAGCCCGCCGCCTTCTGCGCGGTGCGCATGACCGGCGCCATCGCTTCGGCGCGCGTGATGATGTCGGAGAAGGTCAGCCGGCCCTCGCGGCTGTGACGGATGCGCTGCAATTCGCCCTTGAGCGCGGAGGCGTTGAGGGCGTTGCGAAGCGAGACCTGGAGCCGCTCCATGCCGACCGGCTTGACGACGAAATCGGCTGCGCCCGCGCGCATGGCGGAGATCACATTGTCGATGCCGCCATGGGCGGTCTGCACGATGACGGGGAGGCTGAGGCCGGCTTCGCGGATTTTCGCCAGCACGCCCATGCCGTCGAGGCCGGGCATCACGAGATCGAGGATGACACCGTCGATGGCCGGTGCATCGGGGGCGGTGAGGGCGGCGATCGCGGCGTCGCCGGAGTCCACGACGATCGTCTCATAGCCGCATTTCTGCACCATGTTCTCGACCAGCCGGCGGGCCACAGCGTCGTCGTCGGCGATCAAAATACTGGCAGCCATGGTGTTCCCCGCACGCTACTACTATCTGTCTCGAATCGGGGCACTCTGGCCGAAGCCGATTAACGCACTCTTAAACCTTGATGCCCCCGTCCGCCGTCGCGATTGTTGAACACAGGTTTCCCACACAATGAATTCGCGCTCCAAGTCTGCCCTCAACAAGTCTGCCCTCAAGAAGTCTGCCCTCAAGAAGCCCGCTCTTCGCAAGCCAGCCGCCAAGACGTCTGCCGTCAAGAAATCTGCCGCCAAGGCAAAGTCCTCCAAGTCCGCAAAGCCTGTGAGCAAGACCGGCAAGCTTCCGGAGTGGAATCTCGCCGATCTCTATTCCGGGATCGACGCGCCGGAAGTGGTGCGCGATCTCGAAAAGATGGATGCCGATTGCGTCGCCTTCGAGACCGACTACAAGGGCAAGCTCGCGACAGGGACAGCAAACGAAGATGGCGGAAAATGGCTCGCGGGAGCCGTGCGGCGCTATGAGGCGATCGACGATCTCGCCGGCCGTCTCGGTTCCTATGCCGGCCTCGTTCATGCCGGCGACAGCGTTGACCCCAAGATTTCAAAATTTTACGGCGATGTGTCGGAGCGGCTGACGGCGGCGTCGACTCATCTTCTGTTCTTCGCGCTCGAGCTCAACCGCGTCGATGACGATATCTTGAACCGCGCGATGCAAGCCCCCGAGCTGGCTTATTACCGTCCGTGGATCGAGGATCTGCGCAAGGAGAAGCCGTACCAGCTCGACGACAAGCTCGAGCAGCTCTTCCTCGAGAAGTCGCAAACCGGCTATTCCGCCTTCAACCGGCTGTTCGACCAGACCATCTCCGGCCTGCGCTTCAAGGTCGGGTCCAAGGAATTGGCGATCGAGCCGACGCTGAATTTCCTGGCGGACCGCGACGGCGCCAAGCGCAAGGCTGCGGCCGAGGCGCTGGCAAAGACCTTCAAGGCCAATGAGCGCACCTTCGCGCTGATCACCAACACGCTGGCCAAGGACAAGGACATCTCCGACCGCTGGCGCGGGTTCAAGGACGTCGCGGACTCCCGCCATCTGAACAACCGCGTCGAGCGCGAGGTGGTGGATGCGCTGGTCGCCTCCGTACGCGCGGCCTATCCGAAGCTGTCGCATCGCTACTACGCGCTGAAGGCGAAGTGGTTCGGCAAGAAGCGGCTGGCCTATTGGGACCGTAACGCGCCGCTGCCCTTTGCGGCGACCGACACCATCGGCTGGCCGGACGCGCGGAACATGGTGCTGACCGCCTATCGCGGCTTCTCGCCCCAAATGGCCGATATCGCCGAGCGCTTCTTCACCGACCGCTGGATCGACGCGCCGGTGCGTCCCGGCAAGGCGCCGGGCGCGTTCTCGCATCCGACCACGCCGTCGGCGCACCCTTACGTGCTGATGAACTACCAGGGCAAGCCGCGCGACGTGATGACGCTCGCGCACGAGCTCGGCCATGGCGTGCATCAGGTGCTGGCGGCGAAGAACGGCGCGCTGATGGCGCCGACGCCGCTGACGCTGGCCGAGACCGCGAGCGTGTTCGGCGAAATGCTGACCTTCCGGCGGCTGCTGGCGCAGACCAAGAGCGCCAGGCAGCGCCAGGCGCTGCTCGCCGGCAAGGTCGAGGACATGATCAACACCGTGGTGCGGCAGATCGCGTTCTATTCCTTCGAGCGCGCGGTCCACACCGAGCGCAAGAACGGCGAACTGACCGCGACGCGGCTCGGCGAGATCTGGCTCTCGGTGCAGGGCGAGAGCCTCGGGCCGGCGATCGAGATCAAGGCGGGTTACGAGAACTACTGGATGTACATCCCGCACTTCATCCATTCGCCCTTCTACGTCTACGCCTATGCCTTCGGCGATTGTCTCGTGAACTCGCTGTACGCCGTTTACGAGAACGCCGCCGAAGGCTTTGCCGAGCGCTACCTCGACATGCTCGCGGCCGGCGGCACCAAGCACTATTCCGAACTGCTGCGGCCGTTCGGTCTCGATGCCAAGGATCCCAAATTCTGGGACGGCGGCCTGAGCGTCATCGCCGGGATGATCGACGAGCTGGAAGCGATGGGCTGAGGCGGGCGCGAGTTCCTTGCTGGTCATAGTTGCGATTTGATGTCGCGAGCCTGCGGCGCCGCGAGTTTTTTGCGGTGCCGATGCGAGTTCCATCCGTGCGCGCTTAGGGCCCCCGGTGGGTAGCCCGTGATTTTGCGACGTGAGATTGAACGTTCGCGGCGCGCCCAAGACTAACCCAAGAGATATTGCGAAAGTCATTTTCAACTTTTGATTGTCGATTGATCGATTTCCGCCTGGGGAGGCACCCATGCTCGATCAGGGATCTGCCGCGCCGGTTCCGGCGTCAAAGAACGCTGCCGCGGTCGACGAGGAAACGCCCTGGTGCGAAAAGCACCATCAGATCGTTCGCGATGAAATCGCTGCGATCAACACGCGGCGGGAGCCTGACCGACGCCTCGATATCGACAGCCTTGAAGCCTGCCAGTTGCTCGACGTCACCGGGCTCGCATTGTCCGGGGGCGGCATTCGCTCGTCGGCCGTCTGCCTCGGCGTGCTGCAGGCGTTGAACCACCACGATCTGATCGGGCGGATCGATTATCTCTCCACGGTGTCGGGCGGCGGCTATATCGGCACCTCTCTCTGCGCCACCATGACAAAGGCGCAGCGATTCGTATTCGGCGAAAGGCCGGTCGGCGGGACCGCTACGGCCGCCGAGATCAGCGACACGCCTTCGGTCGGACATCTCCGCAACTATTCCAATTATCTGATTCCGGCCGGCGCCCGCGATCTCCTGACCGGAGTTGCGATCGTCGTGCGTGGACTGGTCGCCAATATCGGGCTGACGTTGCCGATCGTGCTGCTGCTTGCCGCCGTCACGATCTGGTCCACGCCGTTGCGAAGTTGCCTGACGGTTGCGAACATCTTCGGTGTCAGCCTCGACAATCACACATTATGCGAGCTGCATGATTTCAGCGTCATCGACCGTTACGGCTTCAGCACATTCGGCCTGGCGATCGCCTTCGTGATGCTGCTTTGCAGCGGGCTCGCCTATTTCACCTCGCGCTCCATTCGCGGCAACGGCCCCAGCGTCGTCTTCGCCTACATTGCCGGGATCACGCTGTTGCTGGGCGTTGCGTGCGACTTCGCGCGCTTTCTCAAGGTTCAGCACTTTGCGCTGACACTTTCGATCGCAATCATCGGAGTCGTCCTGTTTTTCGGATGGGCTCTCAAGCAGTCGTTCGCAAGTCCCGGAAAGCGACAGGAGTTCCGTTCGCACTGGCCGAGCATGGGCGCGACCTTCCTCGTGCTGCTGGCCGTCATCGCCTTCTTCGAGTTTCAGCCCTTCATGCTGGGGCAAATGTTCGACGTCGCCGAGAGCAGCGCGATCGGCGGACCGGCCGCCGCAGTCGCGATCACCTGGATCAAGTCGCTCGCGGCGGTGGCCGCGCCGATCGGTGTCTTCGTCACCGCATTCAGGCAGCAATTCGTGGAATTGTTGAAGGGCAACAGCGCATCCTCGCAATGGGGTTCACTGTTGCTTGCGGTCGTCGCCAGGGTCGCCCTGTGGATCGCGGGCCTCGCGCTTCCGCTCGTCATCTGGGTCGCATACCTCTATCTGTCGTATTGGGGCATCTCCAACGACCTGTTCGAGCGGTGCCCGTCTGCGCTGGGCGCCGTTTCGCAAAGAGAGTGCCTGGCCAACGCCAAATCGAACACGCCGTCCGGCAGCCTGGCCGGCAAGATCCAGTTCGATGCCAGCAAGGGAATCCTGTCGGCCGAGATCACGCCGAAGGCTGCGCCGCCGGTCGTGGCGGATAGCGAGCGGTTGACGCCCACCTGGCATGCTCCCGCCTGGCTGCTGTTCCTGGCGCAGAAAGCAGGGCATGTGGTTCAGGTGCAGCTTCCCGGCCTGTTCCGGGGGACAGCTTCAGAACTCTCCTATTCGTTCAGTCTTCCGATGGTGATCCTGTACACGTTTGCCGGGGTCGTTCTGTTCGCCGTCTCGTTTTGCCTGACGCCGAATGCGAACTCGCTGCATCGGCTCTATCGCGATCGGCTGAGCAAGGCTTTCCTGTTCGATCCGACGCGCTCGGCGGACGGCGGTATCGCGCGCGCCGAAGCCAGCCTCGATCAAGGGCGCGATTTCAGAACGCTCGATCGCATGAAGCTGACCGATCTCTACGCGGCTCCGGTCGAGGGGGACCGCATTCCGGGGCAATCAGCTGCGCCCAGGCTGCACGCGCCCTATCAGCTCATCAATACGGCACTGAATATTCAAGGCTCGGACTTTGCCAACCGGCGCGGCCGCAATGCGGATTTCTTCGTATTCTCCGCCCTGAATGTCGGCAGCGAGGCGACGGGCTATGCGCCCACCGGATTGGTGCAGGACGATGAGCAAAGCCTGGACCTCGCAACCGCGATGGCGATTTCCGGAGCGGCGGCCTCGGCGAACATGGGCTCGAGCTCGATCAAGGCGCTGACGCCGACGCTCGCGCTTCTCAACGTTCGGCTCGGCTATTGGCTGAAGAATCCACGTTACGTCGACGATCGCGTGCGGCCGCAGCGCCGCTCCACGCCGCTTTACTTCTGGTCCGAGATATCGGGGCGCCTGTACGAGAACAGCGACAGCGTCTACCTGACGGATGGCGGTCATATCGAGAATCTCGGCGTCTACGAGCTGCTCCGCCGCCGCTGCAAGGTGATCATCGCGGTCGATGCGGAAGCCGACGCGCCGATGAACTTCGGCTCCCTGATGCGGCTGCAGCGATACGCCCGGATCGATCTCGGCGTCCGGATCGATCTGCCGTGGACGCCAATTCGCGAGTCCACGCGCGCGCTGATGGCGCGCAATGCCGACAAGGCGGGTGATCCCGGCGCGGCCGACGAGCATGACGAGGCCGCCCGAGCTCGCGTTCACGTCGCCATCGGCACCATCGACTATGGGGGGATGACCAAGGCTATCTCGTATACGTCAAATCGTCGCTCAACGGCGACGAGAACGACTACATCCGGGACTATGCGCGGCGAAACGACCGCTTCCCGCACGAAACCACGGGGGACCAGTTCTTTTCGGAAGAGCAGTTCGAGGTCTACCGCGCGCTGGGCTTCCACATGGCGCACGGCTTCCTGTCTGGCGATAATCCGGTGGCGGTCGGCTGCGGCATCAGTCCGCGGACCGCCCGCTTCACCGAGGCGGGCGAGCCCGCGATCGACGCGGTCCGCCGCGCGCTGGGATGGCCGGTCGTCGAGCGGCCGACAATCATGGCGGGCACGTGCGCTGTGCTGGATCTGGGGTAGGGCGGCCGTAAAACATTTGTTGAACGGGCTTAAGGGCCCCCGCAGGCGAGGTCAGCGAGCAGAGCCTGACGCGCTGGATCCGCGACAATCTGGATTCCAAATGAGCTGATTTGCGGGAAAACCGCGCCTGCCTGCCGTTGCCCTGCCTGAAGCTTTGCGGTATTGCCACCTTGGAATTCGACTTTCGACTGGGGACAATCAATGGCTGACCATAGCGAAGTGGCCTACACCACCGCCGACGGCAACGACTACGTTGCCCACGAGCAGACTTACGAGGGCTTCATCAGGCTGGTGAAGTACGGCACCGCCTCGGTCGCGCTCATCGTGATCCTGATGGCGATCTTCCTGACCTGATCCATCGCCTGCTGCACCGCCAGCGTCGTCGGTGCTCATAAAATTTGCATACAAGCCGGTTCCAAAACCGGTATCCAACGTTGCGGGAGTAACGCTAAGTTCGCGTGCGCGTTTTTGCCCGCGTCGCCGGAGGGCCTATGAAGATCGCCGTTGCCAAGGAAATCGATCCGTCGGAGCCGCGCGTCGCCGCTTCGCCTGATACGGTGAAGAAATTCAAGGCGCTGGGCGCCGAGATCGCCGTCGAGCCGGGCGCCGGTCTCAAATCGGGCCTGCCGGATTCCGAGTTCACCGCAGCGGGCGCCACCGTCAGCGCCGATGCGTTGAAGGACGCAGACATCGTCATCAAGGTGAAGCGCCCCGAGGCCTCCGAACTCGCGCAGTACAAGCGCGGCGCGCTCGTCATCGCCATCATGGATCCCTACGGTAACGAGGCCGCGCTGAAGACGATCGCCGATGCCGGCGTCTCCGCCTTCGCGATGGAATTGATGCCGCGCATCACGCGTGCGCAGGTGATGGACGTGTTGTCCTCGCAGGCGAACCTTGCCGGCTACCGCGCCGTGATCGAGGGCGCCGAGGCCTTTGGCCGCGCTTTCCCGATGATGATGACGGCGGCAGGCACCGTGCCCGCCGCCAAGGTGTTCGTGATGGGCGTCGGCGTCGCCGGCCTCCAGGCGATCGCGACCGCGCGCCGTCTCGGCGCCGTCGTCACCGCGACCGACGTCCGGCCCGCGACCAAGGAGCAGGTGGAATCGCTCGGTGCAAAGTTCCTTGCCGTCGAGGACGAGGAATTCAAGAACGCGCAGACCGCCGGCGGTTACGCCAAGGAAATGTCTAGGGAATACCAGGCCAAGCAGGCCGCGCTCACCGCCGAGCACATCAAGAAGCAGGACATCGTCATCACCACTGCGCTCATTCCCGGCCGGCCGGCGCCGAGGCTCGTCTCGGCCGAGATGGTCAAGTCGATGAAGCCCGGCTCGGTACTGGTCGATCTCGCCGTCGAGCGCGGCGGCAATGTCGAGGGTGCAAGGCCGGGCGAGGTCGCCGAGATCGATGGTATCAAGATCGTCGGCTACACCAATGTCGCCGGCCGGGTGGCAGCCTCCGCATCCAGCCTGTACGCGCGCAACCTGTTCAATTTCATCGAGACCATGGTCGACAAGGGCAGCAAGGCTCTCGCCGTGAACTGGGACGACGAGCTCGTGAAGGCGACTGCGCTGACCAGGGACGGCGCCGTGATCCATCCGAACTTCCAGCCGAAAGCTTAAGGAGAGCCGCCATGGAGCATGCTGCACAGCTCGTCGACCCCTTCGTTTTCAGGCTGTCGATCTTCGTCCTCGCCGTCTTCGTCGGCTATTTCGTGGTGTGGTCGGTGACCCCTGCGTTGCATACGCCGCTGATGAGCGTGACCAATGCGATCTCCTCGGTGATCGTGGTCGGTGCGCTGCTCGCGGTTGGCGTCGGCATGATTTCGAGCGGCTCGGGCTGGGCACGCGGCTTCGGCTTCATCGCGCTCATCTTCGCCTGCGTGAACATCTTCGGCGGCTTCCTTGTCACCCAGCGCATGCTGGCGATGTACAAGAAGAAGTCGAAGTGAGCGGCCACCTCGGGCTGAAGGGATCAATGGGGACCTGAGATGAACGCCAATCTCTCTGCATTCTTGTATCTCGTGGCGGGGGTGCTGTTCATCCTGTCGCTGCGCGGGCTGTCGAGCCCGGCGTCGTCGCGCCAGGGCAATTTGTTCGGCATGGTCGGCATGGGGATCGCGGTCGCCACCACGCTCGCCAGCCATCCGCCGGCGGACGGCCTGGCCTGGATCCTCGTCATCCTCGGTATCGCCATCGGCGGTGGCGTCGGCGCGGTGATCGCCCGCCGCGTGCCGATGACCTCGATGCCCGAACTGGTCGCCGCCTTCCACTCGCTGGTCGGCATGGCCGCGGTGCTGGTCGCCGCCGGCGCGTTCTACGCGCCCGAAGCCTTCGACATCGGCACCCCCGGCAACATCCATCCGCAGAGCCTGGTCGAGATGTCTCTCGGCGTCGCCATCGGCGCGCTGACCTTCACCGGCTCGGTGATCGCGTTCCTGAAATTGTCCGCGCGCATGAGCGGCTCGCCGATCATCCTGCCGTTCCGCCACATCATCAATATCGTGCTCGCCGTTCTGCTCGTCGTCTTCATCGTCGGGCTGGTGATGTCGGGCAGCGCGCTCGACTTCTGGCTGATCGTCATCATCGCGCTGGCGCTCGGCGTGCTCATGATCATCCCGATCGGCGGCGCCGACATGCCGGTCGTGATCTCGATGCTGAACTCCTACTCCGGCTGGGCCGCGGCCGGCATCGGCTTCACGCTCGGCAACTCCGCGCTGATCATCACCGGCGCGCTGGTCGGCTCGTCGGGCGCGATCCTGTCCTACATCATGTGCCACGCGATGAACCGGTCCTTCATCTCGGTCATCCTCGGCGGCTTCGGCGGCGAGACCGCCGCGGCCGGCGGTGGCAGTGGTGAGCAGAAGCCGGCCAAGCTCGGCTCGGCCGACGACGCGGCCTTCATCATGAAGAACGCGCAGAAGGTCATCATCGTGCCCGGTTACGGCATGGCGGTGGCGCAGGCCCAGCACGCGCTGCGTGAAATGGGCGACATCCTGAAGAAGGAAGGCGTCGAGGTGAAGTACGCCATTCACCCGGTCGCCGGCCGCATGCCCGGCCACATGAACGTGCTGCTCGCCGAAGCCAACGTGCCCTACGACGAGGTGTTCGAGCTCGAGGACATCAACTCGGAGTTCGCGCAGGCCGACATCGCCTTCGTGATCGGCGCCAACGACGTCACCAACCCGGCGGCCGAAGAGGACAAGACCTCACCGATCTACGGCATGCCGGTGCTCCAGGTCTGGAAGGCCGGCACGGTGATGTTCATCAAGCGCTCGCTGGCCTCCGGCTATGCCGGCATCGACAATCCGCTGTTCTACCGCGACAACACCATGATGTTGCTCGGCGACGCCAAGAAGGTCACCGAGAACATCGTCAAGGCGATGTAACGCGGGGGCGCGGACGGCGGGACGGCGCGGGAACCCGTCAACGGCAGCAAAGGGCTGACGGGTGCGATCTTCTCGCGCATAGTCGTTTGCGCATTTCGAAGGAATCGCCCGCATGAGCGCACACGGACCGATGCCGCGGTCGTCATGGATCTTCCCCGCTTTGGCGGTGCTGCTGTTCCTGATCGTGACCGCGACCGGTTACGGCTTTACCCTGACGGCCGGCGGAGCCCTGTTCGCGATCGTCCTGCTGGTCATCCTGTTCGGCACCGTGTTCGCGGCCGTTCACCATTCCGAGGTGATCGCCGAGCGCATCGGCGAGCCCTACGGCACGCTGCTGCTCACGCTGGCGGTGACGATCATCGAGGTCGCGCTGATCACCACGATCATGCTGGGCGACAAGCCGGCGCCGGAGCTTGCGCGCGACACCGTGTTCGCGGTCGTGATGATCGTCTGCAACGGTCTCGTCGGCCTCTGTGTCTTCATCGGCGGCCTGCGGTACGGCGAGCAGGGTTTTCAGGTCTCGGGGGCCAACGTCTATCTCAGCGTGCTGATCGCGCTCGCGACCATCACGCTGATCATGCCCAACTATACGCTGACCACGCCGGGCCCGATCTATTCGACGCTCCAGCTCGGCTTCGTCGACCTCGCGACGATCGTGCTCTACGGCGTGTTTCTCTACACGCAGATCGTCCTGCACAAGGACTACTTCGTTCACGAGAGAGCGGACGGCGAGGGCGGGGAGGCCCATCTGTCGGGCAGGATGCTGGCGCTCAGCATCGTGCTGCTGCTGATCTCGCTGCTGGCGGTCGTCCTCCTCGCCAAGAAGTTCTCGCTGGTGGTGGACGCCGTCGCCGTCCGAATCGGCGCTCCGCCGGCGTTCGCGGGCCTCCTCGTCGCCCTCCTGATCCTGATGCCGGAAGGCGTCTCGGCGATTGCGGCGGCGCGCAAGAATGACCTCCAGAAGAGCATCAACCTCGCGCTGGGGTCCTCGCTCGCAACCATCGGCCTGACCATTCCGGCGGTCGGCCTCGCCACCTATGTGCTCGATCAGCCGCTCGTGCTGGGCCTCAATCCCCAGAATACGGCTCTATTGTTCCTGACATTCTTGCTGAGCATGCTGACCTTCGGCACGGGCAGGACCAATGTCCTGTTCGGGCTGGTCCATATGGTGGTATTTGCCGTCTACGTGTTCATGGTTTTCGTGCCCTGAAGCGATTACCCGGGAGAATTTCCAATGCTTGCCGCCAAGTCCGAGGTCCAGGTCGATAACGAAGAGGTCCGGGTGACCGAATGGCGGCTCGCCCCCGGCAGCGCGACCGGGCATCACACCCACGGGATGGACTATGTGATCGTACCCGTCGTCGCCGGTGAAATGACCATCGTGGCGCCGGGTGGCGAGCGGTCCAAGGCGCAGCTTTCGGCCGGAAAATCCTATTTCCGCAAAGCCGGCGTCCAACATGACGTACTTAACGAAACCTCAACCGAGATCGTGTTCCTTGAGATCGAGCTGAAGCCGTAAGGCAAGCGTTACCTTTGCCATCGATCCGTCGCAGTTGATCCCTTACAATGCCCCAAAGTTCCCGCATCTGATCGCGCGGGGAGTGGCCGAGAAATGCTGAAATACCTCGCTAAAATCTCGATGGATATTTTACCCTCGGTGCTCGCAACGATCATCGGGGCGTACATCGTCAATCACTACATCAACGCCAAGCCGGCGGCGGATGTCCCTGCGGCCGTGGTGGCGCCTGCTCAGAGCGGCACCGACGGCAAGCCCACGGACACCGCCAACCTTCCCGCACACGGCGTCAAGGCCAAGGGTGTCTCCGAGAAGACCGTGACGGACAAGGCTGCGGCCGAGAAGCCCGCGGACAAGTCCGAGACCAAGGCTTCGGACTCCAAGGCTGCGGACGTTGCTCCCGCCGACACCGCCTCGCATGGCCGCCCGGCGGCGCGTGAGAAGGCAGCCGCCAAGTCGACCCCGGCAACAGCTCCGGTGGTCGAAGCCAATTCGGCGCCGGCCGCCGCATCCCCGGCTGCGACCCCTGACGCCAACGATCTCGCCCGCGCCGCCATCGAGCGTCTGCGCAAATCGCCTGAAGCCAAGGCCGCAGAAGCCAAGGCCGCTGAGGCCAAATCCACCGAGACCAAGTCTTTCGAGAACAAGTCTTTCGAGACCAAGCCGGCCGAGAGGGCCCAGGAGCCTGCCGTCCGGGAAGCCGCGCGCACGCCCGAGGCCCCGAGGATCGTCACGGTGGAGCCGTCCGCGGTGCGCCCGCTGCCGCCGCCGATCACGGTGTCGACGCCCGCACCTGAATCATATGGCAATGGTGGTCCGTCCTATACCGCCTCGGTCGGCAACGACGATCCGAACCGGATGACGCCGCCGGCCGATATCCCGGTCCCGGTGATCGCGCCGCCGCTCGATCTGCGTGCCGATGCCGGCGCCACCATGCCGCGGCCGAAGAAGACCAATGTCGCGGACGACATGCTGTCGGGCATGAAGTCGATGTTCCACTCGGTGCTGCCGAAGAGCTCCACCCCCGATTAAAAGCGGTACCCGCCGCGCTGTCAGCCGCCGACGCGGGCTAGGCCGCTGCGGGCGGCATCGTCACGTGGACGCAGGGCGACCGCCTTGTTGTAGGACGCCGACGCCTTGGCCTTGTCGCCCAGCCGTTCATAGGCCTGTCCCCGTGTGGTCCAGACCTGGGCATTGTGCGGATCGGCCTCGGAGGCCTCATCGAGATCGGCCGCCGCTTCCTTGACCTTGCCGATCGCGAGATAGCTGGTGGCGCGGCCGAGCAGCGGCTCGACCTTTTGCGGATTGAGGCCGTTTGCGGCGCTGAAATCGGCGATGGCGAAGTTGTGCTCGTTGTTGCCCTGATAGATCAGGGCGCGGCCATAGAGCGCCTGCGCGTTATAGGGATCGAGCGCGACGGCACGGTTGAACTCGTCGAGCGCGCTGGCCGTCTCCCCCGCCTTCGCCAGGGTCTGGCCCTTTGCGGTGTGAGCCTGGGCCTCGGTGACATTGCCGGCACTGACGGCACTCTCCGGGGCGGCAGCCGCCTTGGGCGCTTCCTGCGGCTTTTCCTTCTCCGGCATCAGTGATCCCAGGTCGAAGGAGCAGCCGCACAGCGCGATCCCCATCAGGGTCAGCGTCAGCGGCTGGCGCCAGATCCGGCGGTGCCGCGCCAGGCCGCGCTTGGGGAAAGGGGAGACCATCTACGGTTCGCTCGCGCGTTGGTGCCGCATCTGTAGTGCCCCGTCCCAGAAAGGCACCGCTACAAAATAATAACGCGGGCCCGGGGCCCGCGTCATTGGAAACTAGAATCCTGGAAAACTCAGCCTTGCAATTCCGGCAGGATCAGCGCGGTCCGCGCGGACCAGCACCAGCGCCTGCACCGGGGCCACCGCGACCGCCACGATCACCGCCGGGGCCAGCGCCGAACACCGGCTTCGGCTTCATCGGCAGCAGGCCTTCACGCTGCAGCTTCTTGCGGGCCAGCTTGCGCGCGCGGCGCACGGCTTCGGCCTTTTCGCGGGCCTTCTTCTCGGAGGGCTTCTCGTAGTGACCGCGGAGCTTCATCTCGCGGAAAATACCCTCGCGCTGCATCTTCTTCTTCAGCGCCTTGAGGGCTTGGTCGACATTGTTATCGCGAACGAGAACCTGCACGCGGCATCCTCTTCAGTGGATCGGTTTTGAATTCTGGTAAGACAAAGGGGATGGCAAAAAGCGCAAGCCCTTAACCTTGAGGGCGCGGATGTATCAGACAAAACCCCTGATGTCCACCGGCCAAGCGCGATTTCGGGCCAAGTTCAGCCACTAAATGGGGTGAAAATACGCCTGTGCAGCCCCGATCTGGGTGGTTTGGCGCCAAGGACGGGCTGTTCCCGGACGCCGTGCGCCGGCAACCAGAAAATCAGGGGAGACGCCACATGGATATGAAGAAATATGCTGCCGAGGCCATCGGCACATTCTGGCTCACATTCGCAGGCTGCGGCAGCGCGGTGATCGCGGCCGGCTTTCCGCAGGTCGGGATCGGCCTCGCCGGTGTGTCCCTGGCGTTCGGCTTGAGCGTCGTCACCATGGCCTATGCGATCGGACACATTTCGGGCTGCCATCTCAACCCGGCTGTCACCGTTGGGCTCGCCGCCGGCGGGCGCTTTCCGACAGGGCAGATCCTGCCTTACGTGATCGCGCAGGTCTGTGGCGCCATCGTCGCCGCCGAGCTGCTCTATGTGATCGCAAGCGGTGCGCCCGGCTTCGACGTCACCAAGGGTTTTGCGTCGAATGGCTACGATATGCATTCGCCCGGCCAGTACAGCATGGTCGTCTGCTTCGTCACCGAGGTGGTGATGACCATGATGTTCCTGTTCATCATCATGGGCTCAACCCACGGCCGCGCGCCCGTGGGCTTTGCCCCACTGGCGATCGGGCTCGCGCTGGTGATGATCCATCTCGTCAGCATTCCCGTCACCAACACATCGGTGAACCCGGCGCGCAGCACGGGTCCCGCTCTGTTCGTCGGCGGCTGGGCGCTGTCGCAGCTCTGGCTGTTCTGGATCGCGCCGCTGATCGGCGGCGCGCTGGGCGGGGTGATCTATCGCTGGCTCAGCGAAGAGCCCGCGGGCGTCGTCGCAGGCGTGAAGACGGCTTAGTCGCAGGCGGGGTAGCGGCATGCGCCGCGGTCCCTTCACCTGCCCTTCGTCGGCCTGACTTCGGTGACGTGGCCCATCTTGCGGCCGGGGCGCGGCGCGCCCTTGCCGTAGATGTGCACGGTCGCGCCAGGGACCGTCAGCCACTTCTCGTAGTCGTTGATCTCGTCGCCGATCAGGTTGGTCATGGTGACGATCTCACCGTGACGTACCGCCTTGCCGAGCGGCCAGCCGGCGATGGCGCGGATATGCTGCTCGAATTGCGAGACCGAGGCGCCGTCGAGCGTCCAGTGTCCGGAATTGTGCACGCGCGGGGCGATCTCGTTGACCAGCACCTTCGGCCCGGTGCCATTCGCCAGCACGAACATCTCGACGGCGAGCACGCCGACATAGTCGAGCGCGTTCGCGATCTTGCCGGCGATGCTGCGCGCTTCGTCCGCGAGGGTGTCCGGAATCTGCGCGGGCGCGCGCGAGATTTTCAGAATGTGGTCGCGGTGCTCGTTCTCGGTGACGTCGAAGCACTCGACCTGGCCCGACGCCGAGCGTGCGGCGATCACGGAAATCTCGCGCTCGTACGGGACGAAGGCTTCGAGGATCGCCGATTTGGTGGCGAGGCTGGTCCAGACCTTGGCGATGTCGTCGCCCTCGCGAATGATGGCCTGGCCCTTGCCGTCATAGCCGAAGCGGCGGGTCTTCAGCACGGCGGGGAGGCCGATCTTGACGATCGCCTCGCGCAACGAGGAGACTGACGTAACGTCGGCATAGGCGGCGGTGCCGATGCCGAGCCGCGTCACGAAATCCTTCTCGGCGAGTCGGTCCTGGGTGGTCTCGAGGATCTTGCGGTTGGGCAGCACCGGGCGGCGCGCATCCAGCACCATCGCGGCGGCGGACGGCACGTTCTCGAATTCGTAGGTGATGACGTCGACGTCGTTGGCGAACAATTCCAGTGCCTCGACGTCGGCATATTCGGCGCAGGTCGCGTTCAGGACGACGTCGAAGGCAGGGGAGTCCGGATCGGGCGAGAACACCTGGCAGCGCAGGCCCAGTCGCGCCGCGGCCATCGCCAGCATCCGCCCCAATTGTCCGCCGCCAAGGATTCCGATGGTGTCGCCGGGCTTCAGCTTCACCTGCTTGCTGTCGGTCACGCCTTGTCCTCCGGGCGCTCGGCAACCGCCTCGGTCTGCGCCTTTCGCCAGGCGGCAAGACGGTCGGACAGCGCCGGGTCGGACAGCGCCAGCACGGCCGCGGCAAGCAGCGCCGCGTTGATCGCACCTGCCTTGCCGATGGCGAGGGTGCCGACCGGGATGCCTGCGGGCATCTGCACGATCGAATAGAGCGAATCGATACCCTTGAGCGTCCTGGATTCGACGGGAACGCCAAGCACCGGCAGTTCCGTCAGTGCCGCTGCCATGCCGGGCAAATGGGCAGCGCCGCCGGCGCCCGCGATGATGACCTTGAAACCTGCCGCCTTGGCGCCCTTGGCGAAGGCGAACAGCCGGTCGGGGGTGCGGTGTGCCGAAACGATGCGAGTCTCGGCGGCAATGCCCAGTGCTGCAAGCGTGTCGGCGGCGTGCCGCATCGTCTCCCAGTCCGACTGGCTTCCCATAATGATGGCGATCGGCGCGGTCATGACGTCAATTGTGCTCGGAAAACAGAAAGATAGGCCAGATTAAAGGTTCCGGCCGGTGGCTCGCAAGGCGGTGGCAAGGAGAAGGGAATGCACTATCCTGTCTTGGTGAATCCCCGCAAGCCTTCATTGAGCAGGATGCCCATGAAGAAACCTACAAGGGCGAGCGCTGCGAAGGCCAAAAAGGGCCGGAAGACCAGCGCCAGCCGATCCAAAGCCGTTCCCGAACGGTTGGCCAAACCTCCGGCGAAGCGTCCGGCCAAGCCGTCCCGGCGCGGGGCGTCGGCGGCCGCCGACACCAAGGCGACCATCCGCGGCTTGCGGAGCAAGCTCAAGGAGGCGCAGCGGCGAGTCACGGAACTGGAAGCCGCGGCCGACACCGATTTCCTGCTGGAGATTCCGAACCGGCGCGGTTTCGAGCGCGAGCTGAGGCGCGCCATCGCCTACATGAAGCGCTATCGCGCCAGCGGCGCCCTGATCGTGCTCGACGTCGATCGGCTGAAGCCGATCAACGATTCCTTTGGCCATGCTGCCGGGGATGAGGTGCTCAAGGCGATCGCGGCCGCGCTGACGCGGCAGATCCGCGCTTCCGACGTGGTCGGCCGGCTCGGCGGCGACGAGTTCGCGCTGCTGCTGTGGAACCTCAGCGAGACCGATGCCAAGGCGAAGGCCGCGATCTTCGAACAGGCGATCGACGATCTGTCGTTCACCTTTCGCGGCCAGCACGTGACCGCGGGCGCGTCCGCCGGTGTCGCGCTATTGGGCGCGCACTCCGATGCGGGCCGCGCGCTGGAAGAAGCGGATGCGGCCATGTATGTGCGCAAGGCGCACCGGAGGCACGAGCCGCGGATCAGGCTCGTCAGCAGCTGACTTTACAGTGTCGCGAGGTCTTCCGGCACGTTGCCGAATTTGCGCAGCAGCGTGGCGTCGCCGAATTCGCCGGTCATGGGATCGCCGCTGCGGCTGAATGCGACCGCGCCGATATGGCCCGCACCGCGCGACAAAATTTCGGCACGCCGCAACGCGGCCGTCGAGCTCTGGCATTCCTCGGCAGCGCCCGCGACAGGCGATCCGTCGGCATCGATCAGGAAAGGCATTGCAACGTAGTAGGTCACATCCGACATGGCGTTGCTCCCGGTATCAAAACTTAAGCGGCGCTGCTCCGCATCTTGCTGCGCGAGGTCTCCGGAATGCAGCCGGCTGAAATCGCCGCCCGCAATTCCTCGAGCTCGGCCTCCAGATATTCGTTGGCCATGATCAGCGCCTTGATGGTGCTGCGCAGATTGCCGTCGCACATCGCGATCGCCTGATCGCAGGCCTGCTCATAATGGCTGTTGTCGAGAAGGGCGGTTGCCGGCATCTGCGTTGTCCTTGTGAGTTTTCTTGGCGCTTCCTAGGGGCGTTGATCTGTTCAAATGTTCCTATTTTGTTCTTTTGGAGTCAAGCGGATTCCTGGTACGGCGAGCTGCCGCGCAAATCGCCTGTGGATCAGGCGATGATGTCCGGCGTGATCTGGTCTTCGATGAACTGGATACGGTCGCGCAACAACAGCTTGCGCTTCTTCAACCGCTGTAACCGCAATAGGTCGGGGGCAGGCGATTGATGCAGTGCATCGATCGCCGCATCGAGATCTCGGTGTTCCTGCTGCAACCGGGTGAGCTCGGCTTCGAGCTCACGCTCGTCTTCATTGGTCATGTCTGCGGTGGCCGAAAAACCGATGGCGTGAGATGAAGGCTGTGGATGCCCTGTGGAAATTATCGTCCTTGCGCGCCGTGATCGCAAGCGATCTCGGACCGTCGCTCACCAATCTCTCGCAAGATAGTTCAACGATTCGCCGCGGCGCTACACAACCGTATTGATATCATGAATTTTTTCCCGCACGGTTCCTTACTCACGCTTCGTTACATATGAATTTTCAAAAATGACACTGCGACAACGGATACCCATCGACAGAACGAATCGGTGATGTACACTTCCTCGTCCGGATCGAATCCAAGGTTCACCCCTACCGAGGAGGTTTCGAATGACAATTCAGGCACATCTGGTTGAATTGGAACGGAAGCACCAAACTCTCGAACACGAATTGCACGAAGCTCTCGTGCACCTTTCAACAGACGACCTGCAAATTGTTGAGTTGAAGCGCCGAAAATTGATGGTCAAGGACCAGATCGAGCGTCTGAGGCACACCGGCGACACGCTCCACTAGTAACCCCCCATAACAGCGTAGAGTTTGACCGTACCCTTTCAGGCAGGGGTGAGAGCTATTGCGCTCATCCCTGCTGCAGGGCGCATATGCAGCGCGACGATGTTTGCGCGGCGCTTAGATTTGCGCGAGCTCGGCGACGTGGTCCGCGATCGCGAGCGACGACGTCAGTCCCGGCGATTCGATTCCGAACAGGTTGACCAGGCCTTCGACGCCATGATCGCGCGGGCCCTGCATCAGGAAATCCTGCGTGGCCACCGCCGGCGGCACGATCTTCGGGCGAATGCCCGAATAGCTCGGCATCAGCGCGCCATGGGGCAGCGTCGGCCAGTATTTTCGGATCGCCGGATAGAACCGCTCGGCGCGTGATGGATCGACCTCGTAATCGATCGTCTCGATCCACTCGACGTCGGGGCCGAAACGCGCCTGTCCCGCCATGTCCAGCGTCAGATGCACGCCGAGCCCGCCGGGCTCGGGCACCGGATAGATCAGGCGCGAGAACGGCGCCCTGGCGTTGCAGCTGAAGTAGTTTCCCTTGGCGAGATAGGCCGGCGGAATCCGGTCGATCGGCATGCCGTCGATGTGGCGCGCCACGTTCGTTGCCGAGAGCCCGGCGGCATTGACGAGCAGGTCGCATTGCAGCGTCATCGGTGCTTCGCCGCCCGCCTCGACCTCGATGACGCCGCCAACCGCCTTGGCGCGGATCAGCGGGGTGTGAAACGCGAAGGCGGCGCCGGCGGCCTCGGCTTCGCCTCGCAGCGAGAGCATGTAGGCATGGCTGTCGATGATGCCGGTCGACGGCGAGAGCAGCGCTGCGTCGCAGGCGAGCGCCGGCTCCAGCGCGCGTGCAGCTTCGCCCGCGAGCAGTTGCATGTCGAGCACCCCATTGGCCTCGGCATGCGCCTTGATCGATTGCAGCTTCTCGGTCTCTTTCGGGTTGGTCGCGACGATCAGCTTGCCGCAATTCCTGTGCGGGATGCCGCGCTCGCCGCAGTAGCGGTACAGCGCGTGCTTGCCGTCGACGCACATGCGCGCCATCCAGCTTCCGGCGCGGTAGTAGATGCCGGCATGAATCACCTCGCTGTTGCGCGAGGAGGTGATGGTGCCGATGGCCTCGGCCTCCTCGAGCACGATCACCTCGCGCCCGGCCTGGGCGAGCTTTCGAGCCACCGCGAGCCCGACCACGCCGGCTCCGATGACGACGCAGTCGACCCTATCCATGATTGTGCAGAAGGCTCGCTGGAGGGGCCGGTCGTATCGGGTTGCCGGGGAAACGGGCCGTGCGGCGATTTTCCATTAAGGAAGCATTTATCATGTCAGGGCAATTGCCGTATTTCGCGTCACATTTTTCTGTTGCACGTACAGGCGTTTACCCGATCCAAACCGGCGAGGCCAGACAATCCGACGTTGAAATCGCGGGTGGCTGATGGCTGAGAAGAACTGGCACGTGGGCAGCACGCTACTGATTGCTGTGCAGGCCGTCATGTGCCTGGCCGGCGCGGTCGCGCCTGCGCGTGCCTTTGCGCTATCGGACAGCCTGGCCGCGCCGAGCTCTTTCGACAAGCTCGATCCCAACGTGATCTGGGAAGCCCTGATCGGCGGCATCGTCGTCTGCGCGCTGCTGGCCGCGATCGCGCTGTGGATCCATTCCTCGCTGCGCCGGACCAGGCGGTCGCAACTGCGCCGCAGCGCGTTCATCTCCTCGGCCATGAACAATCTCAACCAGGGCGTGGTGATGACGGATGCGCAGCGGCGCATCATGTTCTGCAACGACCGCTATCTCGAGATCTACGGCCTGTCGCGCTCGGATCTGTGGACCGGCATGTCCGGCCACGACATCCTCGAGTTGCGGCGCAAGCGCGGCGTTCTCGGCGTCTCCGACGAGGATTTCTACGAGAAGGCGGCAAGCCCCAACGGCCTGATCACCGAGCTGCCGAATGGCCACGCCATCCTGGTGAAATATTTCGTGCTGCCGAACGGCGGCTCGGTCGCGACCCATCTCGACGTCAGCGAGGAGCGCAGGCTGTCGCGGCAACTCGCCTCGACCAAGCAGTTCCTGGAATCGGTGCTCGACAACGTCCCGGTCTGCGTCGCCGCGAAGAGTATCGAGGACGGCCGCTATATCTTCGCCAATCGCGCCTTCGAGCGCTTCTCGCGCCTGTCGCGCGATCGCATCATCGGCAATCGCGCCGACGAGATCTTCCGTCCCGCGACGGCGAAGAGCATCGAGGCGGCGGACCGCGCCGCGCTGGCATCGTCGGACGGCCAGTTCCGCAACGAATTCAATGTCGAACGCGGTTCCGACAAGCGTATGCTGTCCTCGGTTCGCGTCGTTGCCCGCAACGAGGCGAACCAGCCCGAGTTCCTGATCGCGGTGTTCGAGGACATCACCGACCGCCGTTCGCTGTCACAGGAGCTGGAGAGCACGAAGAAATTCCTGGAGCTCGTGGTCGACAACATCCCGGTGGCGCTGATCGTGGAGCAGGTCAAGGACGGCCGCTATCTGCTCGCCAACCGCAGCGCGGAGACGATCCTCAACCGAAGGCGCGAGGAGGCGACCGGCCTGACCGCCTCCGACATCTTCAATGCCAAGGAAGCCAAGCTGATCATCGCGCGCGACGAAGCCGCGATCAAGAAGCGCGGGATGATCTCCGAGGAGCATCCGATCTCGACCAAGGCCGGGCTGCGCCTGTTCCTCACTCGCCGCGCCACCGTGCTCGATGATGCCGGCGAGCCGCAATATCTGATCAAGACCCACGAGGACGTCACCGACCGCCGGCAGACCGAGTCGCGCATGGCGCACATGGCCTATCATGACGGCCTCACCGACCTGCCGAACCGCGCGGCGTTCCTGCAGGCGCTGAACCAGATGATCGAGGCTTGCGAGGGCACCGGCGAGGAATTCGCGGTCCTCTCGATCGACCTCGACGGCCTCAAGGAAGTCAACGACGTGTTCGGCCATGCGCTCGGCGACAAGCTGCTGATCGAGGTCGCCCAGCGTCTCCAGAACGTCGCGCGCGGCGGCCTGGTGGCGCGCCTGTCCGGCGACGAGTTCGGGCTCATCATTGACGGCAAGCAGCCGGAAGCGGGCCTTGCGCTGGCTCAGCATGTCGGCGAGGCCGTCACCCAGGAATTCCAGATCGACGGCCGGGCGGTTCGCGCCGGCGTCACCACCGGCATGTCGATCTTCCCGCACAATGGCGCCGACGGCGCCTCGCTGCTCGCCAATGCCGGTGCGGCGCTGTTCCGCGCCAAGCAGAAGTCGCGCGGCACGATCAGCCTCTACCAGCCGGAGATGGACCAGCAGATCCGCGACCGCCGCGTGCTGCATCAGGACCTGTCGAACGCGATCAAGAACGGCGAGCTCTCGCTGGCCTTCCAGCCGCAGGGCATCGCGCGCCACAGTGTCGCCGAGAGCGACATCATCGGCTTCGAGGCGCTGGCGCGCTGGCAGCATCCGGTGCGCGGCCAGGTCTCACCGGCCGACTTCATCCCGATCGCCGAGGAGAGCGGCCTGATCGTCGAGATGGGCGAGTGGATCCTGCGCCAGGCCTGCCGCGAGGCGGCGTCCTGGCCGAAACCGCTCCAGGTCGCGGTCAATCTGTCGCCGGCGCAGTTCATGCACGGCGACGTGGTCGGGCTGGTGCATGCGATCCTGCTCGAGACCGGGCTTTCGCCCGGCCGGCTCGAGCTCGAAATCACCGAGGGCGTGCTGATCGAGGATTTCGACCGGGGCCTCGCACTGCTGCGCCGGCTGAAGGCGCTCGGCGTGCGGATCTCCATGGACGATTTCGGCAGCGGCTATTCCTCGCTGAGCTATCTCCAGGCGTTCCCGTTCGACAAGATCAAGATCGACCGCGCCTTCATCATCAATCTCGGCCGCAATCCGCAATCGGCCGCGATCGTGCGCGCCGTGATCGATCTCGGCCACGGCCTCGACATGTCGATCGTCGCGGAGGGTGTCGAGACGGTTGACCAGCTTACCTTCCTCGCCCGGGAGGGCTGCGACGGCGTGCAGGGCTACCTGCTCGGCAAGCCGCTGCCGATCGGGAAATATGCCGGCCTTGTCGGCCGCGCCGAGACGATGGAGCTTGCGCTCAAGACCGGCTAATGATGGAGCGCTTCGCTCCCATTCGACGGCTTCATGGCGGATTACGACCTCGCGATCATCGGTGGCGGTCTGAACGGTGTCAGCCTCGCCCGCGATGCGGCTGGCCGCGGCCTGCGCGTCATCCTGCTGGAGCAGGGCGATCTCGGCGGCGCCGCGTCGTCGGCGACGCCGCGGCTGATCCATGGCGATCTGTCCGTGCTGGAGCGCCGCGGTTTCCGGCGGGTGCGCCGGGCGCTGGCCGAGCGCCGGACCTGGCTCCGGATCGCGCCGCATCTGGTGCGGCCGATGCGGTTCGTGATCCCCGCCCATTCCGAGGAACGCCCGCCCTGGCTGCTGCGCGCCGGTCTGTTCGTCTATGACAGCCTGACGAGCCGGAGCGGGCTGCCTGTGACGGCCACCCTCGACATCACACATCATCCGGTCGGCAATGCGCTGAAACGTCCGTTCGGAACGGCTTTCGAATATTCGGACTGCGTCGTCGACGATTCCCGTCTGGTGGTGCTCACGGCGCTCGACGCGGCCGAACGTGGCGCGGTGATCCGGACCGGGGCGCGCTGTGTGCGCGCCGATCGAACCGACACCTGGCGGCTCGCGGTGGTCGACCGCGGCCATCGCCACACGATCACGGCGCGGGCGCTGGCCAACGCCACTGGCGGCTGGACCTCGATGGTCGCGCAGACCGTGCTGCGGCAGCCGCAGCCTGCAATGGCGGCCATGCAGATGAGCCAGATCGTCGTGCCCAGGCTGTTCGAGCATGACCACGTCTACGTCTTCCAGAACAGCGATGGACGGCTGATCTTCGCGTCCAGCTTCGCGCGCGACTTCACGCTGATCGGGACCGTCACGCATGATTTCACCGGCGATCCCGCGATCGTGGCGGTGCCGGGGGCCGACGTCAGCTATCTCTGCGACGCGGCCAGCCGCTATTTCCGCGAGCGTGTCGCACCGACCGACGTGGTGCGCGCGGTCTCCGGCGTCAACCTGACGCTGGCGTCCGCACGCCGGCGCGACGGTACCACGCTGTTCCACGCGCGCCGGCGCAAGGCGCCGCTGATCACGATGTTCGGCGGCGACGTCACGACGTCACGCCTGCGCGCGGAACGGGCCGTGACGCGGTTGACGCCGTTCTATCCGATGTCGCCGCGCTGGACCGCCGGTGCGGCGCTGCCCGGCGGCGATTTTGCCTGGGACCGTTTCGACACCGAAGTCGATCTCGCCCGCGACCGCTGGCGTTTTCTGTCGGAGTCAGAGGCGCAGCGCCTGGTCGCGGCCTACGGCTCGCGGCTATTGGTGGTGCTCGGCGAGGCGAAGACGCGCGAAGAGCTGGGCCCCGCCTTCGGGCCTGAGCTGACCGGCGCCGAAGTGCGCTATCTGATGGCCTGCGAATGGGCGCGCTTTCCCGAGGATATCCTGTGGCGCCGCTCCAAGCTCGGCCTGACCATGCCCGGGGCGGACCGGGATGCGCTTGCGGCGTTCATGGCGGGTGTGAACTAGACCGGGTCGCGCGCGCAGGGCATGCCTCCAGGATCGCGAGCTCCGTGGCGGATGGCGTGGATGATGATCTCTTGGTTGCCTATTTCGAAGAAGATGAGGAACGGGTGCGGAGTTGTGGTCAACCTCCGGATATCCGGATCGTCGGTCCGCAGACCAATCTCGGGCTGGACCAGCAGCAGAGCGATTACGTCCCGAATCCGCCTTTGGACGCGTTCCGCTCCCTGCGGAGACGTTGCTGAAATGTAGGTTAGAATAGAATCAAGATCGGCCAGCGCCGGAAGTGTGTAGCGATATTCACAGGCCGTGTTTGGCCCAAGTCGCCTGGACTTGAGCTTCGGTCGCAAATTCACCTCGCACAGCCGCCTCTCTAGAGCCTTTCCCGCTCCGATGGAATCGGAGCGGGGCTCTAGAGCGGTTCACAGATTTATTGAATCGGAAGAGATTCCGGATCAGGGGCGAATATGATTCAAGATGCTGGCTGGGCTGGAGGCCAGCATCCGATGGTCCGACCAATTTCCAACGATTTGCGTGAGCGCGCAGTCTCCGCTGTGACCAAAGGTGAGAGCTGCCGATCTGTGGCGGAACGGTTTGGAGTTGCGGTCTCTTCAGTTGTGAAGTGGTCACAGCGTTATCGAACGACCGGCTCGGTAGCGCCTGGCAAGATGGGCGGTCACCGCAAGCCCGTGCTTGATTCGCACCGCGCCTTCATCGTCGAGCGGATCACTCAGACGCCGCACCTGACGCTGCATGGTCTGAAGGCGGAGCTGGCATCCCGCGGGGTCAAGGTCTCGCACAACGCAGTCTGGCTGTTCCTGCGCCGAGAAGGGCTGCGGTTCAAAAAAAACACTGTTCGCCCTCGAACAGGCGCGCGCCGACGTCTCTCATAGACGCCAGCGTTGGCGATCCTGGCAGGCCGGACTTGATGCTGGCCGGCTGGTCTTCATCGACGAGACCTGGATCAAGACCAACATGGCCCCCTTGCGGGGCTGGGGGCCCAAAGGGGCCCGCCTGCGCGGCTTCGCCCCGCACGGGCACTGGCGTACCCTCACATTCCTCGGCGCGCTCCGCCATGACCAACTCACGGCACCCTGCGTCTTCGACGGGCCGATCAACGGCGAATGCTTCTGCGCTTATGTGAAGCATGTCCTCCTGCCAACGCTGCGCGAAGGCGACATCGTCATTCTCGACAATCTCGGAAGCCACAAGTCGAAAGTTGTCAGACAGATGATCAAGGCCGCTGGCGCCAGGCTCTGGTACCTGCCGCCATACTCGCCCGACCTCAACCCGATCGAACAGGCCTTCTCCAAGATCAAACACTGGATGCGACAGGCTCAGAAGCGCACCATCGAGGATACTTGGCGCCACATCGGTCACCTCGTCCAGGACATCCAACCACGTGAATGCGCCAACTACTTTGCTAACGCCGGTTACGCTTCAATAAAAACGTGAAACGCTCTAGATGCGGCAATTGCCGACCTCTCGTCATCCGATAGGATGACGGCCGAGGTTGCATTCGCGCCAGCGAGCTGCAGCACGATCCGTGCAATGTCGTCCTGCGCGTCCGAGGGCAGGCTGCGTGCGATTTCTAGAGCCTGATCGGGCAACTTGGTCATGTCTTGATCATACGCCTCTTGGCGTCAGGTATGAAGGCCAATTTGGCACGATCCGTTCCGAACCGGTTGAGCAAAGCACGATCGGCCGCTAGCGTGCGGCGGAATCGGGGTTGGCGGAGACCATGACTGACGAGTTGCCCAAAACAGGCGCTGCAGCCTTTGTGGCCGGCGGAGAAAAGCATCCTCCAGCCGGCCAGCCGCTGCTGCGCATCGAGGGCGTCGCCAAGACCTTTGGCACCTTCCGCGCGGTGGACGGCGTTTCGCTCGACGTCAAGGCCGGCGAGTTCTTTGCGCTGCTCGGGCCCAGCGGCTGCGGCAAGACGACGCTGCTGCGCATGCTCGCCGGCTTCGAGGCGCCGGACGAAGGGCGCATTCTGCTCGGCGGCCAGGACATCGCGCAGGCGTTGCCGCACGAGCGCCCGATCAACATGATGTTCCAGAACTATGCGCTGTTCCCGCATCTGTCGGTGCGCGACAACATCGCCTTCGGCCTGAAACGCGCCGGCATGGCGCGTGCCGACATCGCCACGCGCGTGGCCGAGATGGTCGCGCTGGTGAAGCTCGAGGGGCTGGAGAAGCGCAAGCCCGACCAGCTTTCCGGCGGCCAGCGCCAGCGCGTGGCGCTGGCGCGGGCACTGGCACGCCGGCCGCAACTGCTGTTGCTCGACGAGCCGCTCGCCGCGCTCGACAAGAAGCTGCGTGAGAGCACGCAGGGCGAACTGATGGAGCTGCAGCGCCGGCTCGGCATGACCTTCATCATCGTCACCCACGACCAGGAGGAGGCCATGACGATGGCGAGCCGGATCGGGGTGATGAAGGCCGGAAAGCTGGCTCAGGTCGCAAGCCCGCGCGAGCTCTACGAGGCGCCGCGCTCGCGCTGGATCGCGGAGTTCGTCGGCGACATCAACCTGTTCGACGGCGAGTCCAAATTACGCGACGGCCATCGCCTGGTCATCGGCACGCGCGACGCGGGTTCGCTGGTGGTGGCCGAGCCGCGCGAACCGGTCGGCGGTGGAAAATTGTCGGTCGCGATCCGCCCCGAAAAGGTCAAGCTGTCGCGCCGCGGCCCGGTGAGCGAGGCCGGTCATGAGACGGCGATCAACCGGCTCGACGGCGTGATCGCCGACATCTGCTATCTCGGCGGCACCACCACCTACAAGGTGAAGCTCGATACCGGCGGGATGGTGCAGGCATCCGTCGCCAACAGCGCGAGCCTCGATGTCGATGCCTACAGCCTGAACCAGCATGTCGTCGCCTGGTTCGCGCCCGACGACTGCATGGTGCTGACGTCATGAGCTCTCGCCGCATCTTCGCGCGGCCGGCGCGCTTTGCCGCGATCGCGCCCTATGTCTGGATGGTGCTGTTCTTCCTGGTGCCGTTCGGCTTCGTGCTGAAGATCAGCCTGTCGCAAACGGCGATCGCGCAGCCGCCTTACGAGCCGGTGTTCGACTTGACGGCGGGGTGGGCAGCGCTGAAGGTGGCGCTCTCCGCGCTATCGCTCGACAATTTCAGGCTGCTCGCCTCCGACGACATCTACGTGTTCGCCTATGTGCGCAGCCTCACCGTCGCCGTCACGGCGACCGCGCTGTTGCTGCTGATCGGCTATCCCATCGCCTATGGCATGGCGCGGCTGCCGACGCGCTGGCAGGCGGTGGCGATGGTGCTGGTGATCGTGCCGTTCTGGACCTCGTTCCTGATCCGCATCTACGCCTGGATCAACATCCTCCAGCATGACGGCCTGCTCAACCAGATCCTGCTGGCGCTGCATCTGGTGAGCCAGCCGGTGGTGTGGCTCTCTACCGACAGCGCGATGTATATCGGCATCGTCTATTCTTATCTGCCGTTCATGATCCTGCCGCTCTACGCCACGCTCGCGAAAATGGAGCCAGTGCTGGATGAGGCGGCTTCCGATCTCGGCGCGCCGCCCTGGCAGGTATTCTGGCTGGTCACCTTTCCGCTGTCGCTGCCCGGCGTCGGCGCGGGCGTGCTGCTGTGCTTCATCCCGATCGTCGGCGAGTTCGTGATCCCGGATCTCCTGGCCGGCTCCAATTCGCTGATGATCGGCCAGACCCTGTGGCTCGAATTCTTCACCAACAAGGACTGGCCGGTCGCCTCCGCCGCGGCGATCGTGCTGCTGGCGGTGCTGCTGGTGCCGCTGCTGCTGTACGAGCGGCTGCAGAAGCGGCAACTGGAACAGGGACGTTGAGTCGATGCGCAAGTCCTCGCGTCTGTCCCGCTTCAACATCGTCTCGCTCACGCTCGGGCTGGCATTCCTTTATCTGCCGATCCTGATCCTCGTCATCTATTCCTTCAACGCCTCGCGGCTGGTGACGGTGTGGGGCGGCTGGTCGCTGCGCTGGTATCACGAGTTCTTCAACGACCGCGCCATGATCGAGGCGGCCTGGATGAGCCTCGAGGTCGCGATGTCCTCCGCGACCATTGCCACGCTGCTCGGCACGCTCGCCGCGGTAGCATTGTCGCGCGGCGAGCGGTTTCGCGGCCGCACGCTGTTCTCCGGCATGCTCTACGCGCCGCTGGTGATGCCGGAGGTGATCACCGGACTGTCGCTGCTGCTGCTGTTCGTGGCGCTGAACGCCGAGCGCGGCTTCTGGACGGTGACGATCGCCCACACCACCCTGACGATGTGCTTCGTCGCGGTGGTCGTGCAGTCGCGCCTCGGCTCGCTCGACCGGTCGCTGGAGGAGGCCGCGATGGACCTCGGCTGCAACCCGGTTCGCGCGTTCGTAGCCGTGACGCTGCCGCTGATCGCACCTAGCATCGTCGCCGGCTGGATGCTGGCCTTCACGCTGTCGCTCGACGATCTCGTGATCGCGAGCTTCACCACCGGCCCGGGCTCGGCGACCTTGCCGATCCGGATCTATTCGGAGGTGCGGTTAGGGGTGAAACCCGAGATCAACGCGATCTGCACGCTCGTGATCGGCCTGATCGCGATGGTGATCGTCATCGCCTCGCTCGCTTCGAAACTGTCGAGTGAGCAGGGCGAGAGCGCGGCGCCGCTGTAGCCGTTCGGCCGAGATACCACGCGCGAGTCGCCCCTTGTACCGCGGCGCCGAGCTGGCGTAGCGCGAGGCTGTCGAGCGGGAACTCGAGCAGGATGTGGATCAGGCTCAGCGCCAGCAGAAAGGTGAAGCCGAACCCATAGTCGTAGAAATAAAGCGCGGTGGAGGCGGCGCTGGCGGCGGCCATCGCCGCCAGCCGGGCCTTCGGTACCGCGGTCCAGCGGATCACGTCGGCTTTGATGAACCAGTTGAGGTAGTGATCTCGGTGAAGTAATGCGCCGGGCCGAGCACGACATAGGCCAGCAGCAACAGCTCGAACGGCACCAGATAGGCCGCCGCGAGCGCCAGCAGCATCAGGTCGAGATGGATCGCGTCGTTGCCGCGCATGATGACGAGCCCCTCAACAGGGCTTCGAGATTAGAGCAGGCGTGGACAACCCGCAATTGTCCACGTCGTCGCCCGAACGTCCCGCTTGCGGTGGCCCGCTGCGTCCTGCCGTGTCAGGACTTCACTGCACCCGCCGTGAGACCGCCCACCATGTAGCGGCGGAAGGCGTAGTAGATCGCGGCCGGCGGCAGCGCATAGATGAAGCCCGTCGTCATCAACAGCTCCCACGGCGAGTCGTCGGCGGCGAGGAAGTTGCCGAGCGCGACGGGAAGCGTGATCTCGCGGTCGTTCGACAGCAGCAGGAACGCATAGAGGTATTCGTTCCAGGCCAGCAGCACCGCATAGGTGCCGATCGCGACCAGTGAGGGCATCATCAGCGGCAGATAGACCAGGCGGAAGATCTGCAGCGTGGTGGCGCCGTCCATCACGGCGGCCTCGTCCAGCTCGACCGGCAGTTTGTCGGAGGCCTGCTTGAGCACCCAGATCGCGTAGGGGCTGGCGATCGTCACCATGGCCAGGATCAGCGACCAGTGATTGTTGAGCAGGCCGTAATTGCCCATGGTGCGGTACATCGGCACGGCGAGGAACGCCGCGGGGATGAAATAAGTGAAGAGCGCAAGGTTCATCACCACGCGTCCGCCGGGCACGCGCAGCCGCGAGATCGAGAATGCCGCGGCCGTGGCGATGACCAATGTCAGCACGCCGACGGCTGCGGCGATCACCAGCGAATTCCAGAACTGCGCATAGAAGTCGCGCAGGAAGTAGTGCTGCTGCTTGAACACGATCTCGAAGTTGTGCAGCGTCGGATGTTCCGGCCAGAGCTTGCCCGAGAACGCGTCTTCCTTCGGCGAGATCGCGAACAGGAACATGTGATAGATCGGTATCATCGTCCACAGGAAGACGGGAATGCCGATCAGCAGCAGCCGCGTTTCAGTCGCGACGTCACGCCAGGAAAATTCGTTCAACCCGGGAAGCTTCATCGCGACAGCCGTTTCATCATGAAGTACATGAGCGGCGCGACGAACGGAATCGCGCACACGATGGAGGCCATCGCGAGCGAAAGCTGGTCGAGCCGGAGATAGCGGATACCCAGCGTCGACAGCACATGCGTGAGGTCGGCAGGTCCCCCGCCAGTGAGCAGATAGACGCTGTTGAAATCGCCGAGCGTCCAGATCATCGAGAGCAGCGTGCAGGTGATATAGAGCGTCTGCATCGACGGCCAGGTAATGAAGCGGAATTTCTGCCACCAACTCGCGCCGTCGACTTCGGCCGCCTCGAATAGATCTTGCGCAATCGCAAGCCGGCCAGTCATCAGGATCAGCGTCCAGAACGGGAGCGACTTCCAGATGTGCACGCCGATCGCCATGGTGAGCGCCACGGTCGGGTCGTTCAGCCAGTTCGGGCCGTCATCGCCGGTGAGGGAGAAGATGAGGTGATTGACCACGCCCCATTCCGGATTGAACATGAAACGCACGGACAGGATGGTCGGGATCGACGGCACCGCCCAGGGCAGGATGAAGATCACCGAGAGCCATCTGATCCAGGTGCGCTGCTGGGCGAAGAAGCCGGATAGGAACAGCGCGATCAGCATCTTGATGTTGATGCCGATGACCAGGAAAATCAGCGTGTTGACCGCGGCCCGCGCGAAGATCGGATCGTTATAGAGCGCGACGTAATTCGACGGCGCCCGCGCCAGCCACAGTCCGTAGCAGACGGGATAGACCACGAAAGCGAGGAAAACGAGCAGATAGGGCGCGAGCAGCGCGATGCCCCAGACCTGCCCTGGGGTCAGCCGCGACGACAAGGGCGGTGCGGGGATCGACTGATCGCCAGAGAGCGTGATCGCCATTCTTCAGGACTCTTTGAAAGGACCGCCGGCCGCACGAGGCGGCCGGTGTTAGCGTTTCGCCTCTCCTCGCGCTAGCGAGGAGAGGAAGAGAGGGACCTTAGCCTGCAACCTGCTTGATGCGGGCGATCAGCTCGTCGACGGCCTTGTCGACCGGAACCTTCTCGCTGACGACCCGGTTCATCGCCTTGGCCCAGACGTTCTCGTTGTTGAGGATCGTGAACTTCCAGTTCTTGGTGAAGTCGAACGCAGCGGTGCCGCCGGTGAACTGGGCATAGACCGCCTTGCGATGCTTGTCGGCCTGCCAGAACGGGCTTTCCTGGCTTGCCTTCGTCACCGGGAACCAGCGGCCGAGCGCGCCCTCGATATAGGGGCGAACATTCTCTTCCTGGAGCAGGAAGCTGATGAACTGCTTGGCCTCGGCCTTGTTCTTGGCCGCGGTGAAGACCAGCCCGGTCTTGACGTCGGAGCGATAGCGGATGGTCGAACCATCCGGTGCCTTCGGGAAGGACGCGGTGATGATGTCCTGCTCATAGGCCTTCTTGCCGGCGTCGCGCTGCTCCTGGGTCAGGGCCTGGTTCTGCGAGTCCTCGTACCACTTCGCCGCGATCGAGATCGTGAAGTTGTGGGTCATCACGATGGTCTTGTTGTGGAAGGCGACGTTGTTGTCCGGATCCTTCCAGGTCGTGGAGGAGGGCGGCGTGCAGCCCTTGATATAGGTGTCGGTGTAGTCCTTCAGCGCGTGAATCAGGCCGTCGCGGACCTTGGGATCGTCGACCAGCAGCTTGCCGTCGTCATCGACGAGCTTGACGTGATACGCGTCCATGAAGGTATAGAACGACTGGAAGGCGTCGGTGGATTCCACGCCCATCGGCTGTCCGACAGCATAGATTCGCTGGCCGGTGGCTTTACGGATCCCCGGCTGCACCTTGTCGCACCAGAACGTCCAGTAGCCCGCCCAGTCGGTCGGGATGTCGCTCTGCTTGAAGCCCGCCTTTTCCAGCATGTCGTTCCAGATCTGGACGTGCATGCTCTGCTGCTTCAGCGGGAAGCCGTAATAGGCCCTCTTCTTGGTGACGTCGTTGTAGAGGATCGACGCATCCAGCGTGTTCTGCACGAACCGATCCTTGATCGGCCCCATGACATCGGAGAGGTCCTCGAGCTTGCCCTCATAGGCCCACTTGCCCTGCGCCTGCACGTCGTAGCTGTCGGAATAGGCGACGTCGGGCACGGTGCCGGCGTCGAGCGCGGCGACGGTCTTCGGAATCATGTCCTGGATCGCGTACTGCGACAATTCGACCTTGATGCCGGTCTTGGCTTCGAACTTCTTGATCGTCTCGAGCAATGCGTCGTCTTCGGAGCGGTAGAAGCCCTTGCCCCACCAGACCGTGATCGTCTTTTGCTGCGCAAATGCGGGTGCAGCGGCTCCGAACAGCCCGGCCGCAGCGACCGCCAGTGATACTGCGCCAATAATCTTGGATTTCACGTTTTTCTCCCTCAAGCCGCCGGTGTTTTAACCGGTCGGAAAAAACACTAGCGCAGGATGGTAGCGCAATCAACGCATCTTGTCGGACCTGGGTCGTGGGGTGTCGGGTCCGAGGAGATGCTTAACGTGCGCATCGATCCAATCGCCGCATCAATTCGCCCGCATCAATTCGCAGCTGATCGGGCCGCATCGGACGATCGCCGTCCTCAGTTGGACTTCGCGTTCTCTTTGGCGTTGTCCGCCGTCGGCGATCCATCCTGCGCGGGACGCTTGCCGCTACCGGTGATGCGCTGCTTCAGAAGGTCGAGGAAAGGTGTAGCCGCGGGCGACTGGCGGATCAGGGCTTCGGGGTCGGGGAAGATCAGGGGATCGTCCCATGGACCCTGCACCATGAAGGGCAATTGGAAGCCGGATGTCGTGTTCAGGCTTGCCACGCCTTTCATGTCGTATTCGCGGGTCGGCACCGAGGCGGTGCCGGTCAGCGTGATCTTCGCAGCCGGCCCTTCGATGCGGATGTCTTCGGCGGTCGCGACCCCGTCGGAGAATTTGAGCGCGACGGTGAGGCTGTCGTAAGGGGTCGAGCCGTTGCGGAAATTGCCGCCGCCCGACAGCGGCCGCCGCTCCAGCCGCTTCAGGAGCTGCTCGGCATTGAAGCCCGATATCGCACCGTCATGTCCGGTCACGGTGGCGGTGCCGTCGAGCGACTGCACGAGGCCGAACGGGCTCGAGCCGGAGGCGAGAAGCGAGACGTTGATGTTGCCGCGACCGGACAGCTTGCTGAGCCCGAACAGTTCGGAAGCGCAGGCCTGCAGATCGACGTCGATGAACTGGAATTGCGCCTTGACGTCGGCGACGGTATCGGAGCGCGCGATGCCGAACGAGCCTTTGGCGATGCCGCCATAGACCTGGGCTTCGCCGACCGAGAGCGCCAGCGTGCCGTTGCGCAAATTGGCGCCGATCGCGGTGCGGCCGAGCTTGGTGGGCCCGACCGTCAGCTTGGCTGCCGACAGGCGCATGTCGAGGTCGGTGGTCGACAATCCGTTGAGATCGAACAGCTGCCTGTTCCAGTCGCGCGCACCGCTGGCGAGCAGGCGGAAGGTCGAGATGTAGGGCGTGAAATCGAGCGCGTCGGCGGCAAGCGTCGCCTGCAGCGTCTGCCGGCCGTTATTGGCGTAGGTCATCACGCCTTCCGCCGTGTTGCCGTCGAGCTCGACATTGACGTTGGTGAGCGCGATCGAGGGCCCGACGACATTGGCGCGTGCCTTCAGCGCGAAGCGGCCGAAGCCGCCGCTGCCGGGCTGCGGTTGGCCGGTCCAGCGCAGCGCGTTGCGCAGGGACGGGCTGTCGATCGTGACCGTGCCTTCCATCATCGGGCTGGTGCGGTTGGCGACGCTGCCGTCGAAGGCGAGCTTGAGCGGGGCGCTGGCGATACGCGCCTTCAGGCCGGAGCGGTCGCCGGAGAGGGCGGCGACGAAATCGGAGAAGCTGATCGAGCCGTCGACGCGCTCGCCGCGCCAGTCGAACTGTCCGGTCGCGGCGAAGGAGCGCGAGATCGAGGGCCAGGCCAGCGACAGGTCGACGTCCTCGAACTTCTCGGTGGCGTGGGTGGCGGCGTCCTCGTAGTTGAGCACGCCGTCCTGGATCCTGATCTCGGAGAACGACACCTGGTTGTCGGCGCCGGGCTTCATGGTGCGTGCGATGGTCTGGATGAACGGCGTCCAGTTGCTGTCGCCGTCCGGCTTCAGGCTGACATGGATGCGCGGCCGCAGCAGCGTGAGGTCGGCGATCTCGAACCGTTGCAGCAGCAGCGGCAGCAGCCGCAGGTTTGCGGTGAGCACGTCGACATGGAGCGCGGGGTCGCCGGTGCCGCCGCCCTTCAGCCCGACGTCATGAAAGGAGATGTAGCTCGCCGGCAGCACCGAGATGTCGATCGCGCCGGCAACATTGAGCTCGAGCCCGGTAACCTCGCGGATCTGCACTTCCACCGCCCTGCGCAACGCGTCGCGGTTGATGAGCCAGGAGGTCGCGATCAGGGCGATCAGCGCGACGCCGAGCAGCGCCGCGATCGGCGTCCCGAGGCGCTTCATTCCTTGGGCCATGGTCAATGGCGTGTCCTGATCGGGTTGGTCGTTGGAGCCAGAAGGGCGGGCGGGAAACCTGCGCGCCCCACGCCCAACCCCCGCAACTTGATGGGTTTTCTTGTCGCTTTCAAGGCCGCGGACGGTTCTGCCCACTGCATGGGCAGCTTCTAGCACCGGCTCGCGGAACGGAGAACCCGTATCATTGACGGCTTTGGAGGATTTCGCCTAATAATCGCCGCCAATAAGGCGCTCCGCCTGCAAGCCGAAGGTTCAGTCGAGGTTTTTTGCATGAACAAGGTCTATCCCGACGCCAAGTCGGCTCTTGAGGGCGTTCTCAAGGACAACATGATGATCATGTCGGGAGGCTTTGGCCTCTGCGGCATCGCCGAGGAACTGTCGGATGCGATCCGCGAGTCGGGCGTCAAGGGGCTGACGGTGGTCTCCAACAATGCCGGTGTCGACGGCATCGGGCTCAGCCGCCTGCTGGAAACCCGCCAGATCAAGAAGATGATCTCGTCCTATGTCGGCGAGAACAAGTTGTTCGCGCAGCAATTCCTCGCCGGCGAGCTGGAGCTCGAATTCAATCCGCAGGGCACGCTGGCCGAGCGCATCCGCGCCGGCGGCGCCGGCATCCCCGCCTTCTACACCAAGACCGGCGTCGGCACGCTGATCGCCGAAGGCAAGGAAGTGAAGGAGTTCGACGGCGAGAAATATCTGATGGAGCGCGGCCTGTTCGCCGACCTCGCCATCGTGCACGCCTGGAAGGGCGATACCGCCGGCAACCTCATCTATCGCAAGACCGCGCGCAACTTTAACCCGATGATGGCGACCGCCGCCAAGGTCACGGTGGCCGAGGTCGAGCATCTGGTTCCGGCCGGTGAACTCAATCCCGACCACATCCACACGCCCGGCATCTTCGTGAAGCGCATCATCGAGGTCGGTACGGCCAAGAAGCGCATCGAATTCCGCAACACCCGCCCGCGTCAGGATCGCGCGCCCGCGGCCGGAACAGGAGTTGAAATCTGATGGCCTGGACTCGTGAACAGATGGCTGCGCGCGCCGCGAAGGAATTGCGTGACGGCTACTACGTCAATCTCGGCATCGGCATCCCGACGCTGGTCTCGAACTACATCCCCGACGGGGTCGATGTCAGCCTGCAGAGCGAGAACGGCATGCTCGGCATGGGCCCGTTCCCCTATGAAGGGGAAGAGGACGCCGACCTCATCAATGCCGGCAAGCAGACCGTGAGCGAGCTGCCCTCGACCTCGTATTTCTCGAGCGCGGATTCCTTCGGCATGATCCGCGGCGGTCACATGGACCTGTCGATCCTCGGCGCCATGCAGGTCGCCCAGAACGGCGATCTCGCCAACTGGATGATCCCCGGCAAGATGGTCAAGGGCATGGGCGGCGCGATGGACCTCGTCGCCGGCGTCAAGCGCGTCGTCGTGGTGATGGAGCATTCGGCCAAGGACGGCTCCAAGCTGCTGAAGCAGTGCAACCTGCCGCTGACCGGCGAGCGGGTGGTCGACATGGTCGTCACGGATCTGGCCGTCTTCACCATCGACAAGCACGGCGACGGCGGCATGGCCCTGATCGAGCTCGCCGATGGCGTCTCGCTCGACGAGGTCAAGGCCAAGACCGAAGCGGAATTCCGCGTCGCGCTGAAGAACAGCTGAGATAGCGGTCGCGAATGATCGTGAAATGGCCGGGCTTCGTCCCGGCCATTTTCGTTTGGGCGAGGCGGTACCTACGACCTCGCCGTCCACACCCTGCTCAACCGCGCCGATACGCTCGCGACCCATGACGGCTCCTCGCGCACCAGGCGGAAGCCGAGATTGGCGGGCGGCACGCCCTGCGCGCAGCCGCCGGCGCGGGCGTCACGGATGAAGTCGGTGACATAGGCGCGGTGCGCGCCTTCGGCGACGCGCACGCCGCAATTCACGGTCGGGCGGCCGGCATTGCCTGATGCGTCGATCCGCGAGCGCACGAAGCAGGTCGAGGTCCATTCCCAGACATTGCCGGCGAGATCTTCGATGCCGTGCTCGTTGGGGCCGAACTTGCCGAACGGATAGGCCGTGGTGTCGGAGAGGTCGCGCTCGGATTCACGCTCATAGCGGCTGAGCCAGCGCTTCGAAGGATCCTCTGCGTCCACCGGCGCGCCGTCGTCCTTGAACCTCGAGCCCGCAGCAAAGGCCCATTCCGCGTCGCTCGGCAGGCGGTAGTGATGGCCGGTCCTGCGCGACAGCCAGCCTGCATAGGCTTCGGCATCGTGCCAACTGACCTGCACGACGGGACGGTCGAGCGCGATCGTGACGCCACGATCGAGTGCGCGGCAGGCGCCTTCCTGCACACAGAGCTGGTAGTCGGCGGAGGAGACCTGCTCGCGCATGATGTGAAGCGGTTTTGTGAACCGCATCGCGCGCAGCGGCACTTCGGCCTGCTGCCCGGCGCGGGTGAAATCGCCGGCTTCGCGATAGGATAGATTGCCCGGCGCCACGATGACGATGGCAGGCTCGGTCGCCGTGCCGTGCACGGCCATGTCCGAGACCAGCGGCGCCACCGCGATTGGCCCCGCGAGTCCGGCGGCGCAGGCCAGTGCCAGTTTCAGCTTGAATGCGATCAACATGGTCGTCCCCCGTAGAAAAAAGGGGCCGGTGATGACCGGCCCCTTGTCGCGTCTAGTTGGTGCCGGGAGCCGGTATCTCCGCGGGCGCCTTCACCTGGGTCATCAGATCGTCGTTCCACTTGCCTTCGACCTTGAAGTGCGCGGTGGCGCCGAGATCAGCGGCCTCGATCAGATTGTGCGTGACATAGGCGTAGATGCCCGGCTGCAGGAACTTGTACAGCGCAGCTCCCGCCGAGCCGCCGCGGATGAACCAGGTCTCGAGCCCGGTCTCCGGCGCGTTGGAGAATTTTCCGGTCTCCCAGACATAGTCGCCATGGCCGCCGATCAGATGCGGACGGCTGTCGCGATTGGCCTGCGAGTGCACGATCAGCACGTTCTCGCCGACCTTGGCCGTCAGTGCGTTCTTGCCGGTGAGCGCGCCGACCTTGCCGTTGAATACGACGTGCGTGGGGATGAGCTTCTTCATCACCTCTTCGGTCTCGGTGAAGGCTTCGCCCGGCGAGTCGTAGGACTTGAAGTTGCCCTTCTCGTCGCGCGGCACGTACATGTCCTGCTCGCCGACATAGTAGACCTTGTCGTATTTCAGCGCCTTGCCCTTGCCGTCGTTCAGTCCGTCGCGCGGCAGCACCATCACGGCGCCGTTCATGCCGGAGACGACGTGCCAGGGGATCATCGGGCCGCCCGGTGCGCAGTGATAGACGAACACGCCGGTCCGTGTTGCCTTCCAGCGCAGCACGACTTGCTCGCCGGGATTGATCAGCGTGAGCTCGGCGCCGCCGAGCGCGCCGGTCGCGGAGTGGAAGTCGATGTTGTGCGGCATGGTGTTGTTGGCGGGATTGACCAGCGTCAGCTCGACATAGTCGCCTTCATGCACGACCATCAGCGGGCCCGGCATCGAGCCGTTGAAGGTCATGGCCTGGAAGGTCGTGCCCTTGTCGTCGATGACCACCTTCTTCTCCTCGATGGTCATCCTGAACTCCATGATCTTCGGGCCTTGCGTGGTGGCCTGCTCGTGCGCATGCACGAAGGGCGGGGCGACCAGCTCAACCTTCTGGCGCGGCAGCTTGAGATCGCTGGCGGCGAAAGCGGGCGTCGCCAGCATCAGGGCGGTCGCGGCGGCGCTGATCAATGCGGCTCTGCGGGTGAACATCGGAAGCATCCTTCATCTGAAAGGGTTTTGATGACGGATGCAGTGTGCGCCGATCCCGGCAAGAGTGTTTGCGCTGCGACAAGCTTTTGCCGGATTCGCCTCCGGTAAAATCCTTAAGAGATTTGCCGAAGGTCGCATCGACGATGCGCGAGAGACGATGCGAAAAACACGATGGCACATGGCGCGCGACATTGCTGCGCCAGCAGCAAGTCGTTCGCAAGTTCAATTCGCAAGTTCAGTCGTGAATGGATGGATGCGCCGATCAAAGAAGCTGGATTGCAATCCAGACCGTGCCCCAGACCGCGAACGACAGCGCGGCGAGGACGGCAGCCGTGATCGCCAGAACGCGAACGATCGAGCTGACGCTGGCCGAGGGCGCGGTGGGGACGGGACGAAATTCGTCGAAGCGTGGGATATGGCCGCGCACGCCGATGAGCCAGAGGACGAGATCGAGCGCAAGCGACGCCATGGCCTATCTCCAGAGGGGCAATGATTGATTGTGAGTATGGCTCCGATACGGCGCTCAGACTTTGAGCAAGCGCAAGGTCATCCCTCCGGAAATGGGTAATTTGGTGCCATCAGGGACCTGCCGCGTCATTGCGCGACGTTGATTTACGAATGGGTAAGACATGAGGACTGATCTCGCAGCGAGCTATGGCGAAGAGAGGCTGCCGCGCTACACGAGCTATCCGACCGCGCCGCACTTCTCACCGGCGATCGGCGCCGACACCTATGCCCGGTGGTTGTCCGAGCTCCCCGCGGGCGCCAGCGCCTCGCTTTATCTGCATGTGCCGTTCTGCCGCGAGATGTGCTGGTACTGCGGCTGCCACACCCAGATCGCTCGTCGCGACGGGCTCATCGCTGCCTATCAGCGAACCCTCCGCAGCGAGATCGTGCGGGTCGCGGAAACCATCGGCCGCCGCATCAAGGTCGAGCACATCCATTTCGGCGGCGGTACGCCGACGATCATGGCGCCTGAGGCGTTTGCCGAATTGATGGCGGCGATGCGCCACGCGTTCTTCGTGCTGCCGTCCGCCGAGATCGCGGTCGAGATCGATCCGCGCACGCTGACCGCCGAGATGGTGGAGGCCATGCGGCTCTCCGGCGTCAACCGTGCGAGCCTGGGGGTGCAGAGTTTTGATCCCGTCGTGCAGCGTGCGATCAACCGCGTGCAAAGCTTCGAGCAGACCGCTTCCGTCGTCGACATGCTCCGGTCGGCCGGCATCAACGGCATCAACTTCGACCTGATCTACGGGCTGCCGCACCAGACCGTCGCCTCGTGCCTGGATACCGTGCGGCGCTCGCTTGAGCTCGCGCCGGACCGCTTCTCGGTGTTCGGCTATGCGCATGTTCCAAGCTTCAAGAAGCACCAGCGCATGATCAATGAAAATCATCTGCCCGACGGGCTGGCGCGGCACGACCAGGCTTGCGCGATCGCCAACGCGCTGAAGGAGGCCGGCTATGTGCAGATCGGCCTCGACCATTTCGCACGTCCCGACGACGCCATGGCCGTGGCTTTCAAGGAGGGGACGCTGCGGCGCAATTTTCAGGGCTATACCACCGACCAGGGCGAGGTCCTGCTCGGCTTCGGCGCCAGCGCGATCGGACATCTGCCGCAAGGTTACGTCCAGAACCAGGTGCAGATCGGCGCTTATGCGCAAAGCATCGCCAATGGCCATCTCGCCACCGCGAAAGGCTATGGGCTCACCGACGACGATCGCCTGCGCGCCGACATCATCGAGCGTATCATGTGCGAGTTCAGTGCCGATCTCGGCGACATCTGCGCGCGTCATGGTGCAGAGGCTGGGGCGATGCTGCAATCGGCGTCGCGCCTGAAGTCGCTGATCTCGGATGGCGTCGTCAGGCTCGATGGCGAACGGCTCGCGGTTGCGAGCGACTCGCGATTCCTGGTTCGCAGCGTCGCGGCCGCGTTCGACGCGCATCTGGATCCGGTGAAGCAATTGCATAGCAGGGCGGTGTAGCCCCGCCATTCCGCGGCGCGTCTTTTGGCGCGCCGGAATCCATTTCACTGCATGGCTTGTCGCTCGATGGATTCCGGCTCGCGCCATCCAAGCTGTTGCCGACTTGGATCTTCAAGTCGGCCAGCTCGGGTAAACCCGAGTTCGGGTGGCGCGCCCCGGAATGAGGGCGGAGGAACCGGCGCCAGCTTGCGCTCCAACAAAGAAACCACGGCCACCTCCGCTATCGTCACATCGGAACGGAGTTGTCCATGCCCTTCGGATCCGACGATCTGGTCGATGACATCATGCGTACGGCGCCGCACACGATCCGCGTGTTTCTCGCCTTCAGGATGGCCTGTGTCGGTTGTCCGATCGCGACCTTCCACACCGTGGAAGACGCCTGCCGCGAACATGGCATCGATCGCGAAAAATTCCTCGCCGCGCTGTGCGAATGCGTGCCGGCGTGAGGCGGGCTGGAGTTCGCGCGGGACGCGCGCGGATTCCCGGGTGAGGGCGAGCTTTCGCCGTAAGCGAAAGCTCCCTCACTCCGACCTTCAGGCTGCGCCGCTGTCCGCGCTGCGTTCCGCCAGCACGACGATCTTGTGCGGATCGCGCAGGACGATGCGCTGGCGGCCGCTCTCGACGAGACCCTGCTGTTCCCAGCCGCTCAGGATGCGGCTGACGGTGTGCAGCGTGGTGCCGGTCATTTGCGCGATGTCCTGACGGCTGATCGGGAAGTCGATTTCGATGCCGTGGTCGAGTTTCTTGCCGGACTGCTTGGCGAGGCGCAGCAGCGCATGCGCGACGCGCTGCTCGACCTGCTGGGTCGACATTTCCAGGATGCGGGTGTGGCTCTCTTGCAGCCGCGTGCCGACGGTCTGCAGCGTGTTGGCGGCAAGCGCCGGAAAACGCTCGATCAGTCGTGGCCAGGCCGAGGTCGGCCAGATCAGCACCACGCTGTCGTCCACCGCCATTGCCGTCGCCGGATAGTGTGCGGCGCCGATCGCCATCGCCAGCCCGAAAGTCTCGCCGGGCGCGACATAGCGCACCACGATCTGCTCGCCGGTCGGCGTGGTCTTCGCCGCGCGGACATGGCCGTGCAGCAGCAGGAAGAAGGATTGCGCGTCGGCGCCCTGTTCGAAAATGGCGGTGTTCTTGGGGTAGCGCGCCGAGCGGGCCTCGCGCAGGATCTCGTCGAGATCGTCCGGCTTGACGCCTGCAAACAGCGGCAAATGCGCAACCAGCGATGTATCGACCTTGGCCATTCTGCCTCCTTGGCGCTCGGGAGCGTGATGACACCTGCAATCGTCCCGGTGTTTGCGATAGCGCAAAACGGGACGGCGGGGCGGCAGTATTTTTCCAGCCAACGGTGAATTCACAGGAGTTGCTTTCATGGCTGGCGCTCGACCCCGCAAATTTGAGGGCTGGCCGCTGTTTGCGAACAGCTTTCGGCCCTTTTTCCTGCTCGCAGCGATCCAGGCAGGGCTGTCGATCCTGGCCTGGCTGCCGATGTTCTATGGTGAGCTGTCCGTGAGTTCCGCTTTCGCGCCGCGCGACTGGCACGTCCACGAAATGCTCTTTGGTTTCCTGCCGGCGGTGATCACGGGATTCCTGTTCACGGCGATCCCGAACTGGACCGGGCGGTTGCCGATTCAGGGGACGTCGCTGGGTGCGTTGCTGATGGTGTGGCTGGCCGGTCGCCTCGCGGTGACGTTGTCCGCGGATATTGGCTGGGCGTTCGCGCTTGCCGTCGATGCCGCGTTCCTGACGCTGGTCGTCGCCGCCGCCACGCGCGAGATCATCGCGGGCAGCAATTGGCGCAATCTGCCCGTGGTGGTGCTCGTGCTGGTGCTGCTCGCCGGCAATGTTGCCTTCCATCTCGAGGCGCACTTCCAAGGCGCGGCGGATGTCAGCATCCGCGTCGGCATCGGCGGGGTGGTGCTGATGATCTCGCTGATCGGCGGCCGCATCATCCCGAGCTTCACCCGCAACTGGCTGGTCAAGTTCAATGACGGCCGCCTGCCGGTGCCGTTCGGGCGTTTCGACGGCGCGGTGATTGGATGCAGCGCGCTCGCGCTCGTTGCGTGGATCGTGGCGCCGTTGAATGTGGTCACCGGCGTGATGATGGCCCTGGTCGGGGTGCTGCATCTGGTGCGGCTCGCGCGGTGGGCCGGTGATCGCACCACGCGGGAACGCCTGCTGCTGATCCTGCATGTCGGCTATGTCTTCGTGCCGCTCGGTTTCATCCTGCATGCCCTGGCTGTCTTCGGTGTGCTGCCGCCGAGTGCCGGCATCCATGCCTGGATGGCGGGCGCGGCCGGAACCATGACGCTCGCGGTGATGACGCGCGCGAGCCTCGGCCACACCGGACAGGCCTTGACGGCCTCGCCCGCGACGCAAGGAATCTACGCCGCGATCATCATCGCAGCGCTGGCGCGGGTCGCTGCCGTGGTGTTGCCGACGCACAGCGATGCGCTGCTCCACGTCGCTGCCTGCGGCTGGGTCGTCGCGTTCCTCGGCTTTGCGATCGCGTTCGGACCGCTCCTCGCCGGCAGCCGCCGGCGCGCACTTGCCATCATGGGCGTGCCCGCTCCGGCGCGCTGAGCTCAGGCGGCGCTCGCCGACGGGATGCCGGCCGGCTTTGCCAGCGGTCGCACGCCCTTGCGCCACGCGGTGACGGTGCAGCCGAACCGGCTGCGGAACCAGCGGGCCATCGCGCTTTGCGCGGAGAAGCCGAGCTGCACGGCAATGTCAGCCAGCGGCCGGCCGGGATCGTCGATCAACTGGGTCACGAGATCGGCGCGCTGCGCGTCGAGGATGTCCGAGAAGCTGGTGCCGGCTTCGGCGAGATGACGGTGGATGGTGCGGCGGGTGCAGGCCAGGTGCTCGGCGACACGCTCGACCGTGCAGTCGCCGCTTGCGAGCAGGCGGCGCACGACCTCGTCGACCTTTCCCTCCCAGCTTGCGGGCCGGTTCTCGATCGCCTCGATGCGCTTGCGCAGATAGCTCGCGATCAGCGGATGCGCGCTCGGAACCCGGCGCTCCATGTCATGCGCCGACAGCAGGATCGCATCGTCATCGGCATTGAAGGCGACGTGGCAGCCGAAAAAGTCGCGGTAGCGTTTGCGGTCGTGCGGCGGTGGATAATGCAGGTGCACCTCGAGCGGCCGCCAATCGCTGCCGAACAGCGACTGGATGATGCGGTGGATGCTGCCCAGCGCCATGTCGATCGACTGGCGCGGCGCGCTCGGCTGCCGGCCACGCAGATGCAGTCTGACGGTCACGGTCTGCTTGTTGCGGGCGATGTCGAGCTTCATGCCGTCGTGATGGACATGGATGAAGCGCGAGAACGCCTCGATCGCTTCGCCGACCGTGGCCTGCTCGCGCACGATCAGGCCGACCGCGCCGAAATTGGTCAGCCCGCCGCGCTCGGCGAGCCGCAAGCCGAAATCTTCGGCACCGGACGCCTCTGCCGACAACTCCAGCAGGCGCCGCAGGCTCGTCACGGCAATGGGCGTATCGGGCTTGTCGAGGCAGGCCAGCGGCAGCCTGACCTTGCGCATCATCTGTCTGGGGTCGAGCCCGACCGACCGGGCGACATCCTGGTAGTAGCTCAAGCCTGCGCTGCGAATGAGGTCGGTCATGCGACCCGTTCCTGCCAGCCGTTCCCGCAGATGTCCCGAAATGTAAAGTTTCTGTCCCGATCCGTCAAATCCAGCAACGGGCTGGAACATACATAAGGGAAACCGAAGCACTGGCGCGAATGCCGTGCTCATGACGGCGCGATAGGGCGACGGGGCCCGCGGCCGTCTCGGATCATTTGACCAAGACATTATTGGGTGGGGATTATGCCGGGGAACATGCTTTCCAAGGGTGAGGTATTCGTCATCGACACCGACGCCGCCTCCCGCGAACAATTGTCCACGGCGCTCCAGCAGGGCGCGTATGACGTGATCTGCTTCGCCGACGGTGCCTCGCTGTTGTCGGAAGCCAAGGCGCGGATGCCGGCGTGCGTGCTGTTGGAAATGCCGCCCGATCGTTCCGCCCTCGACGTGCTCAGACGGCTGCGCGAGGAAAACTGCATGGCGCCGGTGCTGGTGACCTCGGCGAATGGCAGTATCGCCATGGCCGTCGATGCGATCAAGAGCGGCGCGGCCGACTTCATCGAGAAGCCGTTCCGCACCCACGACGTCGTGGGTCGGATCGATGCCGCCATCGACGAATCCGCACAGCCCGGCTCCAGCCGGCAGCGCTGGTTGCCCGGATGCGAGCCGCTGACCGCGCGTGAAGGCGGTGTGCTCGAGCACCTCGCCGCAGGCCTCACCAACAAGGAGATCGCCCGGCGCATGCATCTGAGCGCACGGACGGTCGAAGGTTACCGCGCCAGCATTCTGAAGAAGGCCGGCGCCAGGAATGTGACCGATCTGCTCCGCCGTATCTTCCAGGGCACCGTCGTCCAGAGCTGAGGCTCGACTTCCGAGGAGGGTCGGCGGCAGGACGGCGATACGTTCCGCGGCCTTGGTGACGCCGCAGTGGCGCCCCACGGAAACCCCAATCGAACCAGTTCCTTCCCTGCCGCGTCTCACCACGATGGCGTGGCATTTGATCGTGCGTCCGGCTGGCGGCGCGGCGATATTGCAGGAGGGACTTTATGCGCATCACCGCAAGATGTCTGGCGACGACGAGCCTGGTTCTGGTGACCATGGGTACGGCGTTGCCGTCATGGGCAGCCGATGTGGATGCCAATTCGGCCATCGACGCCGTCACGGTCTATCCGGATGGTGCCACCGTCACCCGGATCATCGCGCTGGACCTTGCCTCCGGCGACAGCACGCTGGTCGCCAGGGATTTTCCATTGTCGCTCGATCCGTCCTCCCTCCGGGTCGAAGGCGAGGCGGGCGCCAGGCTCACCATCGGCACGATCGACGCGCGGCCGCCGCGCGCGGCACCGCCGGTCAACCTGCCCGAGCTCGACAAGCGCATCGAAGCGCTGAAAGACCAGCGCGTCGATCTGCAGGGTACGATCGATTCCGCCAATGCGCGGCGTAAATTCGCCCAGCATTTTGCCGAAGCCTCTCCCGCCGGCCTCGGCGACAAGGGCGAGGCGCGGCCGATCACCGAATGGCGCGCGGCGTTTGCCGCGGTCGCCGAGGAGATCGCAACCGCCGACACCGCGATCCGCGATGCCGCGCGAAAGCAGCGCGAGATCGATCGGCAGCTCGCGCAGCTCGAAGCCGAGCGCTCCGCCAAGCCGCCGAGCAAGCTCGAGGTCCGGATCGACGTTGCTTCGGCCGCCGCAACGAAGGCGACGCTGCGGGTCACCTATGCTGTGCGCAACGCGCGCTGGATGCCGCTCTATGATGCCCGGCTCGACACCGGCGCCAAGGACCGCAAGCCGCAGCTCGAGCTGGTCCGCCGCGCCGAGGTCACGCAATCGACCGGCGAGGACTGGTCCAACGTGACGCTCGGCGTCTCCACGGTTCGCATCGCCCGAGGCGGCAGCGCGCCGGAGTTGGGCTCGCTGGTGGCGCAATATCCGCAACCGCCGAGGCCAATGGCGCTCGGCGCAGCTTCTGAGCTGGCACGGCCCGCTCCGCTGACGCGTCAGGCACAATCGCCCGCCATGGCCAAAGTTGCGGACGCGCTCGAGCGCGTCGACGAACAACAGGCGATTGCCGAGATCGGCGACTTCCAGGCGACCTTCAGGATTCCTGGCCGCGTCAGCCTCGGCGCCGCCGACGGCGCCAAGAGCCTGAAGATCGCCGCGATGACCGTGCCTGCCGATCTCGCGGTCCGCGCTGCGCCGGTGATGGACCCGACCGCCTTCCTCGAAGCCAGCTTCAAGCAGACCGATGAGGCGACTCTGCTGCCGGGCAAGGTCGCGATCTACCGCGACGGCGTCTTCGTCGGCCGCGGCAAGATCTCGGCGTCCGCCAAGGACGATATCGTGCGGCTCGGCTTCGGCGCCGACGACAAGGTCAAAATCGAACGCGCCGTGCTCAAGCGCAACGAGGGCTCGGCCGGCCTTCTCGTCACGACGTCGAAGACCGACGAGCGTTCGTTCAAGACCACGATCCGCAACGGTCACGACTTCCCGATCAAGGTCGCGATAGAGGATCAGCTGCCGGTCAGCGAGAACGAGGACATCGTCGTCGAGATGCTGCCCGCGACCACGACGCCGACCGCGAGCAATATCCGAGACAAGCGCGGCGTGCTGGAATGGTCGTTCGACGCCAAGCCCGGCGAGGTCAAGGATATTAACTTTGCCTGGCGCATCCGCTGGCCGAAGGACAAGAGCATAACGATCGTGCCGGCGGGGTAGGGCGCTTCGCCTCTCCCCGCTTGCGGGGAGAGGCCGACGTGCGAAGCGCGGCGGGTGAGGGGGACTCTCCGCGAGTCCGGCTGTCACCGTCACCGCGGAGGGTCCCCCTCTCCCCAACCCTCTCCCCGCAAGCGGGGCGAGGGGGCGCACCGTCATTGCGGCCCCACCGCCCGCATCGATTGCGGCAGCACGTAAGGCACGCCATCGTCGGCCTGATGAACGACGGCGTCGATCTCGAAGATGTCACGGATGGTCTTGCTCGTGACGACGTCCGCGCGCGGACCGTCGGCGGCGAGCCTGTCGCCGCTCAGCACCACAAGCCGGTCGGCGAAGCGGATCGCAAGATTGAGGTCGTGCAGGATCGCGATCACGGCCGTGCCGCCGGCTGCGCGGCGGCGCGCGGCCTCGACGAGGTCGATCTGGTGGCGCAGATCGAGGCTCGAGGTCGGCTCGTCCAGCAGCAGCAGTCCCGGTCCGTGCTCGGCTTCGCCGCAGGCGAGCTGCACCAGCACGCGGGCGAAGTGAGTACGCTGCTGCTCGCCGCCGGACAGCGTCGGCAATTGCCGTTCGCGAAAATGCTCCAGGCCGACCTCGTGCAGCGCGGCGTCGACGAGCCCGCCCGCCTCGCGCAGGCTGCGATCGCCCGCGCCCATCAGCACGATCTCCTCGACCGTGAAGGGGAAGCTGACGTTGATGTGCTGGGACAGCATGGCGCGTCGCGCCGCGAGCTCGCGCGGCTTGAAGCTGCCGATATCGCGCTGCTTCAGCCGCACCTCGCCCTCGCTCGGGCGAAGGTCGCCGGAGAGCAGTCGCAGCAGCGTCGACTTGCCGGCGCCGTTCGGGCCGATGATGGCGACCATCTCGCCAGCCCCCACATTCAGGCCCACGCCGTCGAGCAGCGTCGCGCGGCCCGCGCGCTTGCTCAAGTTTCGTGCTTCGATCACGGCGCTCATAGCGAGGCGAGTCCGCGCTGCCGCAGCAGGATGCCGAGGAAGACCGGGGCGCCGACCGCGGCCGTCAGAATGCCGATCGGCATCTCCGCCGGCGCCACGATGGTGCGCGCCAGCGTGTCGGCGCCGACCATCAGGATGGCGCCTGATAGCACCGAGGCTGGCAGCAGCAGCCGATGAGTCGGGCCGATGACGAGGCGCAACAGATGCGGCACGACGATGCCGACGAAGCCGATGACGCCGCTGATCGACACCGCGACTCCGGTCATGGCGGAGACCATGACGATCGAAATGCGTTTGAGACGTTCGACATCGACGCCGCCGTGAAAAGCGTCGGCTTCGCCAAGCACCAGCAGATCGAGGCCGCGCGCGATGTACGCGCAGGCGCCGAGCCCAATGACGAGAACCGGTGCAAGCACGGCTGCCTTGGTCCAGGTGGCACCGCTCATCGAGCCGAGCATCCAGAACGTAATGTCGCGGAGCTGGCGGTCATCGGCGATGAACACCAGCAAGCCGATGCCGGCATTGGCGATGGCGGTGATGGCGACGCCGGCCAGCAGGAAGATCGCAATCGAGGTTCGCCCGGCGCGGCTCGATATGCCGTACAGGAGCGCGGTGGTGACCAATGATCCCGCGAAGGCCGCAAGCGGCAACAGCTCGGTTTGAAGGAATCGGAACGTCTCGCCGAAGCGCGAGTCGGTGAAGACGATGGCGCTTGCAGCCGCGAGCGCGCCGCCGCTGGAGACGCCGACCAGAGCGGGGTCGGCGAGGGGATTGCGGAACAGCCCCTGCATGATCGCACCGGCCGCGGCGAGCAGGCCGCCGACCATTGCGGTGGCCGCGATGCGTGGAATGCGGATCGACCAGAGCACGAGCTGGTCGCGGACCGTCATGCTATTCGCTGCGCCGTCCGGGACGAGGCCCAATGCTGCCGGCAATCGCGAGAGCGGGATGCCCGCCGCGCCGATGGTGAGGGCGATGATCCCGGTGGCGATGAGCGCCGCAAGCAGCAGCGGAATTGCGATCGTCGCGGATCGTCGTCCCGCGCCGCTCATTGCCGGCAATTCGCCGCCGACAGGGCTGAGGCGAACGTGCCGCCCTGACCGGCCAATGCCGGATAGAGATTGACGGAGAGGTCGCGTGCCGCCGCAGCCGTCCGCATCAGTGGTGCCTCCGGCGTTGCCGCCTTCGACGCCCAGGCCATGTCGATGATCCGGCAGGCCTCGCCGTTCCCGCCGATCCCGGAAGAGATCAAGAACGGCGCGATGAGTTTTTCGATCCCGGTGGAGTTTACGGTGCAGTAGGAGCTCCGCTGTCATGCCCCGGCTTGACCGGGGCATCCAGTACGCCGAGGCCGCGCTGCGCGATGACAGGCGTCGCGGCGTACTGGATCGCCCGGTCGAGCCGGGCGATGATCGTGTTGAGAGAGCCTCGCCCTACTTCGCCTTCAGGAAGTCCGCGACCTCCAGCAGCATGAACTCGTCGTCGTCGGCCTTGTTGGGGTCGCGGCTGGACGAGAACGGCAGGTTGTTGTCGTTGCCGACGATGATGTGGGTCTCGTCGACGCGATCGACGTTCTCGATGGTGAAGAACGGGAAGGTGTAGACGCCGTCATTGAGGGGCTTGCGCGCCTTCTTGTCGGGATCCCTGATCTTCATCAGGTCGATATAGCCGATCTTGCGCACGGGCTTGCCGACATTGGCGTCGGTGAGCTCGATCTTGTAGACGCGCTTGAACTTGGCGATATCAGGGAAGCAGTTCTCGCCGCGCTGGCCCTGCGGGCAGGCCGTGTCGGCGGTGCCTTCGCCGTTGTCGCGCTCGATGATCAGGCCGCTGGTCGGGTCGATCATGTTGAAGTCGCCGATGGCGTTGCCGTTCTGCTCGAACACATACTGCCAGTAGCGGCCGGTGAACTTCTCGGCGGCGACGTCGAATTCGAGGATGCGGGAGGCTTCCTTGCCGTCGACCTTCTCCCAATCCTTCTTGTCGGCGTCCCACAGCGGGCCCTCGAGCAGGCCGTAGAGGAACTTGCCGTCCTTCGACGATGCGAAGCCCTCATAGCCCTTGGAGCGGCGGAGGTTGACGTTGGTGTAGGTCGCGCCAGGCGCGCCCGGGGTCCCGACCGCCCAATGATCGGGCGAGCGCACCGGCTTGCCGTCCGCGACTGTCTCGAACACGCCGAGGATCTTGCCTGATTTGTCGGCCTTCAGGATGTAGGGGCCGAACTCGTCGCCGATCCAGAAGACGTCGCCGATGATCTGGAAACCCTCGGTGTCGAAGTCGGAGCCGGTGAGGTAGCGCTTTGCGGTATCCTCGTGGACGATGCGGAACGGCACCTTCTTGTCGGGATCGTGCAGGAAGATGGTCTCCTGGCGTTCGATCTTGCCGCTGGCCCAGTCCATCTTGTAGCGGTTGAGATATAGCATCGAATCCGGCGAGTTGGCGCGCGCGCCCATGCCGTTGTCGGTGATCACCCAGTAGCTGCCGTCGGGCATGTGCTTGATGCCGGAATGGCCCTGCAGCGGTTGTCCCTTGAACGGCAGCGACACGCCGGTCGGGCGCTCATACGACTTGCCCATCACGGTGCCGAGCGCGTCGACGCGCTTGCCGGTGGTGTATTTGCCGGAGGTCTTGAGATCGGCGGGGGCGTCGGCCGGTGCGTCGATGAAGGTCGCGGCCGGCATCACCACGTGGCCGGCGAGCTTGGCCGGGAATTCGCCCTCGGTCTGCGCAAGCGCCGTGCTCGCGGTGAGAATGATTGTTGCAACGGAGGCAAGAAAGGTCGCGCGCATGAGCGTCTCCTGTGAGCGGAGGACGTCTTATGCGGATTGCATGTTGCAGTTATGTGAAATCGGGCCAAACGCCGCAGTTGCCGGCTACTTTCTCGGCGGAGCAGGCGAAGGCACCGGTATCTCGAAGCTGACGGTCTTGCGGTCGATCACGTGGTGCGTTGGATCGGCCAACTCCAGCAGCACCTTGTGCAGCCCCGGGGGCAGTCCGACCACGATCACGGTCTCACCACTGGCATCGACGAAATGCCAGGGCGCGTCGTCGACCGTGATGTGGACGTAGCCGATGCGCGGCGACACGTCGAGCGCGCCCTTGCCGAACACCGGCACGACACGAAGATTCTCCGTGGCGTACTGGATGAAGACCAGCCCGTGCGCCAGTTGTTCGGCCAGCGGCGGATCCACGATCAGGCGGGCGGGCGCCTGATTCTCGATCGCAACCAGTGCAGAGGGCCCGCGCACGTCGCGGGCGCTCTGGGCGATGGCCGCTGATGCAAATAATGTGGAAGCCGCACAACGGCAATGACGTCGAAGATGACACTCATGATCGTTCTCTCGGAGCCATCAATGTCCTTTCAAAACGTCGAGTTCGCCGGCGGCAGCGAGCGTTCGTTCAAACGCCCTGGTAGACCAGCCGGGTGAAGAAGCCGGGATCGATCACGAACTGACCCCATATCGCGTCGAACGCCGCGGTCGGCTTCGCCGCGACGGTTTCGTCGCGCGTTCGTCCCTGCTTCTTGAGCCGGGCGACGTTGTCGCGGATTCCGACGAGCATGTCGCGAAAGGCCTGGAACTCGGCTTTGTTGCCGACCGGCTTGCCATGCCCGGCGATGACGATCGTGTCCTTGTCCATCACCGGGAGATTGGCGTCGCATGCAGCGATCATCCCATCGATGCTGCCGCCGGTCGAATAGTCGATGAACGGATAGATGCCGTTCCAGAACATATCGGCGACGTGAACGATGTTGGCGTCTGCGAAGGTGACGGAGATGTCGCTGTCGGTGTGGGCAGGTCCGAAATATTTCAGGGAGATCGAGGTTCCGTTGAGCTTGAGCGTGTGGTTGCTCGCAAAGACTTCACTCGGGATTCCGCCCGCGCCGAGCGGAAGGAAATTGTAGTCCCAGTCCTCGACACGCTGGATTTCGGCGAGGTGCTTTCGGGTGTTTTCGTGGGCAATGATTCTGGCGCCGGTCGAATGCAGCCATTCGTTGCCGTCGGCGTGGTCGAAGTGCCAGTGGGTGTTGACGAGGTGCGTGACGGGATCGGCGCCCAGATCGGCCAGCGCCTTGGTGAGCTGGGGACGCGAGACACGGATGCCCGCATCGATCAGCAGCTTGCCGTCAGAGCCGGTGAGAACGGCGATATTGCCTCCGGAGCCTTCGAGCACGCTGATATTGCCGCGCAGCTTGTACGTCGTGATGGGCGACGTCGCCGCGCTGTCCTTGATCAGGCTGACGATGCCTCGCGCTTCGGCGTAGGCCTGCCTCGGGGTAAGCCATCCCGAAGTGGCGGCAGACGCCGCGGCGCCGACGCAGCACAGGCAGAATCCGCGCCGGGACAATAAGGGGAGCTTTGGCGTACGCATGCAATTCCCGCTTTCTCGAGCGACAATCGACGGCGCCAATGATTGACCCCGCTGTCAGGATGCAGCGTGAGGCCAATGCAGCATGCGGTCTATCACGATAGCACGATCGGTTGCGATCGCGCGTGGTGCGTTACTCCTTCACCGCACCGGTCAGCGAAGACACGTAGTAGTCCACGAACAGCGAGTAGAACACCGCGACCGGCAGCGAGCCGAGCAGCGAGCCGGCCATCAGCGCGCCCCATTGATAGACGTCGCCGGTGACGAGCTCGGTCAGGATCGCGACCGGCACGGTCTTGTTGGCGCCGCTCTGGATGAACGCGAGCGCGTAGATGAACTCGTTCCAGGACAGCGTGAAGGAGAAGATGCCGGCCGAGATCAGCCCGGGCACCGCGAGCGGCAGCGTGATGCGCCGCAGGATCTGCAGCCGCGTCGCGCCGTCGACCAGTGCGCATTCCTCGAGCTCGTAGGGGATCGACTTGAAATAGCCGATCAGCAGCCAGGTGCAGAACGGCACCAGGAAGGTCGGATAGACCAGGATCAGCGCCATCGGCGAGTCGAACAGGCCGAATTGCACCACGACGGTGGCGAGCGGGATGAACAGGATCGACGGCGGCACCAGATAGGCGAGATAGATGCCGAGGCCGACATAGGGACTGCCGCGGAAGCGCAGGCGTTCGATCGCATAGGCCGCCAGCGTGCTCGCGATCAGCGACAGCGTGGTCGAGCCGATCGCGACCAGCATGGTCGTCCACAGCCAGCGCGGATAGGCGGTGTTGAACAACAGATGCTTGATGTGCGCCAGCGTCGGCGAGGTGATCCAGAACGGATTGTGCTCCTTGTAGTTCATCAGCTCGGCGTTCGGCTTGAACGAGGTGATCGCCATCCAGTAGAACGGAAACAGCAGGATCAACACGAAGCAGCTGAGCGGCAGGTAGATCATCATCAGCCGCCGCAGCCCGGAATCCCAGGCCATGGTGTCGGGGGCGGCCTTGGCGTCGGCGACGGATGGTTGCGCGACGGTGTCAGTCATTGCTCTCTCCCTGCTGCCATTTGCGGCGCGCCAGGCCGAAATAGGAAAACAGCGTCGCGAACACCAGGAACGGGATCATCGACACCGCGATCGCGGCGCCTTCGCCGAGCTCGCCGCCGGCAATGCCGCGCTGGAACGCCAGCGTCGCCAGCAAATGCGTCGAGTTGCCGGGGCCGCCGCGGGTGATGGCGTAGACCAGCTGGAAGTCGGTGAAGGTGAAGATGATCGAGAAGGTCATGACGATGGCGAGGATCGGCATCATCATCGGGAAGGTGATGTAGCGGAAACGCTGCCAGGCGCTGGCGCCGTCGAGCATCGCGGCCTCGTAGAGCGAGGGCGAGATGGTCTGCAGGCCCGCCAGCAGCGAGATCGCGACGAAGGGAATGCCGCGCCAGATATTGGCGGCGATCAGCGAGAAACGCGCCGGCCAGGGCGAGCCGAGGAAGTCGATATTGCTCGACCGCCAGTGCAGCACGTCGACCAGCAGATAGGAGATGATCGAGAATTGCGGATCGTAGATCCACCAGAACGCCAGCGCCGAAAGCACCGTCGGGACGATCCAGGGCAGCAGGATGATCGCCCGCAGCAGGCTCTTGAACGGGAAATGGTTGTTGAGCAGCAGCGCCAGCCAGAAGCCGAGCGCGAACTTCCCGAAGGTCGCGATCCCCGTATAGAGCACGCTGTAGAACACCGCGTTCCACCACAGGGAATCGGTGAGCAGGTACTGGAAGTTCTCGAAGCCGACGAACACGCCCTTTCTGCCGATCGTGGTGTCGGTGAAGGCGAGCCAGATGCCGAGGCCGAGCGGATAGGTCAGGAACACCGCGAGCAGCCCGACCGCGGGCGCGAGGCACATCACGATCAGGAACGGCTTGTAGTCGAACAGGCGGACCAGCCAGGATGGCTGCCGCGGGGCCAGGGCGAGAGGAGGAAGTGTGGTCACGGACATCAGCTTGTTGTCCTGTCGTTGAAAGTCACCCCACCGTCATTGCGAGCGAAGCGAAGCAATCCAGTCTGTCTCCGTAGTGAGAGTCTGGATTGCCTCGTCGCCAGCGCAAAATTGCTTCGCAATTTGTCGCGGGCTCCTCGCAATGACGGCCTGTCGGCCGCTACTTCTGTCGCCGGAAGTAACGCTTGCAGCGCTGCTCGGCTTCCGCGGCGGCGGCTTCCGGCGTGGCAGCGCCGGTCGCGACGGACGCGAACATCTGAATCAGCACGTAGTCGGCACTGACGGCACCGGTCGCGGTCGAGATCGGACCCGCATAGCCGTCGTAATAGGTGGTCTTCATCGTGTCCTTGAACAGCTGCACCTTGGGATCCTGCGACCACACGGATGCCTCGGCATAGGCGGCCAGCGGCTGGGCCCAGTAGCCGGAGTTGGCGTTGAGCCAGGGCTCGTACTGGTCCTTCTCCAGCATGTATTGCAGGAAGGCCTTGGCGGCGTTGGGGTACTGGCTGTGCTTGAACACCATGGCGTTCAGCGTCAGGCCCGCCATCGGCGAGATCTTGGCCAGGCCCTTGGGCAGCAGTTGATGCTCGCTGTCCTCGGCGATCGCCTTGGTCGCAGGATCGTTCTTCAGCGAGAAGTACAGCGAGACGCCGTTGGCGGTCAGCGCGATCTCCTGCGCGGCGTAGGCGCGGTTGTTGCTGACGTCGTTCCACGACGTCGTGCCGGCGATGAAGGTCGGGTAGAGCTGCTTGACCCAGTTCAGCGCGGCGATCGTCTCCTTGCTGTTGATGACGACGTCGCCCTCTTCGTTGAGCACGGACCCGTTGTGCGACCACAGCGCCCAGCTCGCGAAGCCGTTGCCGTCGCCCTTGGCGTTGCCGAGCGCGAAGCCGGCCGGCTTGCCGGCCTTCTGGAGCTTCTGGCAGAGGTCGAGGATGCCGGCATGGTCTTCCGGCACCTTGTCGAAGCCGACCGATTTCAGGATCGACTTGCGGTAGATCAGGGGACCCGCGGTGGCGCCGAACGGCAGTCCGATCCAGGCGTCGCTCTTGTTCTTCTTGCCGTAGCGCTGCGCCAGCGGCAACCAGCCGCCGTAGCGCTTGCCGACATAGTCGGCGACGTCGGTCAGCTCGATCAGCTTGTCGATGTAGATGTGCGGTGCATCGGAGAAGCCGATGATGATGTCGGGGCCTGCGCCGGAATTGGCGGTCACCGCGGTCTGCTGGTTGATGTCTTCCCAGCCGACGAAGTCGACCTTGATCTCGACCCCGGTCTCCTTGGTGAACTTGGCCGCATTGGCGCGGAACACGTCCTCGTCGGCCTGGACGAAGCGGACCGGCCGAAGCATGCGCAGGGTCGCGCCCTTCTCGATCGCCAGTTTCGGGGCGGGGACGTCCGCCGCCTTGATCGCGGATTGGGCGTTGGCCGGAGCACCGGTTGCCGCGACCGCGGCAGCGGACAGGCCCAGCGCCAAGGCATCACGACGTGTGATGTCGTTCCTCATCAGTTCCTCCCTATGATGTGTCCCTTCCCGGCGTTGGTCGCCGGTGAAGGGTCGTTCCGGTCTCGGGCGCGTTGTGCGCCGCCCGCCTCAGCTGTTCGGCCCGCGGTCCATGCTGACGGGTTGCCAGCGGCGGAGCGCGGTGCTCTGCAGCACCGACGGATTGACGCAGCTTACCGGCCACATGCCCTGCAGCACCAGTGACAATTCGTAGCCCACCCGGCGCTTGCGCGCCTCGTCGAACCGTGCCGAGGCCGAGGCGACATGGGCGGTCAGGGTCACGTTCTCCATGCCGAGGATGGGATTGTTGTGGGAGGGCGGCTCCTTCTCCAGCACGTCGAGGGCGGCATGGGCGATCCAGCCCTCCTGCAGCGCCTTGATCAGGCTTTCCTCGTCGACGGTGGCGCCGCGGCCGGTGTTGATGAACACCGAGCCCTTCTTCATCTGCCGAAAATGCTTCTCGGTGAGCATGTGATGCACCTCGGGCCGCGCGGGGGCGTGCATCGAGACGAAGTCCGACTGCGACAGCACCTCGTTCAACGTCGCCGGGATCACGCCGTGGTCCCACATCAGCGTTTCCTGGATGAAGGGATCGTAGGCCATCATGCGCAGGCCGAAGGGTGCGGCGCGCTTCGCAACGGCACGCGCAACCCGGCCGAACGAGACGAAGCCGAGCGTCTGGCCCATCAGCCGCGGGATCTTCAGCAGCGCCGGCCGGCCCTCGGCCCAGCGCCCGTCGCGCGCCATGCGGTCCTGCTCGACCAGGCGGCGGAAGCCGGCAAGCAGCAGCATCATGGCATGGTCGGCAACTTCTTCGATGAAGGTGTCGGGGATGTTGGTGACGGGAATGCCGCGCGCGGTCGCCGCCTTCACGTCGACGCTGTCGACGCCGACCGAGCCGAGCGTGATGACCTTGCAATTGTCCAGCGCGTCGATGATCGACTTGGTGATGGGGATGCCCTTGGCGTAGATCGCATCGGCAGTCCTGGCGGCGGCGATGAATTCGGCCTCGTTCGCGGGAGCCTCGATGATCTCGGCATCGATCGGATCGAGCGCCTCGCGCTCATAGGAATAGTCGCTGCCCGCGACCGTGAAGCTCGCGCCCTTCGGCGTCACCACCCTGTATTTCGGCATGTCCTGCTCCCGATTTGGTTTGTCGGTTCTTGTTGTGACCCGGCCTTCTCGAACGGGCCTTTGCGTCTTTTACGCGAAATCGGGGCTGTCGCGTACAATCTGGAGTGGCGCCACGTTGATTTGTGCGCTGGCCGGTCGGTATGTCCGGGGTTCTACGGAGCCGCCGTAACAGCTTGATAAGGGGTCGCCCGCTAGAAATTGATTTAATTGCGATCGATTTGCGCGTGCCCGTATCCTTGCATCACCGGAGCCATCCCTTGAAATTGAGCAATCTGAAGATCGCCCCTAAGCTTGGCATCCTGGTCGGCATCACCTTGTTCGGCCTTTGCATCGCCGGCGTTCTCGCCGGCTTTCTGATGAAGCGCGAGATGGTGAATGCACGGCTTGATCAGAGCCGGGCAATGGCCGAGATGGCGCTCAACATGGCGATCGGTTTGCAAAAGCAGGTCGACGCCGGGCAAATGAGCAAGGACGCGGCCCTTGCCGAATTCGCCCGGCGCGGCAGCACCCTGACATACGACAAGGGCGCCGGCTACGTCTTCGCTTACACGATGGATGGCGTCGCGGTGTTGTCGCCCAACACCAAGACGATCGGCCAGAACCAGCTCGACGTCGAAACCAACGGCAGGAAGCTCGCGCGCGAGCTTCGCGACGGCGTCGCCGCCAATGGCAACGTGACGCTGCGATATGAATATATGAAGCCGGGCCAGGAGGAGCCGATCCGCAAGCTGTCCTATGCGGTTGCGATCCCCGGCTGGAATATGTTCGTCGGCACGGGCGTCTATCTGGATGATCTCGACGCCAAGATGGGCCCCGTCTACTGGCTGCTCGGCCTCGCCATGCTCGGCATCGTCATTGTCGCAGGCAGCGTGGCCTGGGTGATCGGGCGCAGCATCAGCCGTCCGCTGGCGCTGCTCGGCACCCGCATGAAGGATCTCGCCGACGGCAAGCTCGAGGGCGAGATTCCCGGCGTCGGCCGCGGCGACGAGGTCGGCGCGATGGCTTCGACCGTCCAGATCTTCAAGGACAACGCGGTCCGCATGCGGGACATCGAGAAGACCGACGCGGCAGCCAAGGATCGCGCCGCGGCCGAACGTCGCAGCGCGATGGAAGAGATCGCCAACGACTTCGAACGCAGCGTCAACGGCATCGTCCGCTCGGTCTCCTCGGCCGCCGCCGGCATGCAGAGCACGGCGCAGTCGATGACCGCGACCGCCAGCGACGCGTCCTCTCGCGCCGCCACGGTCGGCGCGGCCTCGCAAAAAGCCTCCGGCAATGTCGGCACGGTTGCCGCCGCCGCCGAGGAGCTGTCGAGCTCGGTGACGGAAATCTCCCGCCAGGTCACGCGATCGACCGAAGTGGCGAGCCGGGCCGTCAGCGACGCCGAGCGCACCAACGCCACGGTGCAGGAACTCTCCACCGGCGCCGAGAAGATCGGCGAGGTCGTCAAGCTGATTCATTCGATCGCGGCGCAGACCAATCTGCTCGCGCTCAACGCCACCATCGAGGCCGCGCGTGCCGGTGAATCCGGCCGGGGCTTCGCCGTCGTCGCCTCCGAGGTCAAGGCGCTCGCCAACCAGACCGCGAAGGCCACCGAGGAGATATCAGCCCAGGTCGCGGCGATGCAGACCTCGACCAGCGACGCCGTCGCGGCCATCGCCGGCATCACCCAGACCATCGCCGAGATGAGCGAGATCACCGCCGGCATCTCCTCGTCGATCGAGCAGCAGGGCGAGGCGACCCGCGAGATCGCCCGCAACATCCAGTCGGTCGCGGCCGGTTCGAACGAGATCAACGCCAATATCGGCAGCGTCACCTCGGCCGCGGAAGCGACCGGCACGGCGGCAACCGACGTGCTCACCAATGCGCGCGAGCTGGACAGCCAGTCTGGCGCGCTGCGCAGCGCGGTGGACGGCTTCCTCGCCAAGGTGCGCGCGGCGTAACACTGGTCTCGTGCCCCGGACGCAGCGCAGCGCTTCTTCAGCGGTGCGCTGCAGGGCCGGGGCCCATGCCTGCCGCGTTCTGGGTCCCGGCTCTGCGTCGCAACGCTCCGCGCTGCGCCGCGTCCGGGACACCGGACCGTCCTACTGCTTCTCGATCTTCGCGTTGGTGATCAGCTTCTCCCACAGCACCAGCTGCTCGTTCACGAAGGTGCCGAGCTCTTCTGGCGTGCCGGAGAAGGCGTCCATGCCGAGGGTAGCGAGCTGGGCCTTGATCTCCGGCTTCTCGACGATCTTCCGGATCTCGGCGTTGAGCCGCGTCACGATCTCCTTCGGCATGCCGGCCGGGCCGAAATAGCCCTGCCAGGACGAGATGTCGAAATCGGGCACGCCGGCCTCCTGCATCGAGGGCAGGTTCGGCACCAGCGGCGAGCGGTCCCTGGTCGTGACCGCGAGCGCGCGAAGCGCGTTGCCCTGGACATGCGGCTGGCCGGTCAGGATGTCCACGAACATCATCGAGACACGGCCGCCCATGACGTCGTTGAGCGCCGGCGGCGAGCTCTTGTAGGGCACGTGCAACAGGTCGAGCCCGGCATTGTGCGCAAAGGTCGCACCCGACACGATCGCCGAGGACGAGCCCGAGGCGTAGCTCAGCTTGCCCGGATTGGCTTTGCCGTAGGCGACCAGCTCGGCGACGGTCTTGGCCGGCACTTCGGGGTGAATCACCAGCATGAAGGGCAGATCGCCGGTGCGTGCAACCGGGGTGAAATCCTTCACCGGATCGTAGGTCAGGCTCTTGAGCAGATAGGGATTGGCCGAATGCGTCGTGTTCGTCGTCACCAGCAGCGTGTAGCCGTCAGGCGCGGCGCGCGCGACATAGGTCGCGGCGATCATGCCGTTGGCACCCGCCTTGTTCTCGATCACGATGCCGACCCCGAGTGCCTGCGACAGATGCTGCGAGATCAGCCGCGTCGTGGTGTCGGTGCCGCTGCCGGCCGCGAACGGCAGCACCAGCGTGATGTTGCGGCTCGGCCAGGTGTCGGCTTGCGCGGTGGATGCGGCGGCGAGACAGAGCGCAGCCGCGCCGGCGGCGCGCAAGGTTCTGATCAGTAAGGCTCGGATTAGTGATGACAGCATGTCCAGACGTTCCCTCTTTTTCGTTGGCGGGGAACCTAGCTTCTCTTCGCTGAAATCGGAAGACGGGAGTTTGTCGCCCGCGTCGCGGAATTATTTCACCGCGGAGCCCTGTCGTGACGCGGTCACGACGCCGGCGAGCACCAGCGCGTAGCCGATCAGGTGGAACGGCTGCAGCTTTTCCCCGAGCAGCACGATCGCCATCGCCGAGCCGAACACTGGCACCAGGTGGAAGAACGGCGCGGCCCGGTTCGGGCCGATCAGCGCCACGCCGCGGTTGAAGAAGAGATAAGCGAGCGTCGAAGGAAAGATCAGGATGTAGCCGAGCGTCGCCAGCGTCACCGTGTCGAACTGCAGGACGCTGCCGCTCCACGCCTCCCAGATCGCGGTGGGCAGCAACATCATCGCGCCACAGCAGGTGGTGAACGACAGGAAGGAGAGCTGATGAACCTTCGGCCGGCGCGGGATGAAGGCGGAGTAGATCCCGAACGCCACCAGCGAGGAGGCGAACATGATATCGCCCCGGTTGAAGCTGATGCTCGCGAGCGCCGCGAAATCGCCGTGCAGGATGATGACGAGCACGCCGAGCAGCGAGATCGCGATGCCGGCCAGCTGCGCGCCGGTCAGCCGCACGCCGAACAGAACCAGCGACCACAGCGCCACGAACAGCGGTCCGGCCGACTGGATCAGCAGCGCGTTCAGCGCCTCGGTGTATTGCAGCGCCCAGTACGAGATCGCGTTGTTGAAGGCAAAGCCCACCAGCGACAGGAACAGCATCAGCGGCAGGCTCTTGCGCAAGGCGGGCCAGTCGCGCTTCAGATGCGGCCAGGAGAACGGCAGCAGGATCAGGAACACGCCGAACCAGCGGATCGTGGTCACCGTCAGCGGCGGCACATGCGCGCCGACATGGCGCGCGAGCACGATGTTGCCGGCCCAGAACAGCGAGCTCAGGCTGAGTAGCAAATACGGCTGATTGTTGAGCCAGCTGGCGGGATTCGAGGCCGGTGGCGCGGGCGAAGCGGTCGTCATTGGCGTTGGGTACAACCTTGCGCCGGATTGCGGTCGTGACACAAGTCACGCCGCCGCAATGCTACAATGCAGGGATGACTCGGGGAGGCGCCATTGGCGGTCAATATGTTAGACATCGCGGGCCTGGAAGGGCTCGACCAGCATGCGCCGGTGGTGATGCTGAACCTGATGCGTTTCCACGATCGCTCGCGCGACGGCGACGGCTCCGGCTGGGACGCATATCTTCGTTACAGTGCGATCACGGTGCCCATGATCAAGGCACGCGGCGGCACGCTGCTCTGGACCGGCGAGGCGAAAGCGATCGCGCTCGGTCCGCACGACGGCAACGACTGGGATTTTGTCGCGCTCGTCCACTATCCGTCGCTGGCGGCCTTTCTCGACATGATGACATCTGAGGCCTACGAGCGCGACGCCGACCCGCATCGCGTCAATGGCTGCGCCGAGCACGTCATCGTCGCGACCAGCGAGGCCTACAGCAAGTTCAGGACGAAGTAGGGATATCGGTCGCGCGGCGCCTCTTCCCCTCTCCCTTGTGGGAGAGGGGGGCTCGCCGCGTTAGCGGCGAGACGGGCGAGGGGTCCCTCTCCGCGAATCCAACTTTCAGCGAATGCGTCGAGAGAGACCCCTCATCCGGCGCTTCGCGCCACCTTCTCCCACAAGGGGAGAAGGGAATGGCGTCAGCGTGCTTGGATCGAAGCGTGCCTAGCTCGCCTGCTTCCTTGACGCCACGAACACGCCCGACAGCACCAGCGCGAAGCCGATCAGATGGAACGCCTGCGGGTGTTCGCCCAGGAACGCCATCGCCATGATCGAGCCGAACACCGGCACGACGTGGAAGAACGGCGCGGCGCGATTGGCGCCGATCAGGCGCACGCCGCGATTGAAGCAGAGATAGGCGAGCGTCGAGGGAAAGACGGCGACGTAGAACAGCGTCAAGAGGTTGGGACCGTCGAACTTCATCAGCGGGCGCGCGGACAATTCCCAGATCTCCAGCGGGATCAGGCAGGCGGCGCCGGCGCCGAAGGTGAAGGCGAGGAACGACAGGCCGTGCATCGGCGGCCGCTTCAGGGTCAGCACCGAATACAGCGCGAAGATGATCAGCGCGGCGATGAAGATGAGGTCGCCCTTGTTGAACGCGATGTTCGACAGCGTGGTGAAATCGCCGTGCAGAAGGATGGTCAGCACGCCGCACATCGAAAGCGCCACGCCGAACGCCTGCGCCGCGGTGAGCCTGACGCCGAGGATGGCCAGCGACCACAGCGCCACGACCAGCGGCGCGGCGGATTGCAGCAGCAGCGTGTTGAGCGCCTGCGTATGTTCCAGCGCCCAGTATTGCAGCGTGTTGAAGGCGCCGATGCCGGTGATCGACAGCACGATCATCAGGCCGAGCCTGCTGCGGATCGCGGGCCAGTCGCGGGCGAGATGTTTCCAGGCGAACGGCAGCACCAGCAGGAAGGCGAAGGTCCAGCGCAGGAACGACAGCGTCACCGGCGGGATGTGGCCGGCGGCGAGCCGCCCGACAATGGCGTTGCCGGCCCAGCACAGCGCGGTGATGCTGAGCAGCAGATAAGGCTGGTTGGCGATCCAGCTATGGCCGGATGTTTCGGTGCCCGTGGTCTGGCCGGTGGCGGACATTGTGATTGTTCTGGCCCCGCGTCATGCGCCAAGGCCTCCGGCCCGGATGTCCGGGCCGGCGCGTCGCCCGGCCTGCCCAAAGACACGGAAACCGGCCCGATATCAACGGCGCGGCGCGCATCGCCATCATGCGAGGGCGATACGGCAGGAACCTTCATCGCCGCCGTTTGGCACGAATTGCGAACGACTTCAGGAGCTCGGCGCAGGCGAGATAGACCACGACGAGCAGCGCGATGCCGGCCATCATGATCGGCGGCGGCGCGACGAAGCCGAACCAGGTTCCGAGCGGCGTGAACGGCAGCACCATCGCGGTGAGCAGCGCGATCAGCGAGGAGGCCGTGAGCACGGGATCGGGCCAGTTGCGCCAGGGCCGTCCGTTGGTGCGGATGATGAAGATCACGAGGATCTGCGTCGCCATCGACTCGACGAACCAGGCCGTGCGGAATTCTTCCGGCGAGGCGTTGAACAGGTACAGCAGCGCGCCGAAGGTCGCGATGTCGAACACCGACGACAGCGGTCCCATGATCGCCGCAAAGCGCACCAGGCGCGACATGCTCCACACCTGCGGCTGCGCCGTGGCCTGTTTCGAGACGCGGTCGAAGGGAATGCCGAGCTCGGAGAGGTCGTAGAGCAGATTGTTGAGCAGGATCTGCGTCGGCAGCATCGGCAGGAACGGCAGCGCGATCGAGGCCGCCGCCATCGACAGCATGTTGCCGAAATTCGAGCTCGCGCCCATGCGGACATATTTGAGGATGTTGGCGAAGGTGCGCCGGCCTTCCTCGACGCCGTCGGCGACGACTTCGAGATCCGAGGCGAGCAGGATCATGTCGGCGGCGGCCTGCGCCACGCCGGTGGCGCCGTCGACCGACAGGCCGACATCTGCAACTTTCAGGGCCGGTGCGTCGTTGATGCCGTCGCCGAGGAAGCCGACCACCTCGCCGCCCGCCTGCAGCGCCTTCACGATGCGCGATTTCTGGTCGGGCGCGAGCCGGCCGAAGGCGTCGACGGAGCGCACCTGCACGGCGAGCGCCTCGTCGCTGAGCTCGGCAATGTCGGCGCCCGACAGCACACGCTCGGGGTTGAGGCCGACCAGGCCCGCGAGCCGCTTCACCACCACGGGATCGTCGCCCGACAGGATCTTCAGCGCCACGCCGCTCGCCGCGAGCCGCGCGATGGCCGCTGCGGCCGTCGGCTTTGGTGGATCGGCGAAGGCGCAAAAGCCCTCGAAGGCGAGCTCGGTCTCGTCGTCCGTCTCGACCTCGCGCAGCGCGCAGCGCGCAGCTCCAGGGCCGCGAGGCGATGGCCACGGTGCGCAGGCCCTCGCTCGCGAGCTCATGCACGCGGGCCAGCGCTGCGGCGCGCGCGCTCTCGTCCATCGCGCACAGTTCGAGCACGGCTTCCGGTGCGCCCTTGACGATGAGCAGGGCGCCTTCCGGGCCGGTCGCGAGCACCGATCCGAGCCGGCGCGAGAAGTCGAACGCCTGCCGCCCGGCCAGCGTCCAGCCCTCGGCGGCGTCGGACCGGCCGGCGACGAGGGCAGCGTCCAGCGAACCGCGATCGCCGCCGAGCGTTGCCGCGATGGCGCCGAGCTGCGCGGCCCGCACATCGTCCTTGCCATCGGCGTCGAGGCTCTTCGCGAGCGTGATCTCGGCCGAGGTCAGCGTGCCCGTCTTGTCCGTGCACAGCACGGTCATGGCGCCGAGATCATGAATCGCGGCAAGCCGCTTCACGATAACCTTGCGGCCGGCCATGCGCAGCGCGCCGCGCGACAGCGTCACCGTGGTGATCATCGGCAGCAGCTCCGGCGTCAGCCCGACCGCGAGCGCGACCGCGAACAGCAGCGAGTCCAGCACCGGGCGGCCGAACACGACGCGGACGGTGAGCACGACCAGCACCAGCGCCAGCGTGGCGCGCGCGACCACGAAGCCGAATTCGCGCAGATCGCGCTCGAACGGGGAGGGCACCTGCGCTTCGGCAAGCGCGGACGCCGCCGCTCCGAACACGGTGTCGCGGCCGGTCCTGACCACGAGCGCGATCGCCTCGCCGGTCTGCGCCACGGCGCCGCGGAACAGCGCATTCGATGTGTCGTCGGGGTCGGTGACCGCGCCGGCGTGCTTCTGCGCCGGATAGGGCTCGCCGGTGAGCGCCGCTTCGCCCGCGGTGAAGGCCGTGCTCTCCAGGATCAGCGCATCCGCAGGAATGATGTCGCCGGAACGGACGCGCAGGACGTCGCCGGGCACGACCTGGTCGACGTCGATCTCGCGGAAGGCGCCGTCGCGCTTGACCTCGGCCTTGAGCGCGACCGAGCGGCGGAGGATTTCCGCGGCGCGGATCGCATGGCCCTCCTGGACGGTGTCGAGCCCGATCGAGAGCACGAGGATCAGGACGATGATGAGCCCGCCGATCTCGTCGCCGGTCAGCATCGAGATGATGCCGGCCACCAGCAGGATCAGCGACAGCGGCTCGAGCAGCCGGCGCAGGATCGCGCGCATCGCGCCCTCGATGCGCGGCGGCGCGTCGCTGTTGGCTCCGATGCGGTCGAGGCGTTCGGCCGCCTCGCTCGCGGTCAGGCCTTGCAGCCCGCAGCCGAGCTGGGTGCCGAGATCGTCGGGTGAAAAACGCCAGAAGGTGTCTCGGGCGGCGTGCGTCGGATCATCGGCCACAGCCAGCTCTCGAAATTGTCATGCGAGGACACGTTGAGGGACGATCGAATGTGACGGGAGGCCGAAGCCGGTGATGCACACTTTCATCTCATCCATCAATTCGGCGATCGGAAATTGAGCCATGTCAATCGCTCCACCCTCCGGCGGGCTAGCCTGCCGACAGCTGCATGAACAAGGAGCAAGATCATGGTCGCAAGCATCCGGGTCGCGTTGGCCGCATCCATCGCATTGATTGCCTCGGTCCAGTTCACCGCCGCGACGGCGCAGCCCGCCGGCGGCGGTGCCTTCATGGGACCGGGCATGATGGGCTCCGGAATGATGGGAGGCATGATGGGCCGCCATGGCTTCGGCGCGATGTGCAATCCCGGAATGGCCGGTTTCGCCGAATGGCGCGCCGACCGGCTGGTGGAGAAGATCAAGCTGACCGATGCGCAGCGCGCCAAGTTCGACGAGTTCAAGGCGGCTGCCGTGAAGTCGAGCGATACCATGCGTAGCGCCTGCGTGGCCGACGTGCCCAAGACCATCGTCGGGCGCGCCGAGGCGATGGAAAAGCGCATGGACACGATGCTGCAGGCGATCAAGACCATGCGGCCTGCTTTGGAGGCGTTCTACGCGACCCTGACCGATGAGCAGAAGGCCAAGCTGGATTCGACCCAGGGTCCGGGTCAGGGCCACGGCTTCTGGCGCTGGCGCGACAATTGGTGAGCGCAGCAAGCCGCGGTTGACCTATCGCAATCCGCTCCGCCCTGTCCGGGTTAGCCTGCGGTCATCCACGCCGTTCGATCGGCCGGATCATCGAAATCAGCAAAGAGACGGTCGCACCGTCGGATTTGGCGCGATCCGCATAGCGTTGTCATGGTCGCGCAAGCAATGATCCTGCCGAACAAGAGCCGGTTTCCCTTGGCGGCGTTGTGGTCGGGATTTCTCAGTCACAAATGGTTCATCCTGGCGGTTGCGGTCCTGCTGGCCCTGGGGCTCTGGCAGGGCGTGCGAGCCATTCTCGGGCCGGCCATCGTGGTCGATCAGGTCAAGAGCGGTCGCCTGGTCGAGACCGTGGTTGCGAGCGGCCATGTCGAGACGCCTTACCGGGTCGAGATCGGCAGCCAGATCACCGGAACGGTGCAGGAGGTGCTGGTTCAGCAGGGCGAAAAGGTCACCAAGGGCCAGCCGTTGATCTCGCTGGAGGCGCGCGAATTGAAGGCGGCCGTGGTGCAGGCGCAGGGCGCGGTGGCGCAGGCCGAGGCCCGCATCAGGCAGCTCGAGGAATTGACGCTGCCCTCGGCGAAGGAGGCGCTGACGCAGGCGAACGCGACCTTGCTCAACGCGCAGCAGACCTACGACCGCACCGCGCAGCTCGAACACAACGGCTATGCGACCCGCGCGGCGCTCGACGACGCGCAGAAGACGCTCGATGTCGCGCGCGCGGCGAAGCGCGCGGCCGAGTTCCAGGTCTATACGGCGAGCGGCGGCGGCAGCGACTACGTGATGGCGCAGACCCAGGCCAATCAGGCACGCGCCAATCTCGATACGGCGGAGTCCCGGCTCGGCTATGCCACGATCGCCGCGCCCCGCGGCGGCGTCCTCATCACGCGCAGCGTCGAGCGCGGCACGGTGGTGCAGCCCGGCAAGGCGCTGCTCGTGCTGGCGCCGGCTGGCGACGTGCAACTCGTGCTGCAGATCGACGAGCGCAATCTCGGCAAGATCGCGCTCGGACAGAAGGCGATCGCCTCGGCTGACGCTTATCCGGATCGGCGCTTTCCTGCCGTGATCACCTACGTCAACCCCGGCGTCGACATCTCGCGCGCGTCCGTCGAGGTGAAGCTGACGGTCGCCGATCCGCCGGACTATCTGCGTCAGGACATGACCGTCTCGGTCGATATCGAAATCGCCGCGCGGGACGACGCGCTGACCCTGCCGTTGCGCTCCGTGCACGATGTCCTGTCCGGCGCTCCCTGGGTGCTCGGCATCAAGGACGGTCGCGCCACGCAGCGGCCGGTGAAGATCGGCCTGCACGGCAACAGCCATGTCGAGATCACCGGCGGCCTTGCCGCCGGCGACGTCGCGATCCCCCAGAGCTCGGGCGTTCTGACCGGCCAGCGTGTGCGGCCCGTGCTGCCATGAACCGCTGGTTGCCGTTCGAATGGACCATGGCCGTGCGCTTCCTGCGCGAAGGCCGGCTCCAGACCATCTTCATCATCGGCGGCATCTCGATCGGCGTCGGCGTCATTGTCTTCATGTCGGCGATGCTTGCGGGGCTCCAGGCGAACTTCATCAAGCGCGTGCTGACCTCGCAGCCTCAGATCCAGTTGCTGACGCCCGATCAGGTCGCGCGTCCGCTGCGCCACGGCGCGGGCGAGATCGAGGACGCAGTGGTGCAGCGCCCGAGCCAGCGGGTGATCTCGATCGATCAATGGCCGAAGATCAGGGCGCAGATGCAGGCGATGCCCGAGGTGGTCGCGGTGTCGCCGACGATCCTCGGCTCGGTGCTCGCGGTGCGCGGCGATGCGAGCCGCTCGGTGAATCTGTCGGGGGTCGAGCCGGACTCCTACTTCAAGATCGTCAAGGTGCCGGATTATATCGTCGCCGGCGAGGCGCGCCTGACCAGCGAGGACATCATCATCGGCGTCGAACTGGCGAAGGATCTGGGCGCCACCGTCGGCGACAAGCTCAACGTCCGCGCGGCCTCGGGCGCAACGCGCGTGCTCACGGTCTCCGGTCTGGTCGATCTCGGCAACAAGAGCGTCAACCAGCGCGTCTGCTATGCCGCGCTGCGCACCGCGCAGTCGCTGCTCGGCATGATCGGCGGCATCACCACCATCGACATCACGGTCCGTGACATCTACGCGGCCGAAGAGATCGCCCAGCGCATCCAGGCCGCCAACGTGGTCGAGGCCGACAGCTGGATCAAGACCAATGCACAGTTCTTCACCGCGGTGCAGGCCCAGCAGAACACCAACACGTTGATCCGTCTGTTCGTCGGCCTGTCCGTCGCGTTCGGCATCGCGGCGGTGCTGGTCGTCTCGGTGATCCAGCGCTCGAAGGACATCGGCATCCTGCGCGCGATGGGCACCTCGCGCGGCCAGATCCTGCGCGTGTTCCTGGTGCAGGGCGGCCTTCTCGGCTTCGTCGGCTCGCTGTTCGGGGCGGCGATGGGCGCGTTCGCGCTGGTCTATTGGCATTCGGTGGCACGCCAGGCCGACGGCACCGAACTGTTTCCGTTGATCCTGGAGCGAAGCCTGTTCGTCTACACCGCCATGCTCGCCACCGTCACCGGCCTCTTGGCCGCGATGGCGCCCGCGGTCCGCGCCGCCAAGCTCGATCCGGTGGTGGCGATCCGTGGCTAGCGAAATCCTTCGCCTCGAGAACGTGTGCAAGGCCTACAATGTCGGCCTGCCGACCGAAACCGAGGTGCTGCATGGCATCGATCTCGAGCTCGACCATGGCGAGTTCCTGGCGCTGATCGGGCCCTCCGGTTCGGGCAAGAGCACGCTGCTCAACATCGTTGGCCTGCTCGACCGGCCGACCTCCGGCCGCCTGCTGATCAAGGGGCAGGACACGGCCGCGCTCGGCGACGCCGACATCACCCGCCTGCGCGGCCACACCATCGGGTTCATCTTCCAGTATCACCTCCTGATCTCGGCCTTCACCGCGCGGGAGAACGTCATGATGCCGATGCTGGCTGATCGCGGCTTTCCCAGTGCGGAGATCGAGGCGCGGGCGAACCATCTGCTGGGGCAGGTCGGGCTGGAGAAATTCGCCGGCAACCTCGCCAACAACATGTCGGGCGGCCAGCAGCAGCGGGTGGCGGTGGCGCGTGCGCTGGCGATGAATCCCGATCTCGTGCTGGCGGACGAGCCGACCGGCAATCTCGACACCAAATCGGCCGATGCCGTGTTCGAGCTGATGCGGCAGGTCAACCGCGACAGCGGCACGAGCTTTCTGCTGGTGACCCACAACATGGACCTCGCGCGGCGCTGCGACCGCATCATCGAGGTGGTCGACGGCCGTATCCGCGCTTAAGGCCGTGGAGCCGGCCCACGGGGCGGATTTTTAGGGGATATCAAAGGCTTGGATCGCGCTTTGGGCCCGAAAAAAGCCCCGTTCTTGCTTGCCTAGAGAGGCTGCTTCCTTTATCCGGTGGGACCGCCTCGCGTGCGAACGGCCTTTGGCCGGGAATTGGGCTGGGCACAGGTATGATCCCGGGAAAGTGGGTCCCGGTTTTCCGTTTGGATCATGCCACTTACAGAGAATTCTTCGAAGGATTACCCGCGAATGGCCAATGTTGTCGTCGTCGGCGCCCAGTGGGGCGACGAAGGAAAGGGCAAGATCGTCGACTGGTTGTCGGAGCAGGCGGACATCGTCGCCCGCTTCCAGGGCGGCCATAACGCCGGCCACACGCTGGTCATCAACGGCGAGACCTACAAGCTCGCGCTGTTGCCCTCGGGCGTGCTGCGTCCGTCGAAGCTGGCGGTGATCGGCAACGGCGTGGTGTTCGATCCGCAGGCCTTCCTCGACGAGGTCGCCAAGCTGCGCGGTCAGGGCGTTGCGGTCGGCCCGGAGAATCTGCGCGTCGCGGAGAACGTCACCCTGATCCTGCCGCTGCATCGTGAACTCGATGCCTTGCGCGAATCCTCCAATTCCGCGACCGCGATCGGCACCACCCGCCGCGGCATCGGGCCGGCTTACGAGGACAAGGTGGGCCGCCGCGCGATCCGCCTGATGGACCTCGCCGACCTCGACACGCTTCCGCACAAGATCGACCGGCTTCTCGCGCACCACAATGCGCTGCGCCGCGGCCTGAACCTGCCGGAGTTTGACGGCAAGGAGATACTGAAGGAACTGACCGCGTTCGCGCCGCAGCTGCTGCCCTACGCCGAGACGGTGTGGCGCCTGCTCGACACCGAGCGGCGCGCGGGCAAGCGGATCCTGTTCGAAGGCGCGCAGGGCGCGCTGCTCGACGTCGACCACGGCACCTATCCCTACGTCACCTCGTCCAACACGGTGGCGGCGCAGGCCGCGACCGGAACGGGCATCGGTCCGGGCGGGGTCGGCTATGTGCTCGGCATCTGCAAGGCCTATACGACCCGCGTCGGCCAGGGGCCGTTCCCGACCGAACTGCTGAATGAGATCGGCGAGGAGATCGGCCGTCGCGGCCGCGAGTTCGGGGTCAATACCGGACGCAAGCGCCGCTGCGGCTGGTTTGATGCCGTGCTGGTCCGCCAGACCGTGCGGACCTGCGGCATCAACGGGCTGGCGCTGACCAAGCTCGACATTCTCGACGGCTTCGAGTCGATCGAGGTCTGCGTCGGCTACAAGCTCGACGGCAAGGAGATCGATTATTTCCCGGCCGGCGAGGGTGCGCAGGCCCGGGTCGAGCCGATCTGGGAGACTATCGAGGGCTGGAAGGAGCCGACCGCCGGCGCGCGGTCCTGGGCCGACCTGCCCGCCCAGGCCATCAAATATGTCCGCCGCATCGAGGAATTGGTGGGGTGCCCGGTCGCGCTGCTTTCCACCAGCCCCGAACGCGAGGATACTATCCTGGTGCAAAATCCGTTTGAGGCTTAACGATCTCTTACCAGGCCGCGGATATAGTTGAGTTGAAATGGCTGATTACTATCCGCTGATCGCCCGCGCTATTGCCGCCCTGGACCCCAATGCTCCCGGCGAAAGCCGTCGCGCGCTCTATGAGCGGGCGCGCACGGCCCTGATCGCGCAGCTCCGCAGCGTTCAGCCGCCGCTCTCCGAATCCGAGATCACCCGCGAACGGCTGTCGTTGGAAGAGGCCGTCCGCAAGGTCGAATCCGAGGCCGCCCAGCGCGCCCGCGAGGCTTCGCGCCCCGGCGGTCCCCGCAGCGGCGGCAGCGGCAGCGGCGATGCCTTCCGCCGGGCCAGCACCCGCGCCACCGAAGGTGGCCCACCCGCATCCCAGCCGGCTGCTCCGCCGCGCGCGCGTCCGGCGCCGCCGCCGCCCCGTGCCGACCGGCCGTCCTTCAACGTCGACGACCAGGGCGACACCCCGCGTTCGCCGCGGGCTCCCCGTTTCGACGCCCAGCGCCAGCCGGGCCCGTCCGCTCCGCCGCCGATGCCGGAGCCCCCGCCGGCTCCGGCATCCGGACGCGATCGTCAGGGCGGCCGCCGTCCGCCGGACGTCGGCCCGCCGCCGTCGCTGCCGCCGGCCCCGGGCGTGCGCGGTTTCCGTGACATCACTGCCGACGTCAACGATCTCGGCGGCGCCGCCGCGCAGGCCAACCGGGCCGCGCGCCGCACCTACGCCAACGTGCCCTCGCCCTCGCCGGAGTTCGACCGGCTGGAGCCGAGCCTGGAAAACCGGGCGGGCGAGCAGGACGCGCCCTATTCCTACGACGAGTCGATCGAGGAGGCCGAGCGCTACGCGCCGCAGCAGCCCTCGCCGCGTCCGCGCATCGCGCCCGAGCGCGACACCAAAAAGAAGCGCGCGCGCACCGGCTCGGTCTTCCCGTTCAAGAGCGCGATCGCCCTCGGCCTCGTGCTGATTCTGGTTGGCGCCGGCATCCTCTCGCGCAATTGGCTGATGCAGACTGCAACCAGTCTGTTCAAGTCCTCGCCCACCCAGGTGGTGGAGGCGCCGAAGGATCCGGCGCAGCCGCAGAGCAAGCCCAAGATTCCCGATCGCGTCGGCCAGCCTTCGGCCAGCGACCAGCCGGTCGCGCCGGTGGCGCAGAAGGTCGTGCTCTATGACGAGGATCCGTCCGATCCCAAGGGCAAGCAATATGTCGGCTCGGTGGTGTGGCGGCTCGAGCCGATCAAGGCGTCGGGCAACCAGAAGGCCGACGTCGCCGTGCGCGCCGACATCGAGATCCCCGACCGCAAGTTCAAGATGACGATGTCGTTCCGCCGCAACACCGACTCGTCGTTGCCGGCGAGCCATACCGCGGAACTGACGTTCATCCTGCCGCCGGATTTTCCGGGCGGCAGCGTCTCCAACGTGCCGGGCATCCTGATGAAGTCGAACGAGCAGGCGCGCGGCACGCCGCTCGCGGGCCTCGCGGTGAAAGTCACCGACGGCTTCTTCCTGGTCGGCCTCTCCAATGTCGATGCCGACCGCGCCCGCAACGTCCAGCTCCTGAAGGAGCGTTCCTGGTTCGACGTGCCCCTGGTCTACGCCAACCAGCGCCGCGCCATCATCGCCATCGAGAAGGGCGCCCCGGGCGAGCGCGCCTTCAACGACGCCTTCGCGCAGTGGGGCGATTGAGCCACTCCCGGAATGACGTCGTTGATGCGTCCTACTGCGCCGCCGCTTCCCGCTTGCGCGAGGCCGTGGCGGCTGCGTGCTCGCGGTCCATCACGGCGCGGCAGCCGGGGCTGACCTCCGCCTTCTTCTGCACCATGCAAGCCCTGATCCTGGGGATGTCGGGAATTTCGCTCGAGCACAGCCGCATCGCGTCGCCGGTGCACATCTGCTGTGCTTCGGACGAGAAGGCGAGGCTAGGCGATGTCTGGAGCACGATGGCGCTGGTGGCGAAGGCCAACAGCGAAGCGATGGGTTTGAAGCGCGAAGCGATGGTCTGATAGCGTGTCATGCGGAATGCGTCCCCGAAGTTCCGTGGATTGAACCACTTGGTTTTGGGGCGCCGCACGCGGCTTGATCTGCCGCATGTCACAGCCTTCACGCCGGGACCTCGATCCCGCATGTGGTCGCTCGATCTCTCGTGGTGTTCGAATCGAAAAGTGCTGCGCCGCCCGGGCGAAGTATGCGTCATTGTCAAAGAGCTGCAATGGGCGGCGCAAAGGAATTTGCAATTGTTGCGCGTTCGTCACGCAACGAGGTGACAGCTCACGTGCCAACCTTACTTACATCCCGTCAATCACATCCCGTGGCTCGCGAACACCTTGCTGCACGACTTCGACAGCTTGGCGCGGTTGCCCATCAGGCACGACTGCACCGCGCCGTCATTGCCGAGGTCCTTGCGGCACAGCCGCGAGGCATCGCGCGAGCAGGCCTGCTGCTCCTGCGGCGAACCCATATGGCCCTGTGCGAACGTCGGTGCGATCGACAGGCTGCTCAGGGCCGTCAGCGTGATGGTCGCCAGGAAGAACAATTTGCGGGACATCGGCGGCTCCGGTCTGAGTTGAGGTCTGAATTTCGGGGTCCGGTCGGCAACTCGTCGCCTTGCCACTTGTTCCCAGTGGGGTGCCCCGGGGGAACCGACCCGCTATCCAAGCTTCCCGCCGCGCTGCTATAAATGTGGCGAAGTGTGAGGGTGTTGGATGAAACGCTATCTGGTGTTTGCGCTGGTCGGCCCGTTCGTCGGCGGGTTCCTGCTGCTGCTGACGACGACCTACCAGTCCGGATATTGGGCCCAGACCAGTCTCGGCGAGGTCGGCAAGCTGTTCGCGGTGTTCTTCAAGACCCTGCAATACAGCTATCTGTTCGGCTTCCTGCCGTCGCTGATGATCGGCGCGGTGGACGACATCCTGATCCACGTCAGGCGGATCGGCCCGGTGCTGCGGATGCTCCTGGTCGGCCTGTTCGCCTTCGTGCTGGCCTCGCTCACCTACAGCTCGCGCGGGCCGGATTCCGGCGCGGTTCAGTTCATCCTGTACGGCCTGGTCGGGTTCGTGCCGTCGGTGATTTCGTCCTGGCTCGTGCATAGATATGTCGAGGAGCCGCAAGCCGCGGCGGCGCCGACCTGAGCACGCGACGTTCGGGCGCGGGCAGCAACTTCCGCCGCGCTGGCGCGTTCTCTGGAGACCATGATCATGTCCGACGACGACATCCTCGCTCCGCGCAAATCCCGTTCCGGGGAGCGTTCGGGCGCGACCTTTTCAGGGACCCAGGCGCGCGGGCCGATCATCGACCAGGACGGCCATGAAGTTCGTCCCGAAGCGATCCGCCCCGAAACGCTGGAGCAGGGGTTTCGCGAATTTCGCTTCGAGTTCGGGCAAGGGTCCGGAAATGCCAATCCGTTCGGCAATCTGACGCGGGAGCAGCGGATCGCTCGGATCGAGGCGATCGCAAAGCTGCTCGACGTCGCCTTCGTCGTACCCGGCACCAATATCCGCTACGGCATCGACGGGCTGATCGGATTGATCCCCGTGGTCGGCGACATCATCACCACCGCGATCTCGCTGTGGCTGGTGCGCGAGGCCCGCGCACTCGGCGCGCCCTGGTACATCACCGCGCGCATGCTCGGCAATGTCGCGGTCGACGGCGTGGTCGGCATCGTGCCGTTCGCCGGCGACGCCTTCGACGTCATGTTCCGCGCCAACATGCGCAACGTCCGCCTGCTGCGCCGCTGGCTCGACAAGCAGCCGCGGGTGTAAGCGCGAATGCTTCTTTCTTCGCCTCTCCCCGCAAGCGGGGCGAGGCCGGAATTCGCGCGAAGCGCGGATTCCGGGTGAGGGGGAGTCTCCGCGAGTCCAAACTCTCACCGCCTCCGCGGAGACTCCCCCTCACCCCGCAAGCGGGGCGAGGGAGAAGCCCCCCAACAACGCGAAAAGCGCGACGGCCGTTCGGCCATCGCGCTTTCAGCGTACATCGGGGCTTAGCGAAAAAGCTTACGCCGCGTCGGCGTCGGTCTCCGCGGCCACCGGCTCGGGCTTGCGGTGGCGCTCCAGCGGGAACGCTTCGCTCTCATACAGCGAACGGATGCCGTTCTGGTCGAAGCGCGCTTCCTCGACCTGCAGATAGGCGCCGTTCAGCGAATCCGTCGGCAACTGCTCCATCGCGAACTGCACGGCTTCGGCCGCGGTGCCGAACCGACGATAGGTGAAGCCTGCACGCTTCTTCTTGCGGATCGCAGCGGGGAAGAGTTCGGCGGAAGTGTTGAAGTTGAACGGACGCAATGGACGCATGGTCAAAGACCTCGTGATCTCTCTGGGGCTTTAAGCGCGTGGGGTTTGGGGCGGCAGGATGGGCTCGCCGCACATGTCATTTTCGCCCTCTAATATAGGCCGTTTTGACAGAAATGCGACCCCTGCGATGGGAGATGATGAATCCACGCATGGCAGGTCCGCAGGCGCTGTAAATCCAATTAATTCAATGGGTTGGATGGTTTACAGCTTTCCGAGGAGCAGCAGCACGACCAGCACCACCAGCACGACGCCGCCGATCCCCATGCCGGAATGGCCCATGCCGTAGCCATAGCCGCCGATCCGGCCGGACAGGCCGCCGACGAGATAGATGATCACCAGGATGATCAGGATGGTCCCAAGCGTCATGGCATCCTCCCTGGCGGTCGCCGGACTGCGCTCATCGGCCGCACCGCCAAGGTAGAAAAGCACATCGGGCCGCCGGGTTCCATGTCGGAACCCGGCGGCCCGCAATATTATTTCGGCTCGAGCTTCAGCGCCGCCGAGTTGATGCAGTAGCGCAGGCCGGTCGGCCCCGGACCGTCGGGGAAGACGTGGCCGAGATGGCCGCTGCACTTGGCGCAGAGCACCTCGGTGCGGATCATGCCGTGGCTCGCATCGTGCTCCTCGTCGACATGGCTCTCGACGGCGGGCTGGGTGAAGCTCGGCCAGCCGCAGCCGGAATCGAACTTGGCGTCGGACTCGAACAGCTCATTGCCGCAGCCGGCGCAGACATAGGTGCCGGCGCGGTGGTCGTGCTCGTATTCGCCGGAGAAGGGACGCTCGGTCGCCTTCTCGCGCAGCACCGCGTACTGCATCGGCGACAATTCGCTGCGCCACTGCTCTTCGCTCTTGATGACCTTGTCGTCGGTGGTCTTCGTCTTGGTGTCGGGCATGGGTCTCCCGTTGGCTTGGTGATGTCAGTTGGTGGCCTTGCTGGCACTGACCAGCGTCGGTTTCTCGATGTAGTTATCCGCGAACAGCTTTTTGAGGTTCTCGACCTTCGGGATGTCGTTATAGGCGATGTAGGGCTGGTTCGGGTGCAGGGTCAGATAGTCCTGGTGGTAGGCCTCCGCCGGATAGAACGCCTCCAGCGCGCCGACCTTGGTCACGATCGGCTTGCCGAACACCTTGGCGCCGTTGAGCTGGGCGATATAGGCCTCGGCCACCTTCTTCTGCTCGTCCGAGGTGGTGAAGATCGCCGAGCGATATTGCGTGCCTGAGTCCGGGCCCTGGCGGTTGAGCTGGGTCGGGTCGTGCGCCACCGAGAAGTAGATCTGGAGGATCTTTCCATAGGAGATCTTCTTCGGGTCGTACTTGATCTCGACCGCCTCGGCATGGCCGGTCCGTCCGCTCGAGACGGTCTGGTAGTCGGCGGTCGCCTTGGTGCCGCCGGCATAGCCGGAGACGGCGTTGACGACGCCCGCGGTGTGCTGGAACACGCCCTGCACGCCCCAGAAGCAGCCGCCGGCGATCACGGCGGTCTGGATCCCGGTTGCGGGGGCTGCATCCATGGCGGGCGCGGGGATCACGACCGCGTCCTCCGCGGCCCGGGACGGCATGGCGAAGGCCAGCGTCACGGCAGCGGTGGCGGCGAGCAGGGTCAAGAGGGCAGGTCGGCGCATGGCGGATCCTCGTTCGATGGTTGACAGTGTAGGGCGGCCGGGGCCGGGCGAACAGCCTGCCCGGCCGCGTTTTCGCGTCATCCGAGATACGGGCGCGGGCCGCGATCGTTACGCCGGGACGGACACGAGTCCGTGAAAATGAGCCGCGGACGAGGCGGCTTGGCGAGATGAGGAACTCCGCGCTAGATGAACGCCCTTGATGAACCCATGCGATCGACGATCGACCTATGTGGTGACTGGAGCTGACCTGACAACATGCTGCGCGTCATTCCCCTGAGCCTGGTCGTTCTGATGTCAGCCGCCGCGCTCGCCGCGGCCGAGGCGCAGCCCGCCGACGATCTCGCCACCTGCCGCGACCGCCAGGCCGACCTTCAGGTGCGCGCGCCGGCCTGCGAGAACCTGCTCAATGCCGACCGTGTCACCGGCAAGGACAAGTCCATCGCGCTCTCGGTGCGCGGCAACATGCTGATCAACAAGCGCGACCTTGTCCACGCGATCGAAACCCTGTCCATGGCCGTCGACCTCGATCCCGACAATGTCGTGGCGCTCAACCTGCGGGGCCTTGCCTATGAGCGCTCGGGCAAGGACGACCTCGCGATGGCCGACTACAACCTCGCACTCCAGAAGCGCCCGACCTACGGCGTTCCCTACAACAATCGCGGCGTGATCCAGGTGCGCCAGGGGGCGCTGCAAAGCGCGCTCGAGGATTTCAGCCTGTCGATCAAATTGACGCCGAAATTCATCCTCGGCTGGACCAACCGGGCCCGCCTGCGCACGCTGCTGAAGGACTATGACGGCGCGCTCGCCGATTTCGCCGAGGCCGAGAAGATCGATCCGGCCGCGCCGCAGATCGCCGCCAACCGCTGCATCACCTACGGCCTGATGGGCAAGTTCGATCAGGCTCTTGCCGACTGCAACGGCCTGATCGAGAAACAGCCGAGGAATGTCTACGCGATCAACAATCGCGCCGACGTCTACGTCATGAAGGGCGACTTCGACGCCGCGCTGAAGGGCTACAACGCGGCCATCCAGATCAACCCGAACAACATTCGTGCCCATTCCGCCCGCGGCCAGATCTACGAGCGCAAGAAAGATCTCGCCCAGGCGCGCGCCGATTATCGCGCGGCGGCCTATTCGCTGACGAAATTCGACGAGCCCGACGTCGCGCGCGCCCGCGCCATCGCGCAGGAGCGGCTCGCCGCGCTGACGCCGCAAACGCCGGGCGGCGCGCCCACCGGGCGCCGCGTCGCGCTGGTGATCGGCAACGGTGCCTACAAGAACGTCCACGCCTTGCCCAATCCGCCGCGCGACTCGAAATTGATCGCAGGCGCGCTGCGCGACGTCGGTTTCCAGACGGTGATCTCGGCGAGCGACCTGACCCGCGACAAGTTCTTCGAGGCGCTGCAGACGTTCGCCGCCGAAGCGGAAAAGGCCGACTGGGCCGTGGTCTATTACGCCGGCCACGGCTTCGAGATCGGCGGGGTGAATTACCTCGTCCCGGTGGATGCCAAGCTGGCCGCCGACAGGGACGCCGAGACCCAGGCGGTGGCGCTTGAGCAGGTCATCGCCGCGGTAGGTGCCGCGCGAAAAGTGCGCCTGGTGATTCTGGATGCCTGCCGCGACAACCCGTTCGCGCCGACCATGCAGCGCACCCTGTCGCTGAAGCTGGTCGACAAGGGCTTTTCCAACATCGAGCCCGGTGCCGGCTTCATGGTGGTCTATGCCGCAAAGCACGGCGAGACCGCGATAGACGGCAACAACGGCGCCGACAGCCCGTTCTCCACCGCGCTCGCCCGCGAGATCAAGGAGCCGAAGGTCGAGATCAGGAAACTGTTCGACATCATCCGCGACGACGTCTGGTCGGCGACGAAGCACGAGCAACAGCCGTTTACGTACGGCTCGCCGCCGGGACGCGAGGATTTTTATTTCGTCGCGGGGAAGTGAGGGCTGTGTGGGGCGCAATGGCGTCCCCTCATCATCGGTGTCGTCCCCGCGAAGGCGGGGACCCATAACTACAGGGAAAAGTGCAAGGCAAAACTCCCACTCCGAGTCTTCGCCAAATTTCCGCCTGTGGGTATGGATCCCGGATCTGCGCTTCGCTTGTCCGGGACGACAGCGGAGGTTGAAGCCGCAGCCTCGCCAAGCCGTCGACGCTACACCACGATGCTCAGCCGCTTCGCCGCCCGCGTGATGCCTGTGTACAGCCACCTTGCGCGGCTCTCCCCGAACGCAAAGCTCTCGTCGAACAGCACGACGTCGTCCCATTGCGAGCCCTGCGACTTGTGCACGGTCAGCACGTAGCCATAGTCGAACTCGTCATAGGGCTTGCGCTGCTCCCAGGCGATCGCCTCGACGCCGCCCTCGAAGCAGTCGGCGCGCACCGAGACCTTCGTCACCTTGTGGCCGAAATCCTCGTCGGGCGACAGCCGCATGCTGAGGATGCGCGATTTCGAACGCGAGGTGTTGCGCGATTTCACGCGCCACAGGCCGCCGTTGAACAGGCCCTTCTTGCGGTTGTTGCGCAGGCACACCAGCTTGTCGCCGGCGACCGGAAAGACGTCCTCGATGTTCTGGCGCTGGCGCACCCGCATGTTGTAGGCGCGCCGCGTGTTGTTGCGGCCGACCAGGACCTGGTCGGCGGCCATGACGCGATCAGGATCGAGCTCCTTGCGCGACACCACCTCGCTCTCGCCGTAACGGCCGATGTCGAGCTCGCGGCCTTCGCGGACGTCCATCGACATCCGCACGATCGGGTCGTCCTGCGCCTGGCGGTGCACCTCGGTCAGCATCGCGTCGGGCTCGGTGTTGGTGAAGAAGCCGCCACCCTGGATCGGCGGCAGCTGCGCGGGATCTCCGAGCACCAGCAGCGGGCAGTCGAACGACATCAGGTCGCGGCCCAATTCAGCGTCGACCATCGAGCATTCGTCGATCACGATCAGTTTTGCTTTTGACGCCGGCGCATCGTCCCAGAGTTCAAAACTCGGCTGCTCCTCGCCGGATTCACGGGCGCGGTAGATCAGCGAGTGGATGGTGGAGGCCTCGTCGCAGCCCTTGTTGCGCATCACCAGGGCCGCCTTGCCGGTGAAGGCGGCAAACTTCACCTCGCCGTCGACGCCGTCGGCGATGTGTCGCGCCAACGTGGTCTTGCCGGTGCCGGCAAAGCCGAACAGCCGGAACACCGGCGGGGTGCCGCCCCGACCGGGTTTTGCCTTGAGCCAGTCGCCGACGGCTTTGAGCGCGGCATCCTGATGCGGAGTGAATGTGGCCATGTCTGCTTTGAGGGAGGGCGAAACGAGGCGATTCGCCACCCCTCAAACTAACCATTCGCCCCGCCGGTTCAAGCCGCGCGGATCGTCCCTATTGCCAGCCGGGAACGCCGCGCATGTCGGGCAGGTGGTGGGCGATGCCCTTGTGGCAGTCGATACAGGTCTTTTCCTTGGTGAACAGGAAGCGCTGGTGCGCCACCGAGGCCCGCGGCGACTGCTTGGTGATGTCCATGGAATCGGCGCTGTGGCAGTTGCGGCATTCCAGCGAATCATTGGCCTTGAACCGCGCCCATTCATGCGCGGCGAGCTCGAGGCGCTTGTCCTGGAATTTCTCGCGGGTGTCGATCGTGCCGAACAGCTTGCCCCAGACCTCCTTGGAGGCCTGCATCTTGCGCGCGATCTTGTCGGTCCAGTTGTGCGGCACGTGGCAGTCCGGGCAGGTCGCGCGCACGCCGGAGCGGTTGGTGAAGTGGATGGTCGACTTCAGCTCGGCAAAGACGTTGTCCTTCATCTCGTGGCAGCCGGTGCAGAACTTCTCGGTGTTGGTCAGCTCCAGCGCGGTGTTGAAGCCGCCCCAGAAGATCACGCCGGCGGCAAAGCCCGCCAGCACCAGCACGCCGAGCCCGAACACCGAGCTCGGCCGGATCAGCACCTGCCACAGCTCGCGTGCGAAATCCCAGCAGCGCAGGATGAAGCCGCGCTTGATGTTGGGTTCGTCGGCGGTCGTCATCGGCGGCCACCGGGGCTCGAGCGCGACAGCAGCGTGTCGATGTCGGTGAAGTCGTTGCTGACGGGCGGGTTGGCGGTGTTCTGCGGCACGTGGCATTCCGTGCAGAAGAAGCGGCGCGGCGAGATCGAGGCCAGGAACTGGCCGTCGCGGTCCATGAAATGCGTGATCGACACCATCGGCGCCTGCGATTCAGCGGTGCGGGCGCGCGCGTGGCACGACAGGCATTTGTTGCCGTTGAGGTCGATCTGGTACCCGTCGATCGTGTGCGGGATCACCGGCGGCTGCTCCGGATAGTTGCGCACCTCCCGCTCGGAGGTGTTGCGGTTCGGCAGCATCGGCGGCGCCGGACCCTCGTCATTGAGCGGGGTCGGTCCGCGCAGGCCCGATGTCACCGTCTGCGCGGTCAGCGAACTCGCGCCCGCGGCGATCGCGACCGCGAGCAGAGCGATTCCAAATCGTTTCATCATGACAGGTTCACCCGCTCGATGCGCACGGCGCATTTCTTGTAATCGGTCTGCAGCGAGATCGGATCGGTGGCGTCCAGCGTCACCTTGTTGATCAGCTTGGATTCGTCGAACCAGGGCACGAAGACGAGGCCACGCGGCGGCCGGTCGCGGCCACGCGTCTCGACGCGGGCGCGGATGAAGCCGCGGCGGGACACCACTTTCACCTCGTCGCCGCGCCGGATCTTGGCTTCCTGCGCGTCGTCCGGATGCATGAAGACCACCGCCTCCGGGAACGCCTTGTAGAGCTCGGGCACGCGGCGCGTCATGGTGCCGGAATGCCAGTGCTCCAGCACGCGGCCGGTCGAGAGCCAGAACGGATATTCCCCGTCGGGCGATTCCGCCGGCGGCTCGTAGGGCAGGGCGAAGATGCGCGCCTTGCCGTCCGGATAGCCGTAGAACTGCACGCCCGCGCCCTGCTTGACGTAGGGATCGCTGCCTTCGCGGAAACGCCATCTGGTTTCCTGGCCGTTGACGACGGGCCAGCGCAGGCCGCGCTCCTTGTGATAGGTGTCGAACGGCGCGAGGTCGTGGCCATGGCCGCGGCCGAAGCTGGCGTATTCCTCGAACAGGCCCTTGTGGACGTAGAAGCCGAACGCCTTGGACTCGTCGTTGAGATAGCCCTGCTCGATGTCGGTAACCGGGAACTTGTCGACCTGGCCGTTCTTGTAGAGCACGTCGAACAGCGTCTTGCCGCGAACCTCCGGCTTCTTGGCGATCAGCTCTTCCGGCCAGACTTCCTCGATCTTGAAGCGCTTGGAGAATTCCATCAACTGCCACAGGTCCGACTTCGCCTCGCCGGGCGCTGCGACGAGCTGGTGCCAGAACTGCGTGCGCCGCTCGGCATTGCCATAGGCACCTTCCTTCTCGACCCACATCGCGGTCGGCAGGATCAGATCGGCGGCCAGCGCCGTCACCGAGGGATAGGCGTCGGAGACCACGATGAAATTGTCGGGGTTGCGGAAGCCCGGATAGGTCTCCTCGTTGGCGTTCGGACCGGCCTGGAGGTTGTTGTTGACCTGCACCCAATAGGCGTTGATCAGGCCGTCCTTCAGCATCCGGCTTTGCAGCACGGCGTGCGCGCCGGGCTTGTCGGGAATGGTGCCTTCGGGCAGCAGCCAGAGGTGCTCGGCCTTGGTGCGGTGCTCCTTGTTGGTGACGACCATGTCGGCGGGGAGGCGGTGCGAGAAGGTGCCGACCTCGCGCGCGGTGCCGCAGGCCGAGGGCTGACCGGTCAGCGAGAACGGGCTGTTGCCGGGCTCGGAGATCTTTCCGGTCAGAAGGTGGATGTTGTAGACGAGGTTGTTGCACCAGACGCCGCGGGTGTGCTGGTTGAATCCCATGGTCCAGAACGAGACCACTTTTGTCTTCGGATTTGCATAGAGCTCGGCCAGCGCCTCGAGGCGATTGAGCGGCACGCCGGACATCTCGGCGGCCTTCTCCAGCGTATAATCGGACACGAACTTGACGTACTCGTCGTAGCTCATGTCGGTGGAGTCGTTGGCCTTCGCCGCCCCCGTCGCCTTCTTCTGCAGCGGATGCTCGGGCCGCAGCCCATAGCCGATATCGGTTTGCCCGCGCCGGAAGATGGTGTGCGCGGCGACGAAGTCCTTGTGGACCCGTCCGGTCTTGATGATGTGGTTGGCGATGGCGTTGAGGATGTAGAGGTCGGTCTGCGGCTTGAAGATCATGCCGATGTCGGCGAGGTCGAACGAGCGGTGCTCGAAGGTCGAGAGCACGGCGACGCGGACATGCGGCGCGGACAGCCGGCGGTCGGCCACACGCGTCCACAGAATCGGATGCATCTCCGCCATGTTGGAGCCCCACAGCACGAAGGCGTCGGTGGCCTCGATGTCGTCATAGCAGCCGGGCGGCTCGTCGATGCCGAAGGTGCGCATCATGCCGGCGACGGCGGAGGCCATGCAGTGGCGCGCATTGGGGTCGATGTTGTTGGTGCGGAAGCCGGCCTTGAACAGCTTCGAGGCCGCATAGCCCTCCCAGACCGTCCACTGGCCGGAGCCGAACATGGCGACGCCGTTCGGCCCGCGCTTCTTGATCGCCTCCTTCCACTTCACCTCCATGATGTCGAAGGCTTCGGTCCAGCTGACCGGCGTGAACTCGCCGTTCTTGTCGTACTTGCCGTTCGTCTTGCGCAGCATCGGCTGCGTCAGGCGGTCGTGGCCGTACATGATCTTGGAGAGGAAGTAGCCCTTGACGCAGTTGAGGCCGCGATTGACCTCGGCCTTGGTGTCGCCGTGGGTGGCGACGACGCGATTGTCCTTGGTCGCGACCATCACCGAGCAGCCGGTGCCGCAGAAGCGGCAGGCGGCCTTGTCCCATTTCAGTTCGGCGACCTCGCGTTCGGCGGTGAGATTGGCGGCGAGCGCCGGCACAGGCATGCCGGCGGCGGCAGCCGCGATCGCGGCGGCCTCGAGCTTCAGCATCTGGCGGCGGTCGAGCTTTGGCGTTGTCATGATGGCTCTTCCTGGCTCAGGCGGTTTCGATGGCGTGGAAAACCAGCGCCGCGGAATAGACGTCGGGCAGCGACTGGATGGTGTTGAGCAGGGTGCCGAGGCTGCCGGAATCAGGCGCCTCGGTCACGACGATGAGTTTTCCCCGCGGATCGCGTCCGTGAATCTCGCACCCGGCAAGGGCGTTGATCGCGGCTTCCAGTTCGGCGAGGCGTTCGGGGCGAGCCTGCACGATGATGCTGGCGATCTCGCAGCCCGGCGGCGGGACGACGCGGTCGGCGCCGAGCATCCGGCCGGTGATCAATGCGCGGCGGTTGAGTGTGGCTTCAGCCATGATGCCTGTCTTTCGCTGTTCGAATGATCAATGCGGGGAGGGCGGAGGGCCGGGAGGTCCGGCAAACATCTGGTAGACCCAGACGCCGAGACCGTATGAGCCGACCGTTCCGACCGCGAGGACGGGCATCACGACCGCGGTCAGGAACAGAAAAGCGAAAATCTCCATGCGCTTACGGCGCACGCGCGTAGACGCGTCGTCAGGGGCCGACATATTCGGTCTCTTTGAATGGTATGGGAATCGGGACGGCATCCGGGCCGTTGCCTTGCCGAACTCTAGATTCGTTCGAGCTAACAAGGCGTTGATTTGGATCAATCGGCCGGGTCGCCGGAATGTCGCAGCGCGGCTATGGGGCCGTGCCGGACTGCCACGTATGCGCGAGGAATCGATCTTCCGCGCGACGGAATAGTGATTCCGTAGACAGCGCCGCCTCACGCATTAAGATGTGATTAACAACAATAAGCGGCAAGAAAACTGGGAGAGGCGTCATGAAGTTCGGCATCTTCTATGAGCTGCAATTGCCACGGCCCTGGGGTGCCGGCGACGAGCTCGCCCTTTACCAGAACGCGCTCTCGCAGATGGAGCTCGCCGACAGGCTCAATTACGACCACGCCTGGGTCGTCGAGCATCACTTCCTCGAGGAATATTCGCACTCGCCTTCGCCGGAATCCTTCCTGGCCGCCGCGAGCCAGCGCACCAAGAACATCCGGCTCGGCCACGGCATCCTGCAGCTCACCACCAACCATCCGGCGCGCGTCGCCGAGCGCGTCGCGGTGCTCGACCTGCTCTCCAACGGCCGCTGCGAATTCGGCATGGGCGAGAGCGCCTCGATCACCGAGCTGACGCCATTCGGCCGCGACATGGAGACCAAGAAGGAAGTGTTCGAGGAGGCCGTGGCCGCGATCTTCCCGATGTTCAAGGATGCGGGCTCCGAGCACCACGGCAAGTATTTCGACATCCCCTTGCGCAACGTGGTGCCCAAGCCCGTGCAGAAGCCGCATCCGCCGCTGTGGATGGCGTGCTCGCAGCTGCCGACCATCGAGCGTGCCGGCCGCCACGGCTTTGGCGCGCTCGGTTTCCAGTTCGTCAGCGCCGATGCCGCGCATGCCTGGGTGCACGCCTATTACAACGCCATGACCAAGCGGCTCCAAAAACTCGCCGACTACGAGATCAACCCGAACATGGCGCTGGTCTCGTTCTTCATGTGCGCCAAGACCGACGAGGAAGCACGCGCGCGCGCCGACGGCGCCACCTTCTTCCAGTTCGCGCTGCGCTTCTACGGCGCCTCGCAGAACCGCCAGCGTCCGGCGCCCTACACCGTCAACATGTGGGACGAGTACAACAAGTGGAAGCGCGACAATCCCGAGGCGCAGGAGGCCGCCCTGCGCGGCGGCCTGATCGGCTCGCCCGAGACGATTCGCAAGAAGCTCAAGCGCTTCCAGTCGTCGCACATCGACCAGGTCATCCTGCTCAATCAGGCCGGCAAGAACAGCCACGAGCACATCTGCGAATCGCTCGAGCTGTTCGGTCGCGAGGTAATGCCGGAGTTCCAGAACGATCCGGCGCAGGCGGCCTGGAAGCAGGGCGTGATGAGCGGCGAGATCAAGCTGGAGGAGATCGACACTCAGGCGTTCTCCGACCGCTACGGCAAGCTCGCGATCAACGTTCCTCCGGCCAAGGCGGCGGCGGGGTAGGGGGACCACTCATCGTGGCAAAGCACCGGATCTATACGATGAGCTTCGCAAGCGTGTACCCGCTCTACGTTGCGAAGGCCGAGAAGAAGGGACGGACGAAAGCAGAGGTCGATCAGGTCATTTCCTGGCTGACGGGCTACGGTCAGAAGGAGCTGGAAGCTCAACTGAAGAAGCAGACGGACCTCGAAACCTTCTTCGCGAAGGCTCCTCGCATCAATCCTCTGCGAGCCCTGATCAAAGGCGTCGTTTGTGGCGTCCGGGTCGAGGACATCGAAGAACCGACGATGCGGGAAATCCGCTACCTGGACAAGCTGATCGACGAGCTCGCCAAGGGCAAGGCGATGGACAAGATTTTGCGGAAAGCGGAGTCGTGAGCCGAAGCCCCCCGCGCCCTGAACTAAGGGGCGGTCCGCGGGCACGCGCTCGTCCTTCGGGATCGGCGCCCATTGACCCGAAGCGGACATGATCAAACGATCGATCATGTTCGAGATAAATAATTAAACCCGCCTAAGTAGAGCCCCCGTATATGTTCGGAGACTGCTAACTTGGTCGGAAGAGATGTCGGGCATCAAGTCTCGCGACTCCTCAGTGAGAAGACCTCCACTCATCGATAAAATCGAGTTATGGCTGTCGAAAAGCCGCGTCGTGGACGGCCTTTGGATTGGGTGTTTTCTATCGGATGATCCCGAGCGAGCCCTGGAACGCGTGGAAGACGCGCTGCGGCTGATCGAACGGTCCGCTCCCCTTCACTACCGGCGTGTCAAGACCAGCCTTTCTCGAATCTGGGTGCAGTTGGTTCCGCACGGAGCAGGCTGCTATGAGCATTCATTGAACGCCTGCCTGCTGGACGTGCGTGTCGTCGAATCTAAAGCCACGACGGTCGAATGGATCGCGTCCGCCATCGTGCACGAGGCGACCCATGCAAGGCTTGAGAACCGGGGTATCCGCTATTATGAATCTGTCCGCCCCCGGATCGAACGAATTTGCGCACGACGAGAGTTCGATTTTGCTCGACGTCTGTCAGGCGTAGACGCCTTGAAAGAGGAGATTGCGTGGAGGCTCGATCGGTGCCGTGACGGAAGCCCAAACTATACAGACCAGAATATCCGGCAGAGTCAGGACCAGGGCAGTGTGGAGGCACTTCGTCATCTGGGAACACCCGATTGGGCCATAGCTCTGATGTTCAGGGTGAGGGATCTTCGCGCCGGAATCCGTCGTTTAACACGACTCATAACCGGTGTTTTGGTGCGATGATCGTGGCTCTGACGGTCACTCCAGTTGCCGTACTGCTCGGCGCGGCCGTCTAACCCGAAGGATGCTTCTCTACAGCTGCGGCGATCCGCTCCAGGGCGGCGTTCCTGATCCGTATTTCGACCAGCTCCCGTTCGAAAATCTCGATCATTCTTCGCCCCGACAATCGTCCGCGCGCATGCGCCCTTGTCCGGCAACAGAGCCAGATCACCGCCGCAAGAACGGCAGCGGCAGCGAGCCATGACAGCGCCCGCCGCTGACCGAAGTCCGCGATGTAGCGGCGGAAATCGCCCTTGGACAGGTACGCTGTGGCACGATTGCTGTAGGCATCCTCATCGTTCGGATCGAGCGCGATCATCTGATCGTAATCGGCGATGGCTCGGTCGAAGTCGCCCTTGGCTTGATAAGCATAGCCGCGGTTGAAGTAGGCGTCCCTGTATTTCGGATAGAGCGCGATCGCCTGACTGCAGTCGGCGATGAGTCGATCGATATCCCCCTTCGCCCTGTAGGCGAGGGCGCGGTTGTAGTAGGTGAGCGCATATTGCGGATCGAGTGCGATCACATCGTCGTAGTCGGCGATGGCGCGGTCAAGATCGCCTTTGGCGAAGTAGGCGTTGCCCCGCGCGGTGAGTGTGACGACGTTGTTCGCATCGAGTTGGAGACCGTCAGTATAGTCAGCGATGGCGCGGTCATTGTCACCTTTGGCCTGATAGGCAAAGCCGCGCTCGCCGTATCCGACCCGCTTGCCATAATCCGACAGGCCGCCGTCGAATGCCTGGTTGGTGTCCGCTATCGCCCTGCCGTAGTCGTGCCGTTGGTTGTGGATATGTGCCCGGTTGAGGAGCGAACTGACGGCTTCGGGGTCGATCCGGATCGCCTCGGTGTAGTCCTTGAAGGCGCGGTCGACGCGATCGGCGTAGCTTGTCCGCGACCAGGAATAGCCGCGCGCATGATACAAGCTGGACAGGTCTTGATCCCTGTAATCTCCGCTTTCAATCGCGCGCGTACAGGCGGCGATGGTCGCAGCAGCGGGGTCTTTCGATCCGTTCAGGCACGCTTGTCGATCGTCGGCTATCGTCGCCCCGCTCGCGGCGGCGGTTGCTGCGAATGCCAAGGCCGCCAGCCAGACCTGCGCGGAAATCCCCGAGCGCATACCCTGTTCTCCGCGATGCGCCAGTTCGCTAACCCGGAGACGGCTTTTCCAGAGCGGCCGCGATCCTCTCCAGCAATGCATTCGTGCGCCTGTTTTCGGCGATCTGCTGTTCGTAGAGATCGACCCAGCTCGTGCCGGATGATGAGCGCCGGCTCGCACGCGCGTACCACAGCCAGATGCCGACCAGCACCAGGAACGGCAACCAGGACACGATCAGGCTGAAAATCCAGGGCGGCGAACTACCGCTTGGCGCGTTGATGAACATAAGCCCAACGAAGAGGGCAGCTACGAGAGCGATCCACATGGCGACAAACAGAAGCCGAACGCGAGGCTTGGTCTTTCCAGTCACGGCAGTTCCCTGGGTTGATCTCAGGAGGCATATGCTATCATTGGTTGATTGAGCTTCCTATGGCCTCACGCATGCGGTCGTCGCAACGTGGTTAGCCGTTTCTTTGCGGCGAGTATCCGGCTCGTGACGGCACGCCTGCTGCCGCCTGTCCCTATCGCGAGGGACAGACGCCGCCACCGGAATTCGCTAGTCTGGCCCGAAGGAAACAAGAATCCAGGGGAGCCACGCTTGAGCACCGCGCCGCGTATCGACATAGACCCGGCTGCATTCTGTGCCGATTCCTATCCGACGCTTGCACGAATGCGCAAAGAGACGCCGATCGCCTTCGTGCCGCCGCTCGGCTCGACGTTGCTGGTGAGCCGCGACGACATCTCGATCTCCGAGAAGCAGGTCGACATGTTCTCCTCGCACCAGCCGGCAGGCCTGATGAACCGGCTCATGGGCCACAATATGATGCGCAAGGACGGCGAGGCGCATCAGGTCGAACGGCGCGCGATGTTTCCGCTGGTGTCGCCGAAGACGGTCAGGGCGCGCTGGACCGCGCTGTTCCAGCGCGTGGGATGGGTAGAGCGCCAGCGAAACCCATCGTCCATCGCCGAAGACGAAGATGATGGGTTTCGCAAGGGCTCAACCCATCATACGCGTGCTGCCTCCGGTGGGCGGATCAGCAAGGCGAACCCGGAATTAACCTCCGACGGCGGACAATGGTGTCGATTTGGCTCATTTCAATTAGGCTTTGGTGTCGAGAGACCTATGGTTCATCTTCCTTTTGTGTTCCGCTTCGTCTGGACCGTGCGTCTGCTTGCGGCCGTTGTCGTCGGAATAGCCGCGACAGGTGCGGCGCGTGCGCAAGCGCAAGCGATCTCCCCTCCCGTCTGGACAGTGCCGGAAGTCGGCGCGCTGCCTGATGACGATCGTGGCCGCCTCGTGCGGCGCGGGCGCGACCTGATCACCGCGACTTACGCCCATATCGGGCCGGAGGTGCCGGATACAGCCAAACGTTTTGCCGGCAACAATCTCGCCTGCAGCAACTGTCACCTTGAAGCCGGCACGAAGAAATTCGGCCTTCCGCTGTTCGGGCTGGTCGAGCTGTTTCCGCAGTACAGCGCCCGCCTCGGCGCCGAAATGACGATCGAGGACCGGGTGAACTCGTGCATGTCGCGCAGCATGAACGGCCGCGTACTGCCGTCCGACAGTGCGGAAATGAAAGCCATGGTGGCCTATATCAGATTTCTGTCCTCGGGGGTTCCAGCCGGCAAGGTCTTGTCGGGGCTCGGCGCAGGCGCGATGCCTGAACTCGATCGGGCGGCCGATCCGGTTCGCGGCAAAGCGATCTATGCCAATGCTTGTCTCGCCTGTCACAACGCCGACGGCTCCGGAATCCGCCGCAGCCTGCCGACTGTCGATCTCGGCTACATGGTGCCGCCGCTGTGGGGGGCGGACAGTTTCAACAATGGCGCCGGCATGGCCCGGCTGATTTCCGCGGCGAACTTCGTACACTTCAACATGCCCCACGGGACGGACTATTTGAATCCGCAGCTCACGGTCGAGCAGGCCTGGGACGTCGCCGCCTACATGATCTCTCAGCCGCGACCGACAAAAGCGGGCCTCGACAAGGATTTCCCGGACCTTCGGACCAAGCCCGTCGACGCGCCTTACGGCCCGTACGCCGACGGCTTCGATCAGCAGCAACACATGTACGGACCGTTCGGTCCGATCCGGGCGGAGTTAGCCAAAAAGCAGTGAGGCGCTGCGCCGGGTAGCGTGCCCAGGTAAATCCATGGATGTCCGCTCGTGGCACTTCATCGATGGGGTTCACGACGAGCCATCTCATCATGCATCGAGATGGTAGCGCGGTCTGTCCCTGTCCGCCAGCGACAGACTCCCGCACCGGATTTCGCTAGTCTGCCCTGAAGGAAACAACAACCCCAGGGGAGAGCGCCTTGAGCACCGCGCCGCGCATCGACATCGACCCGGCCGCATTCTGGGCCGATCCCTATCCGACGCTTGCAAGAATGCGCAGGGAGGCGCCGATCGCGTTCGTGCCGCAGCTCGGCTCGACGCTGCTGGTGAGCCGCGACGACATCTCGATCTCCGAGAAGCAGATCGACGTGTTCTCCTCGCACCAGCCGGCCGGCCTGATGAACCGGCTGATGGGCCACAACATGATGCGCAAGGACGGCGAGGCGCATCAGGCCGAGCGCCGCGCGATGTTCCCGACGGTGTCCCCGAAGACGGTGAAGGCGCACTGGACCGCGCTGTTCCAGGCGCATGCCGACCGCATCATCGACGCGATCGAGCCCGGCACCCGGATCGACTTCATGCGCGACTTCGCGCTGCCGTTCTCCGGCGAATGCCTGAAGTCGATCACCGGTCTCACCAACATCCGATATCAGGACATGGATGCGTGGTCGCAAGGCATGATCGAGGGCATCGCCAATTACGGCGGCGATCCCGCCGTCGAGGCGCGCTGCCACGCGGCGACGTCAGGCATCGATGCTGCGATCGACGACATCCTGCCGGTGATGCGTGACAAACCCGACCAGAGCATCCTCGGTGTCCTGCTCGCTGCGGGCATGCCGATGGACAGCGTGCGCGCCAACGTCAAACTCGCGATATCAGGCGGCCAGAACGAGCCGCGCAAGGCGATCGCCGGGACGGTGTGGGCGCTGCTGAGCCATCCCGATCAGCTCGCTCTCGTGTGCAGCGGCGAGGTCTCCTGGCTGCAGGCGTTCGAGGAGTACGCCCGCTGGATCTCGCCGATCGGGATGTCGCCGCGGCGGATCGCAAAGCCATGGTCGATCCGCGACGTCTCGTTCGAAACCGACGAGCGCGTGTTCCTGATGTTCGGTTCGGCCAACCGCGACGAGAAGCATTTTGAGCGCGCCGATCAGTTCGACGTGCGGCGCGACACCTCCAAGAGCGTCGCCTTCGGCGCCGGCCCGCATTTCTGCGCAGGGGCCTTCGCCTCGCGCGCGATGATCGCCGACGTCGCGCTGCCGACATTGTTCGCCCGCGCCCCAAACCTGGAGCTCGCTGACGACGAGCCGGTGCGGATCGGCGGCTGGGCGTTCCGCGGCCTGCAGAATTTGCCGGTGCGGTGGCTGCATTAGCACGCAAGGCTCTGCGCTCTGGATGAAGCGTGCCTGCCACAAAGTCGGTGTCATCGCCCGCGCAGGCGGGCGATCCAGTACGCCGCGGCAGTCGTGTGACGCATTGACGTCTCTTGGATACTGGATTCCCCGCCTGCCGCCTTCGCTAAAGCTTCGGCGCTCCCAGACCTCAACCTCGGCGAAGCCTTGGCGTAGCCGGGTCGCGGGGAATGACAGCGAGGGGGTGGAGGGAGCCTCGCCTTACACCAGCTCCAGTTGCCGACCATGCCATCTTGCCCCTGTTTTGTCCGACGCGTCAACCTGAATTTCGGATAAGTCGTAGGTCATTGATTTCGGGCGCCCGGCTACTGTGCATGGGGTTGTTTTCGCGCTTTTTGGGTCCGGGGCTGAATCCGCGCGGCCTTCACATCCGCGTGCAGAAAAATTCCATCTTCATTCGCAGGGGTGCTTGAAAGATTAATCATGCGCTCCGCCATGGGCGCAGTGCCCGCATCGCTATTTTCCCGCGCGTCTCGACACCTCTGCCGGCCCGCACCATCATTCCCGAACAGGAATGATGACGGCCGCACGCGGCCTGGAGTTTGGAATGCTGCGCCGGAACTTTCTGAAATTGTCCGCTGGATCCGCAGTCGCCGCGGCGTTCGCATCGCGCGCGACCGCGCAGGGCGCCGTGAAGGAAATTCGTATCGGCTACCAGAAGACCGGCGTGCTGGTTATCGCGCGCCAGCAGGCGTCCCTGGAAAAACATTTCACGCCGCTGGGCATCGAGGTGAAATGGGTCGAGTTCTCCTCGGGTCCTCCGATGATGGAGGCGATGAACGTCGGCAGCGTCGACTACGGTTCGGTCGGCGATTCCCCGCCGGTGTTCGCACAGGCCGCGGGTGCCGCGATCGTGTATGCCGCCGGCCAGCCCATCACCAACGGCCAGGGCATCCTGGTGCCGAAGGATTCGCCGATCCGCGCCATCGCTGACCTGAAGGGCAAGCGTATCGGCTTCACCAAGGGCTCCAGCGCCCACAACATCGTGGTGCAGACGCTGGAGAAGGCCGGCCTCACCTATGCCGACATCACCCCGGTCTATCTGACGCCGCCTGATGCGGGCCCCGCCTTCGCCAATGGCAGCATCGAGGCCTGGGCGATCTGGGATCCCTATTTCGCGATCGGCGAGACCAAGCAAAGCGGGCGCATCCTGATCAATTCGCGCGAGGTCACCAAGACCAATTCCTTCTACATCGCCAATCGCGATTTCGCCAAGAACCACGGCGCCATCCTGCAGCAGATCGTCGACGTGACGGCGGCGGCCGGCAAGTGGGCCGAACAGCATCGCGGCGAGGTCGCCAAATCGCTGGCCGCGATCACCGGCGTCCCGCTGGACATCCAGACCGTCGCGGCCGAACGCGCCAACTTCGTCGTCGGCCCTGTCACCGACGACATCGTCACGACCCAGCAGGGCGTCGCCGACCGCTTCCACAAGCTCGGCCTGATCCCGAAGCCGGTCGTCATCCGCGACATCGTCTGGCGCAACCCGGCAGCCTGATCGTGCCCACCAGCCTTCCCACGCACAAGGGTTTGAACATGAGGCGTATCATTCAGCGCGTGATCGCAGCCATCGTGCTGTCGATCGGCATCGTCGCCGCCGCGATCGGCACTTCGTACGGCCAGGACAAGCAGGACAAGGTGGTCCGCATCGGCTACCAGAAATACGGCAAGCTGGTGCTGCTCAAGAGCAAGGGCACGCTGGAGCCGAAGCTCGCCGCCGACGGCTACAAGGTGGTGTGGACCGAATTCCCCTCCGGTCCGCCGCTGCTCGAAGCGCTCAATGTCGGCGCGATCGATTTCGGCACCACCGGCGAGGCCCCGCCGATCTTCGCGCAGGCCGCCGGCGCGCCGATCCAGTATGTCGCCTATGAGCCGCCGGCGCCGAAGGGCGAGGCGATCCTGGTGCCGAAGGACAGCCCGCTGAGATCGGTCGCCGAGCTCAAGGGCAAGAAGGTCGCGCTGAACAAGGGCTCCAACGTCCATTATCTCCTGGTCAAGGCGCTGGAGAAGGCGGGCGTCAAATACTCCGAGATCGAGCCGGTGTTCCTCGCGCCCGCCGATGCGCGCGCAGCCTCCGAGCGTGGCGCAGTCGATGCCTGGGTGATCTGGGATCCGTTCCAGGCCGCGGCGGAAGCGGCCACCGGTGCGCGCACGCTCGCGGACGGCACCGGGATCGTCGCCAACTACCAGTTCTATTTCTTCTCGAAGAAATTCCTCGAAGCCAACCCGAAGATCGTCGATGCCGTTCTGTCGGAGCTCAGCGCGGTCGACGATTGGGCCAAGGGCGACATCCATGCCGTCGCCGAGCAACTGGCGCCGGCGATCGGTCTTCCCGTCCCGGTGGTCGAGGTGGCGCTGAAGCGGCAGTCCTACGGCATCAAGCCGATCACCGACGCTGTCATCGCCGACCAGCAGCAGGTTGCGGACGCGTTCTTCGCGCTGAGCCTCATTCCCAAATCCATCAGGATTTCCGACGTGGCTTGGAAACCCGGTTCGTGAGCAAGATTATGAGTAAGCCAAGCAACGCCAACATCCTCTGGTTCCTGCCGACCCACGGCGACGGTCGCTATCTCGGCACCGGCATCGGCGGCCGCGAGGTCAACTTCAACTATCTGCGCCAGGTCGCGCAGGCGGCCGACCAGCTCGGCTATTTCGGTGTGCTGCTGCCGACCGGGCGGTCGTGCGAGGATTCCTGGATCGTCGCCTCCTCGGTCGCGCCGTTCACCGAGGGGCTGCGCTATCTCGTCGCCGTTCGCCCCGGCCTGCAATCGCCGAGCGTCGCCGCGCGCATGACGTCGACGCTCGATCGCATTACGAACGGCCGGCTGCTCGTCAACGTCGTCACCGGCGGCGATCCCGTCGAGAACAAGGGCGACGGCATCTTCCTCAATCACGACGAGCGTTACGAGGTCACCCGCGAGTTCCTCAACGTCTATAGCGACCTCCTCGCCGGCAAGGCCGTCAATGTCGAGGGCAAGCACATCCACGTCGAGGGCGGCAAGCTGCTGTTTCACCCGGTGCAGTCGCCGCGTCCGCCGCTCTATTTCGGCGGCTCGTCGGATGCCGGCATCGACGTCGCGGTCGACACCGTCGACAAATATCTCACCTGGGGCGAGCCGCCGGCTCTGGTGGCCGAGAAGATCGCCAAGGTGAAGGCGGTCGCCAGCGCGCGCGGCCGCAAGCTCTCCTTCGGCATCCGCCTGCATGTGATCGTCCGCGAGACCAATGACGCGGCCTGGCGGGCCGCGAACGAGCTGATCAAGCATGTCAGCGACGACACCATCGCGCTGGCGCAGAAGAACTTTGCCCGCATGGATTCGGTCGGCCAGCAGCGCATGGCGCAGCTTCATGGCGGCAAGCGCGACAAGCTCGAGATCGCGCCGAACCTGTGGGCCGGTGTCGGCCTCGTGCGCGGCGGCGCCGGCACGGCGCTGGTCGGCGACGCCGAAACCGTCGCGGCCCGCATCAAGGAGTATCAGGATCTCGGTATCGATACCTTCATCATGTCGGGCTACCCGCATCTGGAGGAAGCCTATCGCTTTGCCGAGCTGGTGTTCCCGCTGCTCTCGCTGGAGCATTCAAGCAACGTGACCAAGCTGCACTTCAATGGCGGTCCCTTTGGTGAAACGGTCGGCCGCGATTTCCGTCCGCAGCAGCGGGTGTCCGAGTCATGAGCCTGATCGACAGCGTTTCGCTTCCGCGCAGCTTCCGTTTGCCGCGTGTCGACGGCCTGATCCAGTGGATCCTGCCGCTCGCCATCATCGCGATCTGGCAGGTCGCCAGCGTCACCGGATTCGTGCCGACACGGGTGCTGCCGGCGCCGAGCGACGTCGTGCTCGCGGGCTGGAAGCTGCTGCTCTCCGGCGAGCTCGTCCGCAACATCTGGGTCTCGTTCTGGCGCGCCTCGATCGGCTTCCTGATCGGCGGCGGCATCGGCTTCGCCTTCGGTCTGGCGAATGGCCTGTCGCAGCTTTCGGCCAAGCTCACCGATACCACGCTGCAGATGGTGCGCAACGTGCCGCATCTGGCGCTGATCCCGCTGGTCATCCTGTGGTTCGGCATCGACGAAAGCGCCAAGCTGTTCCTGGTCGCGCTCGGCGTCTTCTTCCCGATCTACCTCAACACGCTGCACGGCATCCGCACCGTCGATCCGCAGCTGATCGAGATGGGCCGGATCTACGGCATGACCGACGCCGAGCTGTTCCGCCGCGTGATCTTCCCGGGCGCGCTGCCGTCGATCTTCGTCGGAATCCGCTTCGCGCTCGGCATCATGTGGCTGACCCTGATCGTCGCCGAGACCATCGCGGCGTCCTCGGGCCTCGGCTACATGGCGATGCAGGCGCGCGAGTTCATGCTGATCGACGTCGTCGTGCTCTCGATCCTGATCTACGCCCTGCTCGGCAAGCTCGCCGACAGCGCCTCCCGCGTGCTGGAGCGGGCGACGCTCTCCTGGCACCCCGCCTTCCAGAAACGCTGAGCAGAAATACCGGGAATCACATGCAGACAGCTCTCCGTACCTCCCTCCCTGAGACCGAGCTCGCAAGCCGCGCCAGTTTCGCACCAGCGGCCCGTGTCGTGCGCGAGGAGCGCCAGGAACGACAAGTGCAGACTAGCGGCCTGCCGCTCAGCATCCGCGGCTTGCGCAAATCCTACGGCGACAACGAGGTGCTGCGCGGCATCGACCTGCACATTCCCGCCGGCCAGTTCGTCGCGATCGTGGGCAAGAGCGGTTGCGGCAAGAGCACGCTGCTGCGCCTGATCGCGGGCCTGGAAAAGATCGACGCCGGCAGCATCAGTTTCGGTGATGCGGCGGTCAAACCCGAGGATATCCGCGTGATGTTCCAGGAGCCGCGGCTGCTGCCCTGGGCGCCGGTGCTCTCCAATGTCGAGGTCGGTCTCGGCCGCGATCGCTCGTCCAGCGATGCGGACGCCCGCGCCGAGAAGGCGCTTGCCGAGGTCGGGCTGACCGACAAGCGCGACCAGTGGCCCTCGGTGCTGTCGGGTGGCCAGAAACAGCGCGTCGCGCTTGCCCGCGCGCTGGTGTCCAATCCGCGCGTGCTGGCCTTCGACGAGCCGCTCGGCGCGCTGGACGCGCTGACCCGGATCTCGATGCAGCGCCTGCTGGAGCGGGTCTGGCGCGACCAGGGCTTTACCGCGATCCTGGTGACCCACGACGTCGCCGAGGCGGTGGCGCTGGCGGACCGGGTGCTGGTGATCGACGAGGGCCGGATCGCCCACGATGTTACGGTTAATTTGGCCCGGCCGCGGGAGCGCGGCTCGGCCGAGCTCGCCGGTCTCGAAGGCTCGATCCTGAGCCACCTTTTGTCGGCGGACGATCGTACCTAAATAGAAGGAACCCCGTTTCGGGGACCATGCCATGAATGTAGTGCCTCGCGATCTCATGACCGAAATTCCCGTCTCGTCCGCCGATTTTCGCGGCGCCATGCGCCATCTCACCGGCGGGGTCAGCGTCATCACCGCCGGACGGGGCAAGGACATCACCGGCATGACGGTGACCTCGGTGACCTCGCTTTCGGTCGATCCGCCGACGCTGTTGGTCGGCATCAACCGTGACGCCTCGTCCTTCCCGCTGATCCGGCGTTGCGGCGCCTTCGGCGTCAACATTCTCGCGGCCGACCAGCTCGAAATCGCCGAACGCTTTGCCGGCAAGGGCGGCCTGAAGGGCGCCGATCGCTTTGCAGGCAGCCAGTGGGTGACGTCGGTCTCGGGCGTTCCGCTGCTGGTCGGCGCCTTGTCCGCCGTCGATTGCGAGGTCGAGGAGATCGTCGAGCGCCATTCGCACGGCATCGTCATCGGCCGCGTCAGGGACGTCAAAAATTCCACCCGCCACGCCGCGCTGGCCTATTGGCATGGTCAGTACGTGGCGGTCGACCAGGATGAGGACGCCGCCAGGCTTGCGGACGTCAGCGTTCCCGCGAGCGTACGACGCGGCGTTTGATCGCCGCCGCGCAGGCTGGCCTTTTCGGTCTCATCGCTCTAGAAGCGCCCTGAGCCGTCCCACCGGGATGCGCAATGGAGCGGAACGATGAAGCGCGTCGCGACATGGGCCTTCTACGCCGTCAGCGCGCTGGCGATCGCCTACCTCGCGCTCTACGCCTATGCGATGTTCAGCGGCCAGCCGATCGTGCCGGGCGACCCCATCCACATCTTCCGCAAGCCCGACGCACCGAGTTATTCGTGACGGCTATCTCAAGTCGTCATGGCCGGGCTTGACGGAGTGCGCTGCATTCACCCCCGCAAGATCGCCAGCGCCAGCGCCTGAGCGCGCGGCACGATGCTGTCGATCTCCAGATATTCCTCCGGCGTGTGCGCGAGCCCGCCGACCGGGCCGAGGCCGCAGATCGTCGGCGTGCCGACCGCTGCGGTGAAACCGGAATCGGCGCAGCCGCCGGAGAATTCGCCCTGCAGCGTGGTGAGGCCGACCTGCTTTGCGGCGGCCTGATAGCCCTCGAACAGCGTCTTCGAGGCCTCGCTTTGCACCACTGGCACGAACTCGCCCTTGATCGTCAGCGTCGCGCTGGTGCCCGGCACGTAAGGCGTCGCGATGATCTTTTCGATCGCGGCCATGATCCGAGCGCGATCCGACGGATCGACATAGCGCAGGTCGATCTGCCCTTCCGCGTAAGGCGCCGTGGTGTTGACGGACTGACCGCCCGAGACGAGGCCGACATTGAGCGTGATGCCCTTGTCGAGATCGGTCAGCGCATGGATCTGGACGATCTTGTGCGCGAGCTCGCCGATCGCGCTGACGCCCGCGGCGAAATTGGCGCCGGAATGCGCGGCTTTGCCGGTGATGGCAAAATGCATGAAGATGCCGCCCTTGCGGCCGGTGACGATGTTGCCTGTGGGGCGGCCCGGTTCCGAATTGAACACGGCGCGGGCGGCGCGCCCCTCGCGCTCGATCACCGGGCGGGAGGAGGGCGAGCCGATTTCCTCGTCGGAGGTGATCAGCAGCTTGATCGGATGCGGGCTGCCGCCGAACTTGTGGAAGGCCGTTGCCACGAACACGTTCATGACGAGGCCGGACTTCATGTCGGCGACGCCGGGTCCGTAGGCACGACCGTCCTTGATCGTGAACGGGCGCCGCCCGGCCTCGCCCTTGCCGAACACGGTGTCGCGATGTCCCATCAGCAAGACCGGCTTCTCGTTGCTGCCGGGCTTTGCCACGTCGGCATGGATCGCATCGCCGAAATTGGCATCGCTCTCGCGCCGGAACGGAATGCCGTGCTCGGCAAAATGCCGCTCGAACCGCGCACCGACCGCATCGACGCCCTCCTTGTCATAAGACCCGGAATCGATGTTCACGACGTCGCGCAGCAGGTCGATCATCGCCTGTCGCTGTGACGCCAGCCAGTCCGTGATTTGAGCTTGAGACATGTGGTTCCTCGCGTGGTTTTCACGCGGGGTTATAGGGCGTCGGGCAGTCGCGACCTAGTCGAAGAACGCGGTGCGGCCCTGCGCTCAGTACGTCGTTCACCGTCACCCTGAGGTGGCCGCTTCTTCAGCGGCCCTCGAAGGGCGACGGTCCGGCCGCACCGGTGGCCGTTCATCCTTCGAGGCTCCGCACGCGATGCGTTCGCATCGCATACGTCGCGCCTCAGGATGACGGGTAGGCATGGGCGTAGTCGCCCGCCAAGAAAGATGCCCGGGCTAGGCCCGGGCATCTACATTCTCTAACCGTCGGAGTGCCGCCTACGCCCCCACCATCGGCATCCGCGGATATTCGCCGGGCGTGCCGGCGGGCGTGATCGGGATGCCGCCGTCGGAATATTCGTTGAGCTTGTTGCGCAGCGTGCGGATCGAGATGCCGAGGATGTTGGCGGCGTGGGTGCGGTTGCCGAGGCAGTGCTTCAGCGTCTCCAGGATCAGGTCGCGTTCGACGTCGGCGACGGTGCGCCCCACCAGCGCCCGCGTCACCTGCTCGGCGGCCATCGTGGCATGCGCCACGGCCGGCACGGTCTTGGCGAGGTCCAGGCGGTCGCCGTCCGGCGTCAGGATGGCATCGGGTCCGATCTCGTCGCCCTGCGCCATCAGCACCGCGCGGTGCATGGTGTTCTCGAGCTCGCGGACGTTGCCCTGCCAGCGGTTGCTGGAGAGCACGCGCCGCGCTTCCGCCGAGATCGGGCGCAACGGCACGCCGTTGGCCTCGGCGTATTTCTTCACGAAATGCTGGGCGAGCTCGAGGATGTCGAGGGGACGCTCGCGCAGCGGCGGGATCTTCAAATTCACGACGTTGAGGCGGAACAGCAGATCCTCGCGGAACGTGCCTTCGCGCACGGCGTCCACCAGATTGCGGTTCGAGGTCGCGATGATGCGGATGTCGACCGGGACCGGCTTGGTGCCGCCGACGCGATCGATCACGCGCTCCTGGATGGCGCGGAGCAGTTTCGATTGCAGGCGAACGTCCATCTCCGAGATTTCGTCGAGCAGCAGCGTGCCGCCGGTCGCTTCCTCGAACTTGCCGATGCGGCGGGCGATCGCGCCGGTGAAGGCGCCCTTCTCGTGGCCGAACAGCTCGGATTCGAGCAGATGCTCGGGGATCGCGGCGCAGTTGATCGAGATGAACGGGCGCTTGGCGCGCGCCGAGCGGGTGTGGACGTAGCGGGCCAGCACTTCCTTGCCGGTGCCGGACTCGCCGGTGATCATCACCGAGGCGTCGGAGCCTGCGATCTGCTGGGCGAGCTTCACGACCTTCGCCATCGCCTCGTCGCGATAGACCAGCTCGCGGGAATCGTTGGCGACGGCGGCCAGCACCGCGGCGATCAGCTCCGGATCCGGCGGCAGCGGGATGTATTCCTTGGCGCCGGCGTGGATCGCGGCGACCGCGGCGCGGGCGTCGTTGGTGATGCCGCAGGCGACGATCGGGGCGTGGATGTGCTCGGCCTCGAGCCGCATCACGAGGTCGCGGATGTCGAGGGCAACGTCGACCAGCAGCAGGTCGGCGCCCTTGCCGCCGCGCAGCACCCGCATCGCCTGCTCGAGATCCTCGGCGTGGGTCACGGTGGCGCCGTTCTCCATCGCGATCTTGGTGGCGGTTGTGAGCTGGCCCTTCAATGTGCCAACGATGAGAAGCCGCATGTCAGTCTCCTGTCCGTCTGGTCGCGCTGCCGCGCGTCATTCCTTGCAGTCGCAAGTGCTAGCTGCGTTCGGTCTTGATGATTTCGGTCATGGTCACGCCGAGCTTGTCTTCCACCAGGACGACTTCGCCGCGGGCGACCAGCTTGTTGTTGACGTAGATGTCGATGGCTTCGCCGACGCGCCGGTCGAGCTCGAGCACGGTGCCGGGCCCGAGCTTCAAGAGCTCGCCGACGTCCATCTTGGAGCGGCCGAGCACGGCCGAGACCTGCACGGGAACGTCGAACACGGCCTCGAGGTCGGCGGCGGCGCGCGCCGCATATTCGTCCTCGGTGTAGCCGACATCGGTGCCGGTGGGCGGCAGCGGGCCGTTGAGATCGGGCAGCGGGACCTGTCCGTCGGTGTCGCTCATGGCTTAGTTCCCCCTGCGGGACGCGACATAGCGTCCGACCATTTCGTCGATCTTGGCCGCGATGGCGCCGCGCTCCAGCACGACGCCGCCATCGGCCCATTCGATCCGGCAGTCGCCGGTGGCAATTTCAGGTTCGGCCAGGATCACCAGCCGGCTCTCGAAGCCGCTCTGCTTGGCGAGCCGCTCGATCTTCTCCCGCGCGCTGTCGTAGAGCGCGTCGTTGATGCGGACGACCAGATGCGGCGTCGCGACCAGATGCGAGAAGCAGTCCTTGACCAGCGCCATGACCTCGCCGAGCGGCTCGGCGGCGACCAGATCGGCGCACAGCTTGCGCGCCACGGCCACCGCGACGTCGACCGCCTCGGTCTCCATCTTGGACTCGATATTGCCGATGCCCGAGGCGATGCCCCTGATGCCGATGTTGATTTCTTCCAAGGCGAGCGCAACGCGGCGATCGCTCTCGGCCTTGGCCTCGCGCTGGCCGGCGGCAAAGCCGTCCTGGTAGGCGCGCGCCTCGGCTTCCGCGACCTTCTGGGCGATCTCGGCCGCGGTCGCCGCCTTCTCATGCGGCGAGCGCTCGGGCGCCGCGAAGTCGGTATCGAACAGGAATTTTGCCGGAGCGGCCATCAATACACCAGCTCGTCGTCGGCGCGGTTCTTGGTCAGCATGATCTCGCCCTTGGCGGCGAGATCCTTGGCGAGGTTGACCAGCAGCGCCTGGGCTTCGTCGACGTCGCGCAGGCGGACCGGGCCCAGCGCCGCCATGTCGTCCTGCAGCATCTTGGCCGCGCGCGAGGACATGTTGCCGAAGAAGAAGTTGCGGACGTCCTCGTTGGCGCTCTTGAGCGCGACGCCGAGCTTGTCCTTGTCGACGTTGCGCATCAGGGTCTGGGCCGAACCGGAATCGAGCTTCACCAGGTCGTCGAAGGTGAACATCAGCGCCTTGATGCGCTCGGCTGATTCGCGATTGTCCTCTTCCAGCGAGGTGATGAAGCGGGTTTCGGTCTGGCGGTCGAAATTGTTGAAGATTTCCGCCATCACCTCGTGGGCGTCCCGGCGGCGGGTCTGCGACAAATTGGACATGAATTCGGTGCGCAGCGTCTTCTCCACGCTCTCGATCACCTCCTTCTGCACCGCTTCCATCTTCAGCATGCGGTTGATGACGTCGAGCGCGAGCTCCTCGGGCAGGATGCCGAGCACGCGGGCGGCGTGCTCCGACTTCAGCTTCGACAGCACCACCGCGATGGTCTGCGGGTATTCGTTCTTGAGATAGTTGGCGAGGACCTCTTCCTGCACGTTGGAGAGCTTCTCCCACATGTTGCGGCCGGCCGGGCCGCGGATCTCGTCCATGATGCCGTTGACGCGCTCCGGCGGCAGGTACTGCTGCAGCAGCCGCTCGGTGGCGTCGAAATTGCCCATCAGCGCGCCCGAGGCCGACATGCGCGAGACGAATTCGAGCAGCATGTCCTCGACGGTATCGACCTCGACGGTGCCGAGCGTCGACATTTCCAGCGAGAGCTGGCGGACTTCTTCGTCGTCGAGCAGGCCCCAGATCTTGCCGCCATATTGCTCGCCCAGCGCCAGCATCAGGATTGCGGCGCGCCGCGGTCCGGACAATGGCTCGGTTCCCTTGCCGTTCTTGGCGCGGTCGCCGGCGCGCTGACCCAGCGTGGAGATCACGCTGGTGATGTCGTTGGAGTTGGCGTTCTGCGCGTTGGCGGCCATGTCAGATCACTTCTTGATTCACTTGGCAGGTTACTTGGCGAGTTACTTGGCGGACTATTTGGCTGGTTCGGCCAGCCATTGGCGGATGATGGCGACGGTTTCGTTGGGGTTGCGCTCGGCGAGCTCGCCGACGCGATGAACGGACTGGGCGTGGACCTGGCCCTGGACGGTGGCGACGTCGATCGCGGCTGACGCGCCGTTCGGCAGCAGCTGCTGGCCGCTGCCGGCCGGCGCGGCCTCGTCGCTCGCGGAGGGGCCGGTCAGAACGCCGGAGATGGCGGCGGCGACCTCGTCGGACGCCAGGATGCGCTTGACCAGCGGCCGGATCACCAGGAACAGCACGACCAGGCCGAGCAGCATCATCACGCCGAGCTCGACGAAGTACATGACGTCGTCCTTGGTGAACTGCAGCATGCCGAGGAAGCCGGCGGGCTCGGTGATCGGAGCGGTGGAGGGGGCGTCGGCAAAGCGCAAATTCACGACCTCGACCTGGTCGCCGCGCTTCTGGTCGAAGCCGATCGCCGAGCGTACCAGCGTGGCGATGCGGTCGAGCTGTTCCTTGGTGCGGTCGGTGTAGGCGAGCTCGCCCTTGTCGTTCTTGGTGTAGATGCCGTCGACCAGCACCGCGACCGAGATGCGGTTGACCCGGCCGGCCTCGGTCACCTCGGTCTTGGTGGTGCGGGAGATCTCGTAATTGTTGGTCTCTTCGGTCTTCTTGCTCTGGTCCTTCGCCGCCGCGCCGCCGTTCTGCTGGTTGCCGGGCAGCTCGTTGTTGACGGTGACCTGGCCGTTGCTGTCGGCGGTCTGGCTCTGTTCTTCGCGGGTCTGGCTCGAGCGCAGCACACGGCCCTCGGGATCGAACTTGTCCGAGGTCTGGGTGACCTTGTTGAAGTCGAAATCGGCCGAGAGCTGCACGCGGGCGCGGCCCGTGCCGACCACGGAGGAGACGATGTCCTCGACCTGCTTGCGGATCCGCTTCTCGAAGGCGACGCGGCGCTCTTCTCCGATCGCCTGCTCCGGATCGGTCTGGGCGCCGTCGGCGAGCAGCTGGCCGGCCTCGTCGACGATCGAGACCCGCTGCGGCTTCAGCCCGTTGACGGCGGAGGCGACCAGATGGCGGATGGCGCGGATCTGCTGGGCTTCCAGCGCGCCGCGGACCCGGACCACGATCGAGGCCGACGGCTCCGGCGCCTCGCGCGAGAACAGCGGACGCTCGGGCAGCACCAGATGGACGCGGGCGGCCTGGATCCGGTCGATGGCGCGGATGGTGCGGGCGAGTTCGCCTTCCAGCGCGCGCAAGTGATTGATATTCTGGACGAAAGAGGTGGTGCCGAGGGCGTCCGACTTGTCGAACACTTCATAGCCGACGCCGCCGCCCTTGGGCAGGCCGCCCTCGGCGAGCTTCATCCGCAGCCGCGTGACCTTGTCCTTGGGCACCATGATGATGCTGCCTTCATTGCGCAGCTCGAACTGGATGCCCTGGCGTTCCAGGTCCTTGATGATGCCCGAGGAATCCTCGACGCTGAGGTCGGTGAACAGCGTCGTCATCTGCGGCGTGGTCACCCGCATGATGACGAACGCGAAAAAGCCGATGAGCGCGGCGGTGACCGCGATCATCGCCCCGAACCGGGCGGCGCCGATACCCTTCAGAAAGTCCGCAAGACCTTGCAAGCAACCGCCCCAACAGATTCGGCCGCTTTCACTGGAAGGGGCCGACTGGGCAATTATTGCCTAGGTGATGGTTTCGATATGGTTAACGAAGGTTAAGAGGTCGGACAAAAGTCGCCCGAAAAGCAAACATGAAAAAAATCGGCCTCGCGGGGCGAGGCCGATTTTCGTCAAAAGCCGCAGATTTCCGGATCGCTTACTGGCGATATTGCTGGATGCGGGTGGTGCGAAGACCCGCCAGACCGTGCTGGTCGATGGAAAACTGCCAGGAAAGGAATTCGTCGACCGTCAGGGTGTAACGGCTGCAGGCCTCCTCGAGGGAGAGAAGCCCGCCACGCACAGCGGCGACGACTTCGGCCTTGCGGCGGATCACCCAGCGTTTGGTGCCGGGTGCGGGCAAGTCTGCAATCGTCAGCGGACTGCCGTCCGGCCCGATGACGTATTTTACCCTCGGGCGATGGGGTTCTGTCATGGCGTACTCACAAACTCTCAACCACTGAACTCACGCCGTAACCCTACGCGTGCGGGCTTAAAAATCCGCTAAGCCTAAGGCATCAATACAATTCTCCTTGAAAATGGCTGGAACACAGCCGTCCCGGCCGGCGGAACGGTTGTGTCCAGGCCGGTCGAGGGGGTCTTCCTAAATACTTTACTAAAGAACAGAGGCCTGCGAGGGGGCACGCTAGGCGCTCGACTGTCGTCCCGGCGAACGCCGGGACCCATACCGCGAAATTTATCGATGAGACCCAGGCAGCAGTACCGGGAATGAGTTCCTAACCACGAATTTTCGCCAAATGTCTTCCTGTGGTTATGGATCCCCGCGTTCGCGGGGATGACACTTCATATGCGGCGCTGCGCGAGCCTCAATTGCCGGTGCTGGTGGCGATGATGCTCTTCACCTGGTTCAGCGTGTAGCTGTTGCCGTCGATCGTGAGCAGCGGCGGCGACTGGGTCAGGTCGACCGACGACACCGTGCCCTGCACCTGCGCCGCGACGCCGACCGCATTGCCCGAAGCGTCCTTGCCGGTCGCCGAGATCGTGTACTTGCCATCCGGCCATTGCGAGCCGTCATTGCCCTGGCCGTTCCAGGTGAAGGGAATGTCGGGGCCGGCGCCGGCGGTATATTTGCCGGTAAACACGGTCTGGCCGCTGGCATTGGCCACGGTGATGTCAACGGTCGCATCGCTCGGCACGTTGAGATGCCAGGTCGCCGACGACTTCGTCATGGTCGCGGTCGAGCCGTCGACCAGCGCGGTCTTGCCGACGAAGTCCAGCGCCTGCGTCGCCTGCGTGGTCTTCTGCAGGGTGACGAGCTGGGTCAGCGCATCGTTGGTCTTGAGCTGCTGCTCGACGCCCGCGAATTGCACCAGCTGCTGGGTGAACTGGTTGGTGTCGAGCGGGGAGAGCGGGTTCTGGTTCTGCAGCTGCGTCGTCAGCAGCGTCAGGAAGGTCTGGAAATTGCCCGCGAGCGTTGCGCCGGTGGACGAGCCCAGCGAGCTCGACGAGGACGACGACGATGACGTCGGGGTCGTCCCGGAGACGGGTGTCGGCGCAGTGGCGGCATTCGTGGTGGTCATGGTCGCTTACTCCTCACACTCTGATGTCGACGCCGCTGCTCGATCCGAGCATGCGGCCGTAGCCGCGCCCGACGGGCGCAGCGGCAACATTGTCGTCCTCGCTGATGATCAGTCGGCGGGAATTGCCGCCATTGTCGTTGTTCTGCCCGGAATTCTGGCCCGACGAATTCTGGTCGCGCAGGCTAAAGGACAGCCCGTTGCTGCCGGTCTTGAAGCCGGCGTCGTCGAGCGCGCGCTGCAATTGCGGCGCGTCCTGCCGCAGCATCTGCAGCGTCTCCGGCTTCTCGACCGTGAGATGCGAGGTGACCTGGCCGTTGCGGTCGACATTGATGCGCACGTCGATGCGGCCGAGGTCGATCGGATCGAGGCTGATGTCGAAGCGCGTCTTGCCGGCGCGTGCGGCGGCCGCGATCTCGATCGGCACGCCGCTGATCGGCACGGCCGTCGCGTTGGCCGCGGTCGCGGTCAGCGTCGCGGTCGATGCGGTCGCGGCCGATGTCGTGTTGGTCACCGGCGCCTGGATGGCGGAGGCGGCCTGCGCGCTGGTGTCGGTCGCGGCGACATTGGCCTGCGCGGCCGCATGCGCATGCGTGCCGTTGGTCGCACTGGTCGCATCGGTGGTGCCGGCCTTGGCATCGGCCTTCGTATCAGCCTTGGCGTCGGTCGGGCCGGCCTCGGCCTGCGGTTTTGCGGTTTGCGCCTGCGCGGCGGTGGCGGCCGTCGCATTGGCCGGCGCTTGCGCGGCGTTCGCGTTGCCCGCGCCCTGGCCGATATTGGAAGCGTCGGCCTGTCCTTGCGCGGTGGCGACGGCCTTGAACGAGGTCTTCGGCGTGCCCTGGTCGACTGCGGCGATCAGGCCGCCATTGGTCTTGGCATCGGTCGCGGCGCCGTCGGTGATGGCGGTGGCGGTATCCCCGAGCGGCGCCGTGGTGTTGGCATCGACCTTGGCGCCGGCGGTCTTGGCGCTCTTGTCGCTTGCCGTCGCAGTGTCGGTCTTGCCGGCGATCTGCGCCGTGGTGGAGGCGCTGGCGGCGATGCCGGCGGCCGCGATCGTCAGCGGCGAGGCGGCGGCATCGCTGGCCTGGCTTGCCGCGGCCGCGGCCGCGTTCGGATCGACCGGCACCACGGGCACGGCCACCACGATTGCGTTCGGATCTGTGACCGCGACCTGCGTCGTATCGACTTGCGCAGCGGCTGCGGCATCGGCCGCAGTCAACCCGTCGGTGGTGCTGGTCTTGTCACCCTTGCCGTCGCCCGACTTGTCCGCCGATTTGGCGTCGGAGGACCCGGACTTGTCCTTCTTGGCGGACTTGCCCGCATCCTTGGCAGAATCTTTGGCCGGACCCGCCGCCGTGTCGTTCCTGGCGGGGGGCGAATTGTCTTGAGCGTCGCTCGCTTTGCTCTGCGAGGACGGGTCGCTCGCGGAGCTGTCGCGCGAATTCCGCTCGGACGCGGACGACGAGGAGGAGGAGGAATCAGTCCGGCGCGGCGCGCTGTCCTGCGCGGTGGCGGCCGCGTTGTTGTTGACCGCCTGGGTGTTGCTGTCGACCAGCGAGCCGAAGGAGCTGTTGCTGTCCTTCGTGCTCTGCGACCGGGCAGTCTTTGGCTGCGCGCTGGGAACTGGCACGCTGGCAGCTACATCTGACGTCCGACCGACCACAGGCGACCCCTTGAAAACATCTTCGCCATAAGGGGTAGCAAGGAGTGGGCCAGCCCCGCGATGAGGCGATTTATCATGTAAAATCAATGCCTTGATAAATCGAGCGCGCCGCCGCGACACCCTCGCGAACCCCGGCATTTCTGCCGCCCCGGCAAGAATTGCCCTAAGCTGGCCGCACGCGTGATTGCTTCACCGGAATGCCGCCTATATTAAAGAGGCGCTCTCAGCCGCTTTCGACCGGGCAGACCGTGCCTTTCGGGAACTTGAGTTCCCTTGGGATTGCCGATGTCCGGGCCAGAAGCACATCGCGGATCGCCGAACGCCGCCGTCACACCTTAAAAGCCATGCTCAATAGTCTGGATCTCGAAGGCCGTCCTGAGGATACCAGGGTCGTCGTTGCCATGTCGGGCGGCGTCGATTCCTCGACCACGGCTGCGCTGCTGAAGGCGCAAGGCTATGACGTCGTCGGCATCACGCTGCAGCTCTACGACCATGGCGCGGCGACGCATCGCAAGGGCGCCTGCTGCGCTGGCCAGGACATCCACGACGCCCGCGACGTCGCCGCCAAGCTCGGCATTCCCCATTACGTGCTCGACTACGAGGATCGCTTTCGCGAGTCCGTCATCGACAACTTCGCCGACAGCTACGCGCTCGGCGAGACGCCGGTGCCGTGCATCGAGTGCAACCGCAGCGTCAAGTTCCGCGACCTCCTGAAGACCGCGCGCGAGCTCGGCGCGCAGGCGCTCGCCACCGGCCATTACGTCGCCTCGCGCCGCCAGGGCGACGGTTCGCGCGCGCTGGTCTGCGCCGCCGACAGCGACCGCGACCAGAGCTATTTCCTGTTCGCGACCACGCAGTCACAGCTCGACTTCCTGCGCTTCCCGCTCGGCGACATGACCAAGCCCGAGACGCGCGAGCTGGCGCGCCGCTTCGGGCTCAGCGTTGCCGACAAGCACGACAGCCAGGACATCTGCTTCGTGCCGACCGGGCGCTATACCGACATCATCACCCGCCTGCGTCCGAACGCGATGGACCCCGGCGATATCGTCGATCTCGACGGCCGCGTGCTCGGCCGCCACAACGGCATCGCCAATTTCACCATCGGCCAGCGCCGCGGCCTCGGCATCGCCGCCCATGCGCCGCTGTTCGTGGTGCGGCTGGATGCCGCCAACCGCCGCGTCGTCGTCGGCCCGCGCGATGCGCTGAGGATGCACCGCATCAGCCTGCGCGACGTCAACTGGATCGGTGGCGGCGACATCGACCGCGCCATCGGCGATGGCCTCGAAATGTTCGTGCGCGTGCGCTCGACCCGCGCGCCGCAGCCGGCGTGGCTGCGCGGCGGCAATGGCCATTACGAGGTCGAGCTCGTCGCCGGTGAGGAGGGCGTCTCGCCCGGCCAGGCCTGCGTGTTCTACGACGCGCCCAGCGGCCAGGCCCGCGTGCTCGGCGGCGGCTTCATCCAGAGCGCCGCGGCGAAGATCGCGAGCAACCCAGCGCGGCCGCTCGCCGAAGCCGTGCGCGGCTAAAAAAAATCAGAGCAGGGCAGGGGGCATGGCAGCAGACATCTCGCGGGTCGGGGTCGAGAAGGCCTATGGCCGCTGGGCGCCGGTGTACGATCTCGTGTTCGGCAAGGTGTTCGATGCCGGCCGGCAGTCGACCATCGCCGAGGCCGACCGCATCGGCGGCCGCATTCTCGACGTCGGCGTCGGCACCGGGCTTTCGCTGTCCGATTATTCGCGCACCACCAAGATCTGCGGCGTCGACATTTCCGAGCCCATGCTGCGCAAGGCGCAGGCGCGCGTGCGCGCGATGCGGCTGAGCAATGTCGAAGTGCTCTCGGTGATGGACGCCAAGAACCTCGCCTTCCCGGAAAACGTCTTCGACGCGGTGGTGGCGCAATACGTCATCACCGCCGTGCCCGATCCCGAAGGCACGCTCGACGAGTTCGTGCGCGTGCTCAAGCCCGGCGGCGAACTGATCCTCGTCAACCACATCGGCGCCGAGAGCGGCCCCCGAAAGCTGTTCGAGCTCGCCTTCGCCCCTATCGCCCGCCGCCTCGGCTGGCGCCCGGAATTCCCGTGGCAGCGCCTGGTCGATTGGGCCGCAAAGCACGGCGGCGTCACGCTGACCGAGCGGAGGCCCATGCCGCCGATGGGCCATTTCTCGCTGATCCGCTACCACAAGGCGTGATAGAGCACCGCCCGCGATATCTCGCGAGTGACTCCGTCATTGCGAGCGGAGCGAAGCAATCCAGAATCCCACCGCGGAAAGACTCTGGATTGCTTCGCTGCGCTCGCAATGACGAGGGAACACCGGGGATCAATCCCCCCGATCACATCGCGTTTCCCTGGGAACATCGCCGCCGCCCCGCGCGTTCCCCTCCCATGCGCACCCCATCAAACATCATCCTGGCCAGCCTGCTGATCGCCGCCTCGGGCGCCGCGATCGCGCAGGCCCCGCCGGCTCCTGCGACGCCGCCGCAACAGACCGCGCCGCCATCCCCGCAGCGCGCGGCCGGCTGCGCGCCCTCGGACCGCATGACCACCGCCCCCGACGGCACCGCCACCACGGGCCAGTCCCGGGAACCGCTCGGCGACAAGCTCGCCAAGACCGACGGCGTGCTCTGCCCGCCCAGCGGCGTCGACCCCGACATGCACGCCCCGGCCCCCTCGACCGGCGCCACCACCCCAGTGATCCCGCCCCCGGCAGCCCCGGCGGCGACCCCACCATCCGCCCGAAATAAGCCGGTCCTTCCTTCGCCTCTACCCGCCTGCGGGGAGAGGCCGAAATACGCGCCAAAGCGCGGATTTCGGGTGAGGGGGACTCTCCGCGAGTCTGGTGCTGAAAGAGACACGAGTTCAGGGAGCTAAACGGCGCGATTCCGGCATCGAAATCCCACCGCCAATCGCCCCTACCTTGCTTGACAGCCCGCCGCCCCCTTCCTTATATGCCGCGCGTTCGCGAGATCGGCCGTAACAGCCGTTCGCGACCCTGTGGCGGGGTAGCTCAGCTGGTTAGAGCACGGGAATCATAATCCTGGGGTCGGGGGTTCGAGTCCCTCCCCCGCTACCAAGATTCCATCGTATAATCAATGTCTTGCCCGTTTCGTCAGCGAAGTCTTTGCTGGCTCCACGCCGCCCGTACAAATTCCGTACAAACCTGGGCGCGATTTCAGGCCCGAGAGTCCTTGGTAGGCGATCCTTATCAGGCACATTCGTCGGCAGATGTACCTGATAGAGAACATCGCCGAGTCGTTGCTTCCTGACGCGCGATCGCTCACGTTATGAGTATGAGAGCCAAAGACAACGAGAAGGTGGACGACGCGGTGACCGCGCGGCTGCGCCAGATCGCCGACGCCAATCCGGAGATCCCGGTCGAAATCGGCGGCGGTCTGTCGGCTTGCCTTCTCGATATCGAGGCGCTGGCGATGCCGCCTTGCCCGGTCTTCGACGCCGCTGCACGCGCGGCCGCAAACTCGGCTGGCCTGTCACACGACGAGATCGACGACATGCTCGGACCCGACGAGGCGACGCGAGCCGAGCAGCCCACCGACGCGGACGAGGGCGGCTTTGTTGCCGATCGCGAGCCGGGCGAGAGCGACGACGATTATCGCGCCCGCGTCGCGCACGTCAGGCGCCTTTTCCCGGACGATCCGTAGCCCGCGCGTCCGTACGTGCCGTCGCGCAGTCGAGGGGGTGAGCGATTTTACGCCTGATGCCCTCTGAAATACGGATTTCTACACCTCGATACGGATTTCTACACCTGAGCGCGCCGGATCCCAGGGCGCTGATCGGGTGATGCTCGCGTTATACTATTTTCGCGAAAATGGTATAACTGATGGCGCCGACTGAAGCCGCGCCTTTTGGATACCCAAGTTGCGTTAGCTTCCCGTTCGCCTACGAGAGCCACCAGAAGTTGTCCACGCACAGCGCCCATTCCAGGTGCTCGTCGATCCAGAGGACGACATCCGTCCGGATCACGCCGTACCGACTCTCGGGGCGTCCGATCAGCACGGCATCCGGCCGCGAGAAAGACGGCGCGAAGGACCAGTCGAACAGCGTCCGCTGTCTTATCCGCATATCGATCTCGTCTCGGCGCGGGCGCCATCCCGTCTGCATGCGCTCCAGCAGGCGCTCCATCTCAGGCGTCATTCGTCCTCCTCGGAGCCTTTCTCCAGCAGCGACCTCATCACGTTCCGAACGATCACCTTCCCCGCGAGCGATTGCGCGCGCGCATCGTCACCGAGCACGTACCGCTCGGCCTCGTCGGCCGTCATCAGCTTGCCCGTCCACTCGTCCTTGATCGTGCCTCCGACCTCCGCAACTGCGGCGATGAGATCGCACAGCGCCTCCTTCTGCGCTGGGCTGTCGTCCTGCAGCGCCGCGCTCATCGAGCGGGGGCCGGCCGCGTGGTAGCGTTCCAGCGCCAGCCGCACCGGCTCGCTCGGATAGTGGACCTCTTTGATCGTGCCCCATTTCAGGGCCAGATAGTCGTCGCTCATCGGTCACTCTCCTGGACGGCGCCGCACATCTTGGCGAGAAGCTCGACCGTGGCGAACAGGCCGAGCTTCTCCCAGTCCGGGACTGGGTTCGCCTTGAATTCGATCTCGCCGCCTTCGCCGACGACCTGCCAGGCGCGGACGGTGCCGTCCGGCGCCAGCCGGATGTTCGCGAGGATCAGGTCGTCAGGTCCCGGATCGAATGCGACGATGATCTCGATGCCGGGCTTCGGAGGCAGCTCAGCGGCCAAGCGCGCGACGTACTCATCGTCGGACTCGTCTGGATTTCGCGGGCTCATTGCCATGTCGTCAGTCCTCCTTTCGCCATCCGACGGCCTTAACTAGGCGCCAGACCCGATCTTCGCCGACCTGGACCATGCGCCAGACCAGCATATGCGCGCCCGGGTATCCCGTGCCCAGCAGCAGCGAGGGCGGTGGCCATCCGTCGTAGTCGTGATGGAATAGCGCCCACGACGATGCCGTCGTCACGACGCTCGACGTCGAGCAGCGCCATCCGGCCTTCGAGTGACATCGTCTCGACGTCATCGCCGTCCACGCGCAGGACCAGCTCGACTCTGTGCTCGCTCATCATGCGTCCACTCCGTCGATCGGGACCTCCTCGCCGGCGGGCTCGCCGAGCTTCCAGAGCCTGTTCTGCGATCGGGCCCACCGTCCTTTGCGGTCGAGCCACAGGATCGGCGACGTGGTCGCGTCCTTGCCGTCCAACAGGTACGGGTGACCGGTCGCACGTCCGATCAGCGTCATCTCATATTCGCCGCTCGGGCCGCGCGTGATGGTCGCCACCCATCCAGAGAGCCGCGGCGCGGCCGTCAGCTGCTCCGCCGGCGGCTGCTCGCCGCGCATGTAGGCCGCCATGTCGTTCTGCAGCGCCTTCTCTTCCAGTGACATATCAGTGCCTCCGTGCGCAGTTGTCGCGTGCTTCCAGCGTCGCCGAAACGAGACGCTGCAGCTTGCGCATCGAAAACCTCTCGCTGGCCCAGGCGCGGCCGATGATCTCCAGCTCGTCTGGCGCGAGCGGATGGTCGTGGGCGCGGGCCTCGTCCTCGGCGGCGAGGTCGCGCATCACCAGCGCCGCCAGCTTCGGCAAGTGCGCCAGGGTGGGAGCAGGGATCCTGATCACCCTGAACCGGTCGCGCAGCTGCGACGGCAACTTCTCGACGGAGTTGGCGGTTGCACAGTGCAACACGTGGCTGAGGTCTAGTACCGCATCGATCCCGCTCTCGGGATATTGACGTGAAGTTTCAACCTCAAGGTGAGGCGTAATCGCGCTCCATAGGTTGCCGTTGTGGTGGGACTCGCCGGCCTTGTCGATTTCGTCCGTCATGCAGATGGGGTTGGCGGTTTTCGACATCAGGATCGCGCGCGCCGGCACGCTCGCTTGCGCCGACGACCAACCCTTCGGAGTTCCAGAATACATGCCGTCGAATGAGCTCGCGGCATCGAACCGCGAAATGAACATCTGCGGCGAAATCAGCTCTGCTAAGCGTCTGACGATCCGCGACTTGCCGGTGCCGGGCTGGCTCAGCAACAGGGTCGGCTTCATCCGGGCCGGCTCCCCGCTTCGCAGGTCCTGCGTCAGCATCGCGACCTCGCGGAACGCATGCGGATACTCGGCCTGCAGGCGCTCGCGCACCTCGGCGGCGTCTCGGCACACCACGAGCGGCAGCGGCTCGTCACGCAGATCGCGCCACGCCTGCGGCAGGCCCTTCTCCTCCGCGCGGTCCTTGCGCATCACGATGACCGTGGGCTGCACGGGCGTCGTCGGCTGCTCATCCTGCCCGTCGAAATCCTCGCACGAAAAATCTTCGGGGTAGGCGATCTTCGACGTCTCCCTTTCGGCGATCCGAAAAATCGACACCGGCGCCGTTGAGTCGGTCCATTCGCCGCGCGCCGCCATCCACCAGACGTGCAGGCGGTCCCGCAGCAGCCGCAGACGGTTGGCATCGATGGCAGCGCGGCTGTTCAGCAGCCACGAGAGCTGCGGCAGTACAGCGTTGAACGACTCCGGACGCTCCGGATCGCAGATCAACATCTGCCACCCGATGGCCAGGTCGCCGCACTCGCCCATGCGCTGATCGAACAGCTCTTCGACGAGCCACGCGATCCGGACCCGCTGCTTCTTGCGGTCGAGGTCCCGGGCCGGCGGTGTGATGCCGAGCGAGCCGGCCATGCGCACGGTCGTCTTGCACAGGTGGTCGAATGCTTCGTCCCAGCGGTCCTGCTCGAGCAGTTGCACGCAGACAGGCGCGTCGGCGGGTGCCTTTTCCTTGGCCCATTCGATATCAGCCATCCGGAAAAACTCCGTCAGTCCGCCCTCGATGAACTGCGCGGCCTTCCAAGTCTCCAGCCGGGTCATCGCCTCGGACATGTCGGCGTCAGCGTGCTTGAGGAGTCCTTGGGCGCCGGCGACGATCTCCCATCGCTTCACCGTGCTGGTGGCCGGCTGCAGCGCCAGCAGCTTCCACGCGCAGGCCAGCACGGCGTCGGACTCGAGGGCGTCCGCGATCCGCGTCAGAAATTCGGAGCTGGCGTCGCGCAGCGAACCGTCGCGAAGCAGGTTGAGCTCGAGGTCCGGGCGCGTCGCCCGAGTGCGCGCGATGATGTACCGGGCCGCCTCAGCCCAGGTCGACGAGCAGACGACTCTAGCGAGCCATCCGAGACGGCGCTTGATGCCAGCTTCTGCGGTCATCGGCGTCCTCCTTTGGTTGCTGGGACGGGGCGCTCTCGGCGCGATCCTCGTCGATCAAGCGGACCAGCTCCGCCACATCCGAGGCCGGCGGGGTAGACGAATCCTTGGGATCTGAGTATGCCATCGTGTGCCAAGATGCCATCATTGGACTGTATCGTCGCCAATTGTTCGACGAAAATCAAGGAGATAGCAGATCGATGGTTAAGGATTCGAAAAAGAAGGCCGCGAAAACGGGTCCGAATGCCCGCGAGGAAAGAATCGCGCTGCGGGCGCACGCGGACCTGATCGAGATCCTCGACCGGAGGGCCGAGGAGAAGGGCCAGACCCGCTCCGCCTACATCGAGAGCCTACTGATCGCCTGGGTGAAAGCCGATCCGAGGAACCCGCGCATCGACAACCGTGGAAAACTCGTCCCGGACGCCCCTACGCCGGCAGAGCTACAGAGGGCGAATCCGCAGCGCTACACGGACCGATGGGTACAATTCAACCGCGCGTTCAACGCCCTGTTCGGGACCGACGTGCCCCGTGAGTGGCGGGAGGAATGGCAGGAACACTGGCAAACCGAGAGCGAATGACAATCCGGGTCTAGGATCGTGGTCCTGAATAGGTCAGTGATTTCAAGGACGATTTTTGGGCTGCCACAATTTGATTGCCACCATATCAGCCATCATTGACGTTCCGGAATTCGGACCATGAGGATCCGAGTCGAGGATGGTCCCAGGGAAGAGCAGTCCTTGGAACCAGATGGCGTCGTAGCCAGGACGACAGTCGTTCGACGATCGTTATTTACAGTTGCACACGTGCAGTCTATCCTACACCCAGGGTCGACCGCATGCATCACCAGACCACCAGCACCCGCGAATCCTTGTCCGCGCCCATCGGCGACGGCGAGCTGGCGCGTCTGGGTGGAATTGCGGGCATCCTAAGCCGCTCCGCCGACCCAGAGCGCATCGACTTCATGCGCGTGATCCCGGGTTGGGTGCTCCATGAGCGCTCTGAGCAGCCGGCGTGCGACGTTCCGGACGCGCAGCCGAGGAAGGTCTATGGCATCCTCTCGCGGAAGGCGGATACGGAGTCCCGCGAAGAGCCGGCGAAACTGCCGACCAGGCACAAGGCGCCGATGCCCGGCCTGCGCGGCCCCGGGTCAAAGTCGCTCAAGCGATCGACGTCCGAGTTCTCCGAAGGATTCGGACAGGTGGCCGAGACGCGCCGCTGCGACAGGATCAGGCGCGCCGCCCGGCGGGCGGAACACGAGCTCGAACTCGAGGCCGCGGCGCAGGCCTGCGGCATGACGCTGCGCGAGGCGCGGGCGAAGGAGCTGGCCGGAGCGCAGCGCGCCTGCGAGATCGAGTATGCAGGTGGACCGAAGGCGTCGGAGTACGATCACAAGCTCTGCGAGAACGTCGAGAGGGCGCAGCATTTCGCGAAGATGCGCGCCGACGAGGCGACTCGTGACGATGGTAGCGTGTTCCGCTGGCCGGGCGGCATCGTCGTCGACGGCTGTTGGCGCGCCGCGTTCGAGAAGCGTGGACTCAAGAGCAGCGAGCATCCGCATTTCGAGCGCGTGGCCGCCTCCGCCGGCCGCCCGAACAAGAAGAACCTGCTCGCTGGCGACTCCAAAGGCGGCTGCTGGCGGCACGTCAAGAAGCTTTACGCTCTCGATCGCCTCTATCTCTACACCTGCGTCGTCTGCAAGGACATGTGGCGATTGGATATCGACCGCGACTTCGAATCATTCCAGCACCTCTGCGCCTGGATCGAGTACATCGTCGAGGAGTACGACCTTCCTTGCCGGCCGCACTTCTACAGCGCGATCCCGGACGAACGCCGGCCCGGCATGATCCTCCATCCGCACTTGTGGTTCCTGCTGCCGGAGGGCTGCGCGGTATGGCCGAATTCGCCGCCGCGCCAGCACGCCATGCTGAAGGCCGTCATCGAAGCGCTGGCGAAGGCCTTCGGCGCCGACAAGGGCGGCTGCACGCTGCCGCACATGGGCAAGAACCCGCTGTCGCCGCTCTGCGAAGCGCACGTCATCGAACCAGAGCGCATGCCGACTTTGGGCGAGTGGTTCGAGGCTCTCGACTGCGAGTTCGTCCCGGACTCCTCGCCGGCGTTGGCGCTGACCATCCAGACCGTTCTCGACGGCGCGTCCTGCCTCGGCGAGGAGTCGACTGGATGGTTCAAGGTCACGCAGGCCGTCGGTGGCCAGTACGGCCGTGAGATGTACAAGTCGGGCAAGGTCGACATTTCGAACGTGACCAGGTTCGCCAAGGCGATCCAGAAGGCCATCTCCGGTCCGTTGACGCAGGCGCTGCGTCCGACGGCAGGCAAGCAGGCCGCGACGCTGGCGAAGATGATCGAATCCGTCTCTGCCTACGTCGCCCGCACCTTCGACCCGGCGAAGTTCGACAAGAAGCGCCGCAACAAGGGAGCAGCCGCCCATCTGATACATCCAGGCATGACAAAGGAGGAGCGGGAGCAGGTCGGCGGCCGCTACGCGACGACCGTTCGCATGGACAAGTCCATCGAGGCACTCGCCGAGGCGATCAGGTTGGATCTGCTCTGCGGCAGGTCGCCCACCATCGCGAGCGTCGCCGCCAAGGGCATCCGCTGCCTGAACACGGTGGCGCGCCACTTCGATTCCGCCTATGCCATTGCAAAGTCTCGGATTCCGGAGATCCAGGTCTCCATGTCATTCAGGGGTCTGTTTTGGGGTAGGCCTGCTCTTCCTGCCCTCAAGGCCTTCCCCGGCCCGGCCGCCGCCGTCGTCGCCTCGTCGGCTTCGCCCCTGAATTCGTACCCGCCGGAGGCGGGCGACCCGGCAAATCCGGCCAACCCCCTCATCTTCGAACCTGTCGACTACACCGGGACGGATCCGGCCGACCTCGACGATCCAGACGACTTCATCGCCGATGCGCTTCGCCGGGTCGAGCATGCCCGGATCCATGCCCCAGCATCGGTGAACTCGCTGCGCGGAGCTCGTCGCCGGCAAATCCGGACCAACGCTTCGCCTGTCCCTGTCGGCGCCGCCTTCGCAGCGTTCAGGGCTGCCGGCATTCGGTCCGTCTATCCTACGAAGCGCGCGGCCTGATCGCCGCAGGCCACCGCGTCCCGGGGCGAAAGCCGACAAGCCGGCAACCGCCGGCCACTCTCAGAATCCTTCTCTTCGCTGTCCTCAACCGCCGCCGCAGGCCCTCAGTCATCGGTCACGAAGCATCGTGGGCTCGGACGCGCAGCCTGTGGCGCCGTCGTCAGGGAGCCGGGCCGCATCGCTCTCCTTGGGAGTTGCCGGCCCAGCCCGTAGAATCCCAGGTCAGATGGCCGGTCACCCCGGCGATGACGTGAGAGGCAACGATGACGACCAAGCTGACGAGACCGCCGACCCGGGAGGAGCAGAGTCGAATCGATCACATCGACTCCGTGACGCGGAGCTTTTTTGGCCGGGATCCGGACAGCACCCCAAAAGGCGGATTCCTGTCGAAGAAGCGTGGCCGCGTGCATCCCGCCGTCGTCCGCGCGCAAACGAGGCTGCGGACGGCGCGCTGGCGCATGGAGCGTGAACGTCGCAAGCGGCCGACGGCGACGCAGGTGGGCCTGGCCCTGGTCGAGTCACTGGTGACCGCCGACCTCGAAGCCATGTTGGACCGCGCAAATCCCGACTTCATGCTCGTGCAACGCACGTTACTCGCTCTCGAGGCGCGTGGATTCGATCTCGCGGAAACGAAGGCAATGCTGCGCAAGCTGCGCAACCGCTACGTTGATCCGGCCGACCGTCAGGGCGAAGCGACGGAATCCACCGGCACGCCGATCTGGCCGAAGTCGTGGGGGCCGGCGCCGATCTTCTGAGGTCTGGCCCTGATCGTACGGGAGTTGGCACTTGGAGTTGGTGCCCAAGTTCCGCCGACAATTGGGGGGGAAACTGGCCGCTCAGCCTTTTGGAGCGCTTGCCGCGGCTCGCAACCAATGCGACGATTCAGGCAGTCGCACAACGCACGGGCAGGGTCAGAGTCAGGGTAATGGCGGATCGGAAAGCGGCCACCAGGGGCAGAAAGCCTCCGGCGGGCGAGAGGCGTCAGTTTTTGACGAGCATAAATCGGGAGGTCGTTCGCCGGATCAAGTCCGCGGCCGCGCTGCGTGACATTACCGCTTCACTGCTCACGGGACAGATTTCCAGAGGGTGGCTCGACCGGCACCAGGACGGGAAGAAGGCATGAACGTCTTCGATCTCAGCCGCAATCTGGTGGAGGAGTACGCGCGGTTCTCACGTTCGTTCACCAAGATCAAAGCCGCGGACATCAAGAGCCAGCTCGACGCTCAATATGATTCCGGTCAGTTCTGGCCGGAGCCGATCGTACAGATCAACCCGAAGTTCCGGATCGAGGGCAGCATCCATGCCTTCGTCGAGCAAAAACTGCTGCATCCGGGTTGCGATGTCGTCTTCAAGGATTGGGCGTTGCGGAAGCACCAGGCCGAATCCATCGTGATGGATCACGACGGCAAGAGCTTCGTCGTCACGACGGGCACCGGCTCCGGCAAGTCCCTGTGCTACTTCATTCCGATCATCAACGCCGCCCTCAAGGCCCGCGCGACCGACGAGCGCCCCCGCACGCGGGCGATCGTCGTGTACCCGATGAACGCGCTCGCCAACAGCCAGCTGGGCGAACTCGACAAGTATTTCAAGGATGTCGCTGCCGATCATCGGGTGACCTATGCCCGCTATACCGGTCAGGAGACCGACGCCGAGCGCCAGGCGGTGGCCGACAATCCACCGGACATCATCCTTACCAACTTCATGATGCTGGAGCTCCTGCTCACCCGGCAGGACGAGCTGGACCGGAAGGTCGTCGGCAACTGCGAGGGGCTGGACTATCTCGTCCTCGACGAGATCCACACCTATCGCGGCAGGCAGGGCGCCGACGTCGCGATGCTGGTCCGACGCGCCAAGGATCGCCTCGCCGGCGGCAAGAGGCTGACCTGCATCGGCACGTCCGCGACCATGACGAGCGACGCCGGCGAGCAGGGCAACGAGACCGTCGCGAGAGTGGCCAGCGAACTCTTCGCGACTCCGATCACCAAGGACTGCGTGATCAACGAGACGCTCAAGAGGGTCACGAAGGTCGACGAGACCTGGGAGTCCGTAAAGCCCGCCCTCGCGAAAGCCGTCAACGCCGGCGTTCCAGGCAACGCCTCGAACGCGGTTCTGGCGGCCCATCCGCTTTCGATCTGGGCCGAAACCCGGCTCGGCATCGTGCCGGAAACTCCGGGCGGCCGCTGGGTCCGGGCCCGTCCCCTTTCTCTGAGCGATGCGGCGGTCGAGCTGTCGAAGGACGCCGGCACTTCGCCCCAGGCATGCCGCAGCGCGCTCGAGCAGCTTTTCCTCGTCGCCAGTAAGTCCGAGAAGGCGCGCACGGGCCGGGGATCGGACGATCCGTTCTTCGGCGTCCGCCTTCATCAATTCATCTCGGGCGCCGGCCGCGCCTATGCGACCGTCGAGCCGCCGGGGCAGCGCAAGGTGGTGTTCGACGGACAACGGTACCTGCCGGGCTCCGCAGGCGAGAAGGCGCTGTTCGCGCTCCACTTCTGTCACAACTGCGGTCAGGAGCATCATCCGGTCTGGCTCAAGAGCGAGAACGATTCCAAGACGCTGGAGCAGCGAGACATCGAGGACCGGCCCCCGGCCGGCAACCGGACCGACGCGCAGGGACGCGTCTACGGGTTCTTCATGCCGACTCCGCCGACCGGCATCGATTTCAAGGGCGACCCCGACGATTATCCGGACAACTGGGTGGAGCAGGCGAGGGACGGCACGCCACGCCTCATTGCCCGATATCGCCCATTTCAACTGGAAAGCCTCTCTGTTCGTCCGGACGGAAGCACCGCGAGCGGCGTGCAGGGGTGGTTTCAGCCGGAGCGCTTCCGCTTCTGCGCGGCCTGTGGCGAGACGACGGGCGGGCGGGGGTCCGACACGTACCGCCTCGCCGGCCTGACGGCGGAAGGCCGAAGCTCCGCGACGACGATCATCATCGCTTCGATCCTGAAGTGGATGCACGATCAGAACAACTCGATTGACGAGCTGAAGCGCAAGATACTCGGGTTCACCGACAACCGGCAGGATGGCGCGCTGCAGGCGGGCCACTTCAACGACTTCGTGTTCGTGTCGCTGCTTCGCGCCGCCATGATCTCGGCGCTCCGCAAGGCCGGCGACGACGGCCTCGAAGACGACCTCATGGGGCGTTCGCTGCAGCGCGCCCTCGGGTTCGACCAGAACAATCCCGACACCTACGCGGAGTGGCTGGCCAATCCAAGCAGCGAGGGATCGACGCTCAACGACGCCGAACGCGCGGTTCGCGACGTGCTGGCTCACCGCATCTGGGTCGACCAGGCGAGGACGTGGCGCGTCACGAACCCCAATCTCGAGCGGCTCGGCCTGATGCGCGTCGAGTACAAGGGACTCGACGCGCTCTGCCGCAACGAGGAGAAGTTCAAGGATTCGCACCCGATCCTGCGGAACGCCACGCCGGACCGCCGCAGGCGCGCGTTCACGGTGCTGCTCGATCACATGCGGAAGTCGCTCGCCGTCGCGACCGACAGCCTCGATCAGTCTTCCATCGAAGCCCTGCAGCGCCGCTCCGGACTTCTGAAGGCGCCCTGGACGCTTTCGGACGAGCGGCCCCGGATCGGCGCGGCCTTGATGCTGGGGCGGTCCCAACGTGCGCAGATCCCGGCGGACGAGGAGATCCTGCGCGTCCGCGGCGGACCGACCAGCGCGCTCGGACGATTGCTCTCCGACTTCGCGATCTGGGGCACGCGCCTCACCGCTGCCGACTATAGGACGGTCGTGTTCGACATGCTGCGCGCCGCCGAGAACCAGATCGTCCGCAAACGTCCGATGTTCATGGGCGAGCGCATCGACAATTGGGACATCTACGGCAACGCGGTGGTCTTCAAGCTCGGCGACGGCGTTCCTCCGGACGAGCGAGAGCCCAACCCGTTCTTTCTGGAGTTCTACCAGGCGTTGGCTGCCATGATCGACGGCAGAAACCGCGCCGTGTTCTCCTTCGAGGCGCGCGAACACACCGCGCAAGTCGACAACAAGACGCGCCAGCTCCGCGAGGCGCGCTTCCGATGGCGAGACCCGGACAAGAAGCGCCTGAAGGAAGCGGAATTCCAGGAGAAGTTCCAAGAGGTCGCCGACACCGAAAGCTTCCTCCCTGTGCTCGTCTGTTCGCCGACCATGGAGCTCGGCGTCGACATCGCCGATCTCGACGCCGTCTACTTGCGCAACGTTCCGCCGACCCCGGCGAACTACGCGCAGCGCAGCGGCCGTGCCGGCCGCGGCGGTCAACCCGCGCTCATCGTCACCTACTGCGCCGCCCAGAGTCCCCACGACCAGTATTTCTTCCGGGATCCGGCGGCCGTGGTGAAGGGTCACGTCAGGCCGCCGACGATCGACCTCACCAACCAAGATCTGGTCGAAAGCCACCTGCAGGCGATCTGGCTGACCGAAACGCGGGCCATCCTGAACGCGCAGATCGCGCAGGTCGTGGACCTCGGGACCGAGGACAGGAAACTCGCGGGCGAGATCGCCGCGAAGATCGGCGATGCGGAGGCCGGAGAACGCGCACTCGGCCGCATCACAGGGATCCTGAAGGGCCTTTTCGAAGGCACGAAGCGCAATCCCGCTTGGCTCGGCGATCTGCCGACCTACGCCCAGAGCATCGTCGGTCGCTCACCCGGGCGCTTTGACGAAGCCTTCGGCCGCTGGCGGAATCTGCTCGCATCCGCGGAGAAGCAGTACCGGGAAGCCAACGAGACGTTCACGCGGCACGGTGCCACGCGCGAGGAGCACCGGATGGCGGAGCGGCTGCGCGACCTCGCCGGAGCGCAGATCAAGCTGCTGCGCGACGGCTCGGAGTCGTATCAGTCGGACTACTACACGTACCGATACCTCGCGACGGAAGGGTTCCTGCCCGGTTACAACTTCCCCCGGCTGCCTCTCACGGCCTACGTCACCTCCGGATCGAACCGCCGAAACCAGTCGGTGATCCAGAGACCGCGCTTCCTCGCCATCAGCGAATTCGGCCCGAGAAGTCTCGTCTACCACGAGGGCCGCACGCACCGCGTCGTCCGCGTGCTGCTCAACGCCGGCATGAACACCGGTAGCGGCGACCTGACCACGCAGCGGTTCTTCGTCTGCGGCGCGTGCGGAGCATCCCATCAGGCCCCCAAGCCCGAGTTCTGCCACGTCTGCAACGCGGCTCTGGCCGGCTGCGAGGAAATCCCCCACTGCTACAAGATCGAGAACGTCCAGACCGCGCCGGCCGCCCGCGTCACTGCAAACGACGAGGAGCGCCAGCGGCAAGGATTCGAGATCCGGACCGGATTCCAGTGGCCGCAGCGGCACAACGGCAGGCTGGACGTCAAGAACGCCGTGCTCGAGGACGACGAGGGCGTCATCGCCTCGCTCACCTTCGCGCCGGCTACACCCATCAAGCGCTTCAACGTCGGACTTCGCCGGCGCGATCCGCAGGCGGGCCTCGGCTTCAACATCAACCCGCGGAACGGCTACTGGGAGCGCGCCCCCGACGACGACGACGCGGACGCTCCGGCGGATCCGACCCGCGTCGTCCCGCAGCCGATCGTCCCGTACGTCGAGGACCGCAAGAACGCGCTCCTGCTGCGGTTCGGCGGCGAGACGCGCGACGCGACCGAGATGGCCGACCTCCAGTACGCGATCCTCCGCGGGCTCGAGATGACGTTCCAACTGGAGGAGGGCGAACTGCTCGGTGAGGCGCTTCCCTCGCGGGGGGACCGTCGCGCCATTCTCATCTACGAAGCCGCCGAGGGAGGGGCCGGCGTCCTCGGGCGCATCGTGGAGGACGCGCGCGCGTTCGCTCAGGTCATCGCGGAGGCTATCAGGATCTGTCATTTCGATCAGCGGCGCTTCGCCTGCACGCCGGCGGAAAAGGACCTGCACGACGTGGAGGGCGCCGCCTGCGTCGCCGGCTGCTATCGCTGCCTCCTGTCCTACTACAATCAGATCGATCACGAAGCGATCGACCGGCGAAATCCGGAGTTCAAGAGAACGCTGGCCAGGCTCGCACGCTGCAGGATGAGGATCGAGGATCCGGCAGCGCCGTCGGAGGCCAGGCCCGAGTTCGTGGACCGGTTTCACGCGGCCATCGTCGCGCACGGGATCCAGCCGTTCGACGCCAAGCCGTTGACGGTCGACGGCGCGACCCTGCCTTTCATCTGGCGCTCCGGACGCGTCGTCGCGGTCTACGACGACGAGCTTCCGACGCTTGCCGACGCCTTGCAGGATCTGTCTCTGGCCGTGGTGCCCTTGCCGAGGGGCAGGGAGCCTGCTCGAACTTGCTCCGGAGATCGACGACCGCGCGACCAAGTTCTACTTCGCCAACGGCGTCGGCGACACCCGCGAGAGCGAAACGGCGACTAACAGCGGACATTCGCGGAAGACGACCAGCAGCTACTACACGAAGGACTCCCTCGTCGAATTCCTGCTCGATTCCGCTCTTGATCCCGTGATCGAAAAGACGGTGGCGGAAAACCCGGGCAATCCAGACGCGCTCCTACGGCTGACGGCGATCGACCCGGCGTGCGGATCCGGACACTTCATCCTCGGCGCCGCGCGCCGCATCGCGCAGCGGCTTGCCGACCTGAGAAATCCAGGAGCGGCGTCGATCGCGGAATACCGACACGCGCTCCGCGAGGTCGTTTCTCATTGCATCTACGGCGTGGACCAGAACGAATTGGCCGTGGAGCTCTGCCGCGTGGCGCTTTGGATCGAAGCGGTCGAGCCGGGCATGCCGCTGTCGTTTCTCGACGCCAAGATCCGCCACGGCAACAGCCTCGTCGGGATTTCCGACTTCTCGATGTTGTCCAAGGGCATTCCGGACGACGCATACGCCGCTCTGGATGGCGACGACAAGGACGCCTGCAAATTCTACAGGTCCCTCAACAGGGCGCAACGCGAAGGATCCAAGAAGTCCGGTCGACAGAACCAGTTCTCGTTCGCGGCCGCCCCGCCCGAATTGGCCGACGCGGTGCTGGTCCTCGACAGCATGCCCGAGAACACAGTCGAAGACGTTCGAGCGAAACAGCAGGCTCTCGAAGCCATCAAGGATGGGCCGTTGTGGCAGCGATTGAGTGTCGCTTGCGATCTGTTCGTCGCCGCATTCTTTGCGAAAAAGGACGGTCCCGTATGGTCGAGGCGTTCGACTATCGCGCGAAGGAATACGTCTCCGGACGCCGCCGCTCCGCGGTCTGGCGCGAACTTGTCTTCGGTTCGGAGGAGAAGCGCCTTGCCCCGCAGTGGCGCATCAACGAAGAGGATATTCCATCTCGCACCGGCGACCAATGGAGACGTTTCCGATTGGGCTTCTGTGACGTAGGCGGCGTCACCAACCAGCGCTACCTGATGGCGTCGTTCATTCCGCCCGACGTCATCTGTGGCCACTCCGTTCCGACGATCGCCTTTGATCCCGTGGATGTCCGGTTGATGGCGTTGTGGCTGGGCGTTGCGAACTCCTTTGCCGCCGACTATCTCGCCCGACGAAAGGGAGCCCTGCATCTCACGTTCACGATCATGGACAGTTTGCCGCTGCCGGTCTTGTACGATGAGAACTCTCCGGTTAATCGGGCGATCGCATTGCGCGCGCTTCGGCTTGGCGCCGTCGGCAACGAGATGGACTCGCTTTGGGAGGAGGGCCGTCGCCTGCTCGAGATCGGCGAGACCGAAACGCGGGCGGACGATCCGCAGGCCCGCGCTCGGGCTCCAGGTCGTGATCGAAGATTATGTTCACTCGCGGATCAAACTTCCCGCGCTGATCGGGATGCGCCTGGGCTGCCTTGCGCTGGTGGTGGCAGGACTCGTGGCGACGCTGAAGGTCGCCTTTGGGACTTGAGATGAGCCGGATCGCGCATTTTAGACAGATATCGGCGGACACTTTGACAGGAATGCGGATCAACCACGTTAAAGTCCACCATAGGAGCATCAGTCTTCAATGATTGTCGAAGCCATGCTGCCTGCCGCACGCGAACGGCTTATTCTCCTCGGCGACGAGGCTCCGCTCATCGACGCCGCAAGGCTCTTGCGCGATCTCGATGCAGACCTCGTGGTCGTGCGCAGTTCCGATGGACTTCTGGCCGGCGTCATCACCAAGACGGACGTTGTCCGCCAAATCAGCCAGTGCCAGGGGGCTTCCTGCATGGCGGCGGCTTCGGCCATTATGACCAAGCCGGTCGTGTATTGCCGCCCCACCGACTTGTTGAGCGACATCTGGTCGGTAATGAAAGAGCGGCACCTGAAGAACATCCCGATCCTGGATCCCGCGTCCCGCCCGATCGGCGTGCTCAACGCCCGGGATGCGCTCGAAGCGCTCCTCGAGGAGCTGGAATATCAGGAGGTCCTGTTGCGGGACTACGTGATGTGCGTTGGCTATCACTGACGGCGAGTGATGTTGCCCCGGCCGCAAGGGACGACCGGCTCCGTTTTCGCCGAGAACAGGGAGTTGTGAAATGACCGACACGCTGTATCCACCCTCGTCACGCGAACTTGCCGAAAAGCGTCGACACCTCGCGCCGGAGACCGAAAAAGCGTTCCAGGCCTTCAGCCGCCAAGTGTTTGCCGACGGCGCGCTGCCGGCGAAGACCAAGCAGCTGATTGCAGTTGCAGTGGCCCACGTGACGCAGTGCCCCTACTGCATCAAGGGCCACACTAAAGCCGCGCTCCGCCAGGGCGCCACGCGCCAGGAGCTGATGGAAGCAATTTGGGTCGCAGCCGAGATGCGGGCGGGTGGTGCCTATGCCCATAGCGCCCTCGCATTGACGGCGATGGACGAGGTGGAAAGTCAGACTAAGGCCTGAAGACCGGCGCGCGCCGAAGGGGCCGGTGGCGACTACCACCAGGACTGTCGCGCCCTGCTTCCCATCGGTCCCCCCGCGCGATGCTATGGGTCCTTTTGCGCGACCATGTAGATAGCGCTCAGGTTTGCGCGATAGTGCTCGAATACCCATCGCATGGCCATGACGCGGCGTCGCGCCGCGTTGTCATGCAGAAGATTTTTTGCCAGTCTCAAAGCTCCAAAAACGCCTTCGTCCTCGATCAGCCGAAGCGGCCGTAGCAGGTGCATCGGCGCATGGCCGAGGGCAACAACGCGAAATCCGACGCTCTGCAAGAGGGCTTTCCATTCCTGGCTGCGCAGCGGCCGGGCGCCGACATGGATGACCGAGGAAAGCGCCCGATTGATCTCGCCCTGGCGATCGGGATGCATGTCGTCCGGAACGATAGCGAGCTCGTGAATGCCGTATCGGCCGCCGGGGCGCAGCAGCCGGAACGCCTCGGCCACAATCCGACGCTTGTGCTCCTCGGTCTGCATACTCAACATCGCCTCACCAACAACGAGCGAGGCGCACCCGGCGGGTAGCTGCGTCTGGTCGGCCCGCCCAACGAGGACCGAAATATGAGGAGCGGACGGCAGTTGCCGGGCGGTCCATTGCACCGCCTGGGCGTCACGCTCGATTGCCGTATAGCGCTGTGGTTCGCGTTGCAGAATCATGCGGGCGGTGACGCCGAGACCGGGCGCGAACTCCACGACCTCGTCCGCCGGGCTGATGGCCAGATCGTCGAGCAGCGCCCGCGTCAGTCTAAGGCCTCCTGGACGCAAGACACGCTTGCCGAGCCGGGCAAGCAGCCAATGCCCCGGCATCTTTGCGATTTCGAGGTCGCCGCCAGGTAGGTCCACACCGTGGACGGAATGAATATCAGTCATCTCTCGTCTCCTGTTCCCGGTAACAACGTCATGCCCTTCAACCGGTCGCCCGGTGCAGGGCGTCCGGCATTGGGCGGTCACCGAAATCGATCGCCGATCTCCGGAGGAGCCGGCCCGTCGAGTCCGTGATCAGGCGCGCGCGGCGGCTACGGTAGAAGAACGTGAGGCGAAACTCCCCTTCATCCTGCCCGGTTCCGCGCTCACAGACGCTGGTGATCCTTCCTTCGCGCATCAGGATCGGCACACTGGTTGCCGGCACGTGCAGAAGTTCGCCAATGAGTGCGGCGTCCACGACAAACGTGTTGTCGCTGAACTCTATGACGCGATCGGACGGCGCTTGGGAAAGGGCATCCTGGAGGCTCTCGATCATCGAAAGTTTCTCCTTGTCGAGGCAGGCTAAAAGATATATTGTTAATATATCTTTTAGAACGAGAGTGTCAAGCGATGTCAATATCTGCCCAGTTTGAAGCCCGAGCATTGGCGCGGACGGTCCGTGGTACCAAACTCCGGGCCAGATCCGGGCCGCGGACCGCAAACGTGTCCAACAGCAATCTTCGCCCGAAGCTCTCGACGGCCGAGCTCGCGTTTCGCATCTACGCGGCATTTCGCGCCCATCCGCATATATGCAACGTGCTGACGCACATTTCGCGCGCCAAGTGGAGCGAGGTAGAACGTTCCATCAGCTCTATTATCGATCCGGCGACGACGAGCGATGAGCTTTCTCCGCTCGGCAGAAACATCGTCGACCTGATGGTCGCCGAGCGGGGGATCACTGGAAAGATCCTGAAGCCCCATTTCCACGCGGTCCTGCACAGGTTTCTCGATCCGCCCCAGTCGGAGCGGCTGATCCGCCATGTCGAAGCTCTATTTCGCGACGTCGACTGGAAGGCTCAACATCCCGCGCAACTGCCTGCGCCGAGCATAGCTCCCGAGGAGTCCGATCGTGCCAGAGCTGAATTGCAGTGAACGCGTAATCAACGTTTCGGATATCGATCCGAAATATCGTCATGCCATCCTCTTCCGCCTATTCGAGCACTTGGCTCCGGACGACTCGCTGCAGATCGTGGTCGATCACGATCCGAGGCGGCTGCGCCTGCAACTCGAAGCACGCCATGGCTCACGATGCGGCTGGTCGTATCTGGAGGCGGGACCCGACGTCTGGCGCGTTCGTCTGCGCCTGCTCGGCCGCGAGGCCGAAGATCATGACTGATCCGTCAATCCCGAGCTTGCGATGTTCCAGTCAGCGACTTGCGGCGGCTGGCAAGTCGCAGCGCGAGGCCGACGACGACCCCGCTCCCGGGCGGAGAGGTTGGAAGTCATCTTCTGCGTTTCTGCGACCGGAGCGAGCGAATGCTCCGCATGGAGTATCCCCATGCGTGAGCGCAGCCACTTGAATGAGGACTCAACGAGGAGAAATGGAAATGTTGAGCAATTCCCATCATCATGTAGATCCGGCGAACGACGCGAAACGGACCTATCTCGAGTCGCTCATCCGGGAAGATTTTGAGCGATGCCACCCGGGCGAAACGCTGGATGATGTCAAGCGCCGGGCGCCGTTTTCGAAAGAGGACAAGGGACTTCTGCGCGATTGGATGGCGGTGGCGGCGACGCGGGCTGCCGCAGAGCAAGCAGCATTGCCAGCCAGGCTTGCGGCCTGATACGCGCGTTGGAACGGTTACTGGTCATGCTGCGGGTCGGATACCGAAGTCCTTGGGCCTGAGCATGAGGTCGGCGAGCGTGTATTTGTCAAGCACCGCGTTGAACGCATCGAGTCCCTCGTGGAAGATGCCGCGCAGGCGACAACTGCGTGTGATGATGCATTGATTGCGCGTGGCAAAGCATTCGACCAGTGCGAAGTCCGGCTCGGTGGCGCGGACCACGTCGCCCAAGCCTATCTTGCGCGGCGGCTTTGCGAGCGTCAGTCCGCCGGAGCGTCCCCGCACAGCCTTCAGGAAACCTGCCCGCGTCAGGGTGTTCGTGATCTTCATGAGGTGTGCGCGAGAGATCTTGTAGACTTCGGATACTTCCTCGATGGTGATCAGCCGGTCATCATGGGCCGCCGCGTACATCAGCAGCCTGAGGGCGTAGTCGCTAAAATTCGTCAGTCGCATGCGGATCCCAAATTTGACTAATCGGCGGCGCGGAGAGCGCTAAAGGTATACATGGTCTCGAGTTTTGCAAATTGCAGCGCTTCCATTTCCGGTTCTATCCTGCCCGCGATCCGGCCATCTCTACGAGATCGATCACAGCTTGCGCACGAGGCGGTGCAGCAAGGCGTTGAAGCGCCTCTCGTCCTTTGGCGCGCCTCGGCGGAGGATGGCGCAGGCCTTTCCAGCAATGCGGCAGGCTGCGTCAACCTCGCCGGCGTCGGCAAGCTTCTGCAGCGCATCGAGCAAGAGCAAATTGATCTGCTCGTGCGGTGAGATGAGCGGGGTCAGCGCAGCGTAATCGAGACCGGGACGGACGGAGGCCTGCGTCATCGGCCGACTCCGAGATAGTCCTTCGCCGCCTGGCTCATCATGTCCGGGGCCCATGGTGGATCATAGGTGAGCTGGACATCGGCCCATTGAACGCCGACGACGGACTGCGCTGCTTCGCCGGCACCGCCCCTGAGATAGCCGGTCGCGGGGCAGCCCCTCGTCGTCGTGGTCATGGAGATCCGAGCTACACCGTCCTCCGCGACGGCGATATCGTAAACGAGCCCGAGATCGACGATATTGAAGCCGATCTCCGGATCGATCACCTCGCGAAGCGCCGTGCGCACCCGTTCCACCAGCTCGCCGGCGCCGGTCATTGGGCCGCCTCCGGTTGGGCGCCCTTGCGTATCAGGAGCTTGTACGTGGTCCGATCCGCCTCGAACGCGCCCAGCCATTCGAATCCCCGCTTGCCAAGCTCTGGCAGTAGGAATACCGGCTCGCGGCACAGAAGAGCGCACAACACCTCACCCGGCTGCAACTCTTCGACGGCTGCGAGCGTGCGCACCATCGGCTCCGGTGGATCGAGATCGCGGTTGTCAAGCTGACGCACGGGCTCGGGCCATCCTGAAGCCGCAACGCCGTTCGGTGCCGGCTGAGCGCTTGCAGCTTGAGCTTGCGGTGTGAACAGCACTTCCCAATCGCCGTCACCGATCTCTCGTGCGGCATGGTCGAATCCCTTCTTGCCCAGAACCGTGTAGAGCGGCACCGGCTCGAACGTCGCCAGCAACCTGAGCGCCTGTCCGGCGCCCAGGCCGTTGACGGCCTGCATAATGGCAGAGAAGGGCTCGCCGCCAGAGCGCAGAATCGGCCGTACGTCGAGTTCGCGGGAAGCTTGCGTCATTTGTCATTCCTCCATCTTGCGGGCGTTACAGAATTGGCAGATGCAGCCGCGGCCAGGCGCGATGGCCGCCAGGCAACATCGCCCTCGGCACCGCGGCCAGATTGCGGGTCAGAACGAGTTCGAACGATATTCTCGCCGTGGCGATAAGCATGGCGAACGCCGCGCCCCGGAACACCAGAGGCGCGCCCAAGAACATCGCCAGCGATGCAGCACCGACACCTGTGAAATAGAGCCAGAACCAGGGCATGGCGCGCGGTTCGTCGACGAGGTCCTGCACCCGCGGCGTCGGACGTTTGCCCAACAGCATACCGTAGCATTCGAGCCAGGTCAGAAAGGCCACGATTTTGTAGAGCTTCGCGAGGCCGAGCGCAGTGAGCCAACCGAATGCGAAGAGAAACACCACGCCTCCGATTTGGCGATCGGTCGGCCCGAGTGCCGCCACGGCGACCAACAGCAAAACGGCGAGTCCGAGACTGCCCAGCGCCCAGGCGAATACCCGAGCATTGAGCTCGATCTTAGGCCGCTTGCGGGTACGATAGAGCCGCATGATGTCCTGCCCGTAGAGAGCAAGGCTGACGAGCGCGCCCGCGAGCGCTGCGAGCAGTGGGGGGATCACCCCCTGACCGAAGATCAGGAGACAGACAGGACCGCCGATCAGTATCACCAGGATGGCCATGGTGCCGGTCAGGAACGCGATGCGGCTGCTGCGGTGTTCGGCTTCGGGAGCGAGCATGAACATTGCGAGCAGCCGATAGCTCACGCCCATGGCGGTGAAGGTGAGCCAGCCGCCGAGCCCCAGCGCGGCGTGAAACGGAATACCCTCCGATGTAAGGCGCAGGAAGGCAGCATTGGTTGTCCACCCACCGAGCGTCAGCGAGAAGATCATTCCCAGCATGACGACGCCCACGAGGCTCAAGAGACCCGCCGCGACGAAGCGGGCCGGCAAACCGACCGGGCGCGCCGACCAGAGGGTGCGGCCTAGGTTCCATAGGTTGAGTGCGAAGCCGCCTGCGAGACCGATGGCGCCGAGCGGCAACCAGGGCATCGAGCCCACTGAAAAGCCGGCCATACCAAGAAATCCGAGAAGCAGACTGCCGAGTCCGGTCAGCAGAAGCGCGAGCGCAACAACGGGCAGTTCGGGGTGGGCCAGCGGCTTGGCTACGAGGACCGGGACGAACTGAATGAGCGCTCCTGACATCAGGAGGCTGAGCCAACCGATCGCAACGAGATGAACGAGAACGAGGGTCAGTGGCGCAACTAGCGGCTGGCTCGGAAAGCCGACGCCAGCAGCCATCAGTGCCTCGGCGCAGAGCAGCGCGCAGAGTGCGGCCGTAAAATAGCTCATCGTCCATCTGGACAGCGATGCGCCGAACATGACTTTCCTTCGAAATTGCGCGGGGCGAGGCGATATGGCCTCGCTCCCGTGCGCCCGGCGCCGTTCAGGCCGCCTTGGCGAGCTTTCCGATCTCGACGCGCCAAACGGCGGGACCGCTCTCGACATAGGTCCAGGAGAATTGCTTGGGATATTCGGCTTCCAATTGGTAGTAGAGCGGCTTCGGGTCATGATCGTTCACGAGAGTGAACGATCGGCCCACAGCGAGTTCGTTGACGAGCTGGAAGATCTTCTGGTGACGCTGCGCCGGCGGAAGCTCGCGTACATCGATGATCGAAGCGTTTGCGTTTGCACTGGACATTCCTAATCTTCTCCTTTGGTCGCACGAACGTCTGATTGATCACCGCCGGCGACCTCGGCGACAGATCGAAGCTCAAGCCGCTCATCCGGCTTCGGGCTAAAATGGTCGGCAAACTTGTTGGGAACGCCATTCCAGGCGTCGGCATCAGGTGGCGGTTCGCCCTTCTTGATGACGTTGGGCCAAAGCCCCGCATATTTGCGGTTGAGACCAAGCCAATGTGAGTTGCGCGGAACATCGCTGTCCGGAAAAATCGCTTCGGCCGGGCACTCCGGCACGCAGACGCCGCAGTCGATGCACTCATCGGGGTGAATGACGAGCATGTTCTCGCCGACATAGAAGCAGTCGACGGGGCAGACCTCGACGCAGTCCATATACTTGCACTTGATGCAGTTGTCGGTGACGACATGCGTCATTCGTCCTGCCTCCTGTCGCAGCCCTCACGCCGCACGACGTCGATGAAGCAAGACGTTAGGCGCCTCACGGCTAAAAAGCAATATATAAAATATATCTTTATCGCGCGCTGGTTCTTGGAGTCGAAACGCAGCGAGGCATTCAATGCAAGGTACGCATCTCCGTCTGAAATGTCGCTCCATCGCGTGAGCGAGCGCAAGTATCTCGTCCAGTGAGTGGAAGGTGAAGGTACCCGCGGGTCGGACTTCAAATGGTGACGCGCGCAAGAGTGGCACGGTGAGACCTGCCGCCTAGCTTGATGTGATGCTACATCAGAAAGAATTCGTCGGAGTCGTTCCATCGTAAGGCGATATTTTTTGAAGGTTGACAGTGTCGGAACTCGGTAGCAACCTCCGAAAACGGTCAACGGCGACGTTCACGAATAATCCAAATTGACGCGCGACCCCGTCGGTCGCCCGTACCGCTTTTGGGACTCATGGATCAGCCGCCACTTCCCGTTTCTGACTCGGCAAAGCGCTTGGCAAAGGCCGTCGTAGGGCGCATGCAGACGGTGCTGCCGATCGTAGACCGTGCGGTCTCCGCCTCAAGGGCTACGGCTTCCATGCGACTCATGGACAGTTCAGCCATCTGTTCGAGCCCCGTACAGCCGATGTGCCAATCGGTATCGCACCGCCACCACCTCTTAGCCCGAAGCGCAACCGCCGCGAACGCGTTCTCGTCAGCATTTAGCTTGATGGAAAGCCCGATCCGTTTCCTACTGCATCGACAGCACAGATAAGCCGATCAGGCTCATCGCATGAGCGAGTTTCGAAACTGAAACAAGGAGACTTCCATGAAGCGAACTGCACTTGTAGCCCTGTTTCTCGCGGCCGCACTCGGGCAGGCCAGCGCCCAGGACGCCGCTGCTGGCGAAAAGGTCTTCGCCGTCTGTAAGGCATGCCACCAGGTCGGCGACACCGCCAAGAACGCCGTCGGGCCCGTGCTCAACGGACTGATCGGCCGAAAGGCGGGATCCGTTGAGGGCTACAACTACTCGGAGGCCAACAAGAAATCGGGCATCACCTGGACCGAGGAAGAATTCACCAAGTATATCCAGGACCCGAAGGGCGTCGTGCCCGGCACCAAGATGGCATTTGCCGGGATCAAGGACCCGCAGAAAATCAAGGACCTGATCGCTTACTTGCACACGTTCGACAAGGCACCGGTCAAGCTCACGCAGCAGTGAGCGCGCCTCGTGTGAGAGTGGGCGGTACCAAAGGAAAGGAGACGGAACATGAGCGACAATTGGCTACCTTCGCTGAAGACGGACACCCCTCAAGCCGGTTTCGAATTGGCCGTGAAGCTCTCGCGAATGGCCGTGAAGATCACGCAGCCTTCGGATGACGTCCGCTCCCATCTGCGGGCGGCATACGAGCAGGATTCGGCGCAACTCATCGCGACATCCCACGTAGTGGCGGTCCACTTCCAGACGGTTGCCGCGGCCAACAATTGGTGGCGCTGATCCCTTGAGATACGGCGTACGCCCGCTTGGGGGCCCGCGCCGTACTCCGGTCGCCTGCTCCCTACGCAGTACACCCATTCCAGACACGAACAGGTGCAAGCATGAGAAGTCTCAGTACCGGTCAAATCGTCCTGCTGGTGGTCCTGAGCGCCATATTAGTCCTCACGGGCGTCTGGGCGGTCTCCGTTTGGGGCGCGAGCAGCGGCGTCGAGATGGGCAAGCATGGCTGGATCGCGCTGGGGCTCGGGACCTTCTTCTCGCTCCTCATCGGCTGCGGACTCATGGCGCTGATGTTCTTCAGTAGCCGCTCGGGTCATGATGAGGCCGCCGATCCGTTCCGCCATCGCGAGCGGCGCGGTCCCTAGTATGGGCGTCGCGAAGAGCAACCTCTCTTTTCCGCGGTTGTCGGGCACATCATCCCGCCAGTCTCAGAAACCAGTTTCTCGTTTCCGATCTCGTCAAGGCCCTCGCTGGTAAGGCGGGACAAGCAAAAGAAGCGCGGGAGGACAATCCGATGTGGGACACAGCCGCCGAGATGCTGCGCCGCTGGTCGATCCTCCTGATCGGGCTGGTTCTGATCGTCGGCGGCTTCTGGCTCGGCCAACTGCTCTACTCCGCGGATCGCACCAACCCGCAGAACCAGACGGCATCCGCCGAGCGACCGCCGGCCGACACCAGTCATCAGATGGCGCACAACATGTCGTCCGGTCAGTCGGCTCCAGGAACGAATGCGGAGCCGCAGCGCGCTCCAGCCTCGCCTTCGACGGCCACGCAGACAGCTCAGACCTCCTCGAAGGAGGTTGCAGAGACCGCGGAGCCGAAACAGGTTCAAATGCCCCATAACCCGCGAATGACGCCTGCGTTGGCACCGACGACGAGCGGCCAGGCCGCTCCAGTTTCCAAGTCCCCGACGTCTGCCGCCACCGCGCCGGCACAAGGTGGCGGCGATGCCGGAGCGGGACGACTGGTCTTCCGTAAATGCCAAGCCTGCCACTCGTTGGAGGCCGGCAAGAACATGCTGGGTCCGTCGCTCGCCGGAGTCGTCGGCCGCAAGTCAGGGAGTGAGCCCGGCTACAACTACTCGCCCGCGATGAAGCAGGCCAGCCTCATCTGGGATGCTCAGACGCTCAATCGGTATCTCGACGATCCGGCAAAGGTCGTACCCGGCAACAAAATGCCGTTCCCGGGTTTGAAGACGGATCACGACCGAGCCGATGTCATCGCCTTTCTTGCGGCCTCGGGCGGCAGGGGCTCCAGCCCCGCAGGTACGCCGACCACCCAGGCGCAGCCGGCGCCGGCAACATCTGCGACAGCGGCGCCGCCTCCGAGCCGACCGCAGAGCGCGACCGGCGCCGACATCGGCTACGTCACAGATGCGCGGTATACGCTGCGATCCGGCATCGCCGAAGGACGCATGGTCTACATCGGCGTCGGCGGTGCGATCGAGGGCAAGGTCAATCCCGTGTTGAGCGCTTCCGAAGGTCAGGTGGTCCAACTCACGCTGATCAACGGTGAGGGTGCCGAGCACGATATCGTCTTTCCCGACCAGGACACCAAGTCGCCGCGCGTCACCGGCAAGGGCGCAAGCACGACGATCGCATTCAGAGCCTCGAAGTCCGGCGACTTCACCTACTACTGCAGCGTTCCCGGACATCGCCTGGCGGGCATGGAAGGGCAGTTCACCGTGACGCCGCGACCGTCGCCGCAGACGGTGGTCGAGGCCGACATCTCCCGCGAACCTGGCGATCTGCCGCCCCCGATCGGCAAGCGCGATCCGCAGACCGTTCGCGTCGATCTCTTGAGTGTCGAGGTCGAGGGCAGGCTCGCCGAAGGCACCACGTTCGGCTACTGGACCTTCAACGGCAAGGTGCCGGGCCCGTTCATCCGCGTCCGCGTCGGCGACACCGTCGACATCCACCTGAAGAATTCTGCGGACAGCGCCATGATCCATTCCGTCGACTTCCATGCGGCGACCGGGCCGGGCGGCGGCGCCGCCGCGTTGCAGGTCGATCCGGGCGGCGAGAAGTCGATGACGTGGAAGGCGCTGGTGCCGGGTCTCTTCGTCTATCACTGCGCGACGCCGATGGTCGCCGAGCATATCGCCAACGGCATGTACGGCCTCATTCTCGCCGAGCCGGAAGGCGGGCTTCCGCCCGTCGATCACGAGTTCTACGTGATGCAGGGCGAGATTTATTCCGACATCGCCTTCGGCCAGCACGGCAGCGCCGAATTCAGCGTCGACAAGCTCCTCAACGAGCGGCCCGAATACTTCGTGTTCAACGGCTCGGTCGGAGCGCTCACCAAGCTGCATCCCCTCGAGGCCAAGGTCGGCGATTCTGTAAGGATCTTCTTCGGTGTCGGCGGCCCGAACTACACCTCATCCTTCCACGTCATCGGCGAGATCTTCGACAAGGTCTACAATCTCGGGGGCGCGACCACGGCTCCGCTCGAAGGCATCCAGACGGTATCGGTGCCACCGGGCGGCGCGGTCATCACCGAATTCAAGCTCGACGTGCCCGGCAACTACACGCTCGTCGATCACGCGCTCGCCCGCATGGAGCGGGGTCTGCTTGGGGTACTTCACGTGGAAGGCCCCAAGAACCCGGACATCTACAACGGCGAGGTCATGCCGGGGATGGGGCATTGAGACCGAACCGGGCTGACGCCATTCGTTTCGGGCTTTTCGCTCCGCGCTCCCCCGTCAGGTCCCGAGAAGGATCGTTAGAAGGAGGGAGGAATCCTCGATGCCCTTCAACGAATGGGTCTCGCCGCCCGCCAGGTAGACCCATTCGCCGGCGCTCAATGTGATTGAAGAGTCCGAAAGGCCGAGCGATATGCGCCCTTCCAGGCAATGGAGCATGATGTTGCCGGGCACCTTGTGCGGCGAAATCTCCGCTCCGGCGAGGACGATCAGCCGAACCGCCTCGAAGTGTTCAGATTTGATGATCGCCGCCGTTTTCGCGTCCTTCAACTTGCTTCCAAGCGGTCGCAAATCGACAATCTCTCCTGGTTTCGCGTGCTGCAGCGCCACGATGTACTCCCTCACTTCGTCACCAGATGCGGTGCTCCGAGAACTGATCAGGGACGGCAATCGTTCCGGGCCAACATGGCTCTGGGCGCCAGTTCACGCTCCGACGCCTATTCCGTCTGGCATGCCTATTGTTTGACGAAACCGCGCCAGAGCTTGTGCGTGTAGGGGCCGATGAAACTCCCTGTCTTCATGCAGGCATTCCCGGCGGCGGTGCACTTTGCGTCCGCATCCGGATGCCTGGAGCCATCCTGTTTGCAGTGCGCGATGGCTTCGGAGCACGTCTCGGCGGACGCCGGCGAGGCCGACAAGCAAACGCCGAACGAAAAGGCGATAACCAGCAATGTTCGCATGGGAGGAAATCCTGGATCGACGAGGCAATGACCGACCATACCAGAACGTCGGGTTTGCGAAACGTCCCTACTTCGCCGGAGGCCGCAAGGGGCTGTCCGCCCACTTCCGGGCGGCCGGATCGCGCAGCGGATCGTCTTCGCAGGCAAGGCAGACGTAGCCCGGCCGGCCGGGCGCGACGTCGTCGGGCACGGCTGTCATCGGCTTGCCGCACCTTGGGCACAGCTTCCGCGTCGGCGAGAGCGCAGTCATCGGGTTTCCCTGCCGCGGGCAGCTTAGTTCCCGTGCGCCGCGAGCACAAGCTGATCGCCGAAAGTTGTACGCATGCGCAAGCCGCTTGACGCGAAGCGGGGCCCGCACTGAAATCCGGCTTTCGGTGATGTTGCGGGGTGGCGTCGTGGAAGAGTTCTACAAAGGCTTCGCGCAGCGGGCGCGCGATCTGGCCCAGAACGCGGATCCGTTCACCAGGCGGCGGCTGCTCGACCTGGCCCAGCGATACGATCTCAAGAGCAGACCGGGATCAGGAAGCGCGCGGCCCAATCCGCCGCCGCGGGCGACGCCTCCCAACGTGCTGTTCTCTGGCTCTGGCGAGACCTAAACCCGGCCCTATTCTCGCGCCCGCCGCAAGGTGGCCTGCAGCTTCTCGCGCTGTCTTTCCCAGCGCGCATCCTCGGCCTGAGCGCGCTCATCGAGCGAGGTCCGCTCAGCTTCGATCTCGGCTACCTTCGCCTCGTGCTCCCGCTTCGCCTTCTCGAGATGGGCCTGCGCTTTGGCTACCGCCTTCTCGCGCCTAGCGCGCTCCTTCTCGCGGGCGGTCTCCTCCTTCCGGTGCTCGGCGGCGCGCCGGCGCTGCTCCTTCTCGAAATCCTGCGCTGCTTTGCGGGCCGCCTCGTCGTCGACCTTGGCCGGTCGCTTCGCAGGCTTAGCCTGACGGCGCTTGCGGCGGGTGACGCCTTCATCTTCGGCCAGATCGGTCGGCAGCTCGGCGTGCTCGGCGAAACGCCTGTTCGAGCCAACCGGACGCCGCAGCACGACGCCCGGCTTCGCCATCGTGGCGGCGACGATGTCCGGTTCGTCCGTCTCGCGCGCAGCGCCCTGATGGAAGAGGTTGCTGCTCGCCCCCCAGGCCTCCAGCGCTGCTTTTCATCGACGGGGCCGCGACCGCCTGATCGTAGAAGCCCAGAGAGGTGAGATAGGTTTTCAATTTTCTCGCCATCGCGCCGCTCGCAGGCCCACCTTATGATGCTACTTAGGAGGGGCCGGGCTAGGCTCCGACGCCGCTCACGAGACGACGCCCGAGCTCCGATCGACCCAAGAGCCGTTGAGTAATGATAGGACTCCTGCAATACGGTCGAAATCAAATCTACACTCTCGAAAACACCGTGAATCGCTTGGATGTCGGGTACCTCCTGGCGTTGGATTGTGCCACAAACCGTGGATAGTGATGGCGGTAACGTTCGAGACCTGATGCCACAAGACCCGATGGATTTCGCGGCGATGGCCGAGGCCTTGAGCCGGTCGACCGATTACCGCGTACTGCGGCGCCTGCTGGGGCTGCAGCATGAGCGAGATCGACTGGCGCAAACACGGCTTCGCGGGAGCGCAACTCGGCTATCTGCTGAACGGTGCCGGTTTCTTCCACCAGGCGCACCGGGCCGTCGACGACTGTCACGCTCTGCTGGAGGTGCTGGCATCAGAGCTTTCGACCACCGGTTCGACGGCGCTGGCGCTGTTGCTGGAGACCGCCCGCAAGCCGACGATGCGGGTCTGGGCGGAGCAGACCGCATTCGAACTCAAGGACTCGTTGAAGCGGCGCGGCTATCGTTGGAACGACGGTAGCGACGGGCGCCCCAAGTCCTGGTTCAGAGACGTCGACGAGACCGCGCTCGACGATGAGATCGCGTTCCTCCGGACCGAGATCTACATGCAGGACGTCGAGCCAACCGTGCAGAGGCTGACCGCGTTCACCCGGTTCTCCAGCCGCATCTAACTACCGTTACGGCTGACGGAGAGCTCAGTCCGCAGGCGGCTTCAACGGGCTATCCACCCACTTGCGAGCGGCAGGGTCGTGCAAAGGATCGTCGTCGCAAACGGGACAGACATAGCGCACCTTGCCGGGGCCCGCGTCGCTCTTGACGAGTTTCATGGGCCTTCCGCAGGCCGGACACGCCTTCCGGATAGGGTGCAGCACCGTCATGTCGAATTTTCCTGCCGCCGGCAGCTTAGGCCCGCCTGAGGCGTCGGTACAAGGCACGTTGGAAAGTTTTCAAACTCCCGCGGCAGCGCCGCTTGACTCCCCGAGTGCAGGCCATCCAAATTTGAGGAGTGATGTCGTGGGTGGGGTACGCCATGGAGCAGGAATTCTATTTGGGGCTTGCAAGCCGGGTCCGGACCATTTCCGAAAGGGCCGACCCATTTACCCGCCGACGCCTCCTCGACCTGGCGAAACGGTATGATGCGAAGGGCGAGCAGGCGTCGCGATTCACCTCGCCCGAGCGCCCGCTTCCCCTGCCGCGCACGACGCCCTCCGGGCCCGGAGAGGCCGGATCCGAGACGACTTAGCGGCCGAGACGCTTTTCGACCCGCTTGCGGCTGTTGCCGACCTTCTTGACTGCCTTCTTCACGGCCGAAGCCGAGCGGCCGGTCTTCTTCGCTTCGTAGCGGACTTCGTAGTCCTGTCCCTTGGCGACGCGTGCCCGGTCCTGCTTGCGTCCACGCGCGGTCTTCTTCTTCGCTGCCGCCATCGGCTCCTCCTATTGCGAACTGATGACGATGCAACGCCGCAAGGATTCGCGAGTTCCGGAAACGAATTCTGCCGTCCCGGCTTGAGTCCGCGAGTTGTTGCGTTGGAGTTCGTTGCGTGGCGTTTCAGCGACGTAAACCGGCTGCGATCGGCGTGAAGGCGCCGTTTCCCGGCTTCGTAGAGCCGGCCCTGGCATCATCGATCGAGAAGGTGCCGTCCGGAGCGCGATGGATTCACGAAATCAAGTTCGACGGTTACCGTGTCCAGGTCCATCTGGCGAACGAAGCCGTGAAGGTCTTCACCCGCCGCGGTCACGACTGGACCAACCGCTTCAAGAAGGTCGCCGACGACGCCTGGCACATCAAGGCCGCGTCGGCGATCGTGGACGGCGAAATCGTGGTCCCCGCCGCGGACGGCACGACGGACTTCTCCGTCCTTCAGAACGAATTGAAGGGCAGATCGACCAGCATCGTACTGGTCGCGTTCGATCTCCTGTACCTGAACGGCCGCGACCTCCGGAAGGTGCCGCTCTTCCAGCGCAAGACCCAACTCAAGAAGATCATCGATGGCACCGAGATACAGTTCAGCGAAAGCTTCGAGCTCGAAGGCGCCGACATGTTCGCGCACGCCTGCAAGGTGGGCCTGGAGGGAGTGGTCTCGAAGGTCCGCGATAGCATCTACGCCAGCGGTCGCGGCAATAACTGGGTGAAGAAGACCTGCGCGCAGCGGGAGACCCTGGCGATCGCCGGCTTCGCGCTCGATGAAGGAAAGTGGGACGGCGTCTATCTCGGTCGACGCAAGGGGAACGACCTGGTCTATGCTGGCAAGGTCGACCATGGCTTCGACAAGGCCTCCGCCGCCAACCTCCAGAAGCGGTTGAAGCCCTTGATCCGGAAGACGCAGCCGTACGCGAAGCGGATCGCCCACAAGGGCATCTGGGTCGAGCCGAAGCTGCTCGCCGAGGTCGAATACCGGGCCAAGTCGGCGGAAGGAAAGGTGAGGCACCCGTTTTTCAAGGGGCTGCGCGAAGACCTGTGACGAACATGGCGGAGTGCGCCGGTCGAATCCTTCGATTTGCGGCCTCTGGCGGACCACGTTCGTCGGTTGCTAGGATGTCGAGCGCAACGACCGGAGAGACCGCGCATGAGCTCCGACCGCCAGTATGCCGTGGCATCACTGCTCTTCGACTACGTGAAAAGCCTATCTTTGCGGCATCTGCGCGATCCTCACAGCGTGCACAAGATTGCGCGGGACATCGTGAACGCGGTCGATCGAGCGGGCTCGATCTGGAGCAAGTGGGAGGCAGAACGGGAGGAGGTCGCAAGGGCCGCGGCTCCGTGTTGGATTCCGACGGAAGACTTGCTCGCCACGCTTAACAACTTGCCTGGTCCGTTGCTGACCAAGACAGACGTGGAGCAGCGGCTACGCGCGATCTGGGAGGAGCCCTACACGAGCTATCCCAACGAAGACCTCAAGGAGGGCTGCCTCGCGCTGTATGTCGCCGAGAAGGCGCAGGGTACTGAGATGCGGGCCATCATCGGCATGCTGCAGGAGCATCTCGAACGGGAGGACGAGAGGCTCCGGCGGGAGCAGGAGGAGCGATATCGCAAGCTGAAAGAAGAGGAACGCGCAAAGCTCGAACAGCGTTTCCTCTCCGGAGCCGACTGTGGTTGGACCTCGATCGATGGCTCCGCAGGCCGAATGACAACGTCGCGGCGCGCCTCTGACCCTCGGGCCGGGCCGGGCAAGCGCCGAATTGTCCACCCTGGACGTGCAGGCCGTTTCCGACTTCGTCGTATCCTCAATCGGTCGCCTTCACCACCTCGGGCGGCTGCGACGCGTAGTACGCCGCCGCCTCGTCGATCTCCTGCGGCGTCATGGCGCGGGCGACATTGCGCATCTGCTGGCTGATGTCGTTGGTCCGCTGGCTCGCGGCGAACGCCTGAAGCTGCGCCTTCATGTAGGCCTCGGACTGGCCCTCGAGCCACGGACTTCCGGTCTTGTTGTCGAGGCTGCCGTGGCAGGATCCGCAGGGTGCGATACCCCGCATCGGCGCGCCATAGATCACGATGCGCGGCTTCGGGAGCTGCGGCGTCGGGTGGTACGCCGGCAGCCGCGGCAAGTAGGCATAGTACGCGGTAAGATCGGCGATCTCCTGATCCGTCAGGTTGACCGCGAAGGGCGACATCACCGCGTTCGTGCGGGCGCCCGAACGGAAGTCGACGAGCTCCTTGTAGATGACCGCGGCGTACTGGCCTGCGAGATTGGGCGAGTCCGCCCTGCTGATGCCGGTGGGCCCGTGGCAGATCGCGCAGCGCTGCGCGAGCGTCGCTCCGCGGCCGATCGACTCCTGGCTCGGTCGCGCCAGAATCGTCGGAGTCAAAATCGCCTCCGAGAGGCGGGGCCCGACCTTGGCCGTCGGCACCGAGGCCGATCGTTGCGGCAGACCGGCGGCGCTGCAGATCGCGTCCCAGAGACTTGCGAACTGCAAATCCTTCTGGGCATAGGGCAGGATGATGAAACCGCCGAGCGCCGTCAGCAGGAACAATCCGGCGGCGATGCCCACGCCCGCGGAGAAGTAGGGATTCCTGACGGTGAAGAGCTCGCGTGCGCCCATCACTGCGCTCCGACGTAGACGGCGGGAACGGACGTGTCGGAACGCGCGGCCAGCGACAGGATCGGATAGCCGTAGTTCGTGACCGTGAGCCCGATCATCAGCGCCACCCAGATCGCGAAGCTGTTGAGGGCCATAGGCACCGAACGGACCTGATGGATGGGCACGCTGAAGCGATACGCGCCGGCATCGGTCGCGGGTCGACGCTGGGCCGCCGCCAGGATGTAGAGGAACAGCAACCCCGAGATCAGCAGGATGATCGCGCCGATCGCCGACAGAACGACCGAGAATGCCTGCGGAGCGATCGCGGGGTCGGCGTAGTCGTAGTAGGCCATCCGCCGCGGCATGCCGAGGATCCCGACCCAATGCCACGGGAAGGTTGTCACGATCATGCCGACGAACCAAAGCCATAGCTGGGTTCGAACCAGGCTCAGGCTGGGCAGCGAGCGGCCGGTCAGGTGCGGCCACAGGTCGAAGGCGATGGCGAAGTACATGATCACGATGGCCCCGCCGAAGATCAGGTGGAAGTGGCCGGTGATCCACTGCGTGTTGTGGATGGTGGTATCGAGCTGGTAGCTCATGTTGATGAGCCCGCCGGCGCCGCCGAAACCGAGCAGCACGAAGGAGAACGCCACCGCCAGCATGACGGGATTGTCCCACGGCAACGCCCCGACCCAGCCGAACGGCCCCCTGCCGCCGCGGAGGCGAGCGGCGATCTCGACCGACGCGCAGATCGTGAACACGGTCAGCAGCGTCGGCAGCGCGACGAGGGCGGTGAAGGCGGAGTGGATGAACTTGAATCCGGCGCCGACCTGCGGATCCGCGAAGGTGTGGTGGATGCCGATCGGCATCGCCACGACCAGGAACAGAATGAAGGCGATGCGCCCCATCGTGTCGCTGTAGAGGCGGCCGCCGATCGCGCGCGGCACGATGGTGTAGTAGGCGATGTAGGTCGGCATCAGCCAGAAATAGACGATGGCGTGGAGCGTCCAGGAGAAGAACACGCGGGCAAGTCCCGCGTCGATGGTGGTCCGCCAGCCGAGCGCCACCGGAATGATCTGCAGCAGCAGTTCGAGCGCGGCGCCGACCGCGGTCCAGGCCCAGAGGTAGGATCCGGCGACGTTGGCGAACATCGCGAGCGGCACGGGTTCGTCCGGATGGGTCCGCCGCCAGACGCGGAGGTTGACCGACATCAGCGCGACCCAGATCCAGGAGCCGACCACGACGAGAACGACGCCGATGTAGTAGAAGACATTGCCGATCAGGGGCGGATAGAAGGTGTAGAGCACCGAGGCGCGGCCGAGCGCGACCGGCACCATGGCCATGATCGCGCCCGCGACGATGAGCCAGAATCCCGCCCAGGCCCAGCGCACGCCGACCAGGGGCTGCTTCAGCGCGGACTCCGAGATGGCATAGCCGAAGCCCATCGCCACAAGCGTGGGGAAGACGTAGCCCATCACCGTGCCGTGCGCGGTCAGCGAACGGTAGTACCACTCCGGATTGCTGATCCAGGCCAGAAGCGGGCTGCGGACGAACATCTGCCAGGCGCCGAGAAAGAGAGCCAGCCCGAACACGACGAAGGCCAGCCGGAAATGGGCGAGGATGAGCTTCCTATTCACCAACACAGCTCAATCTCCCGCCGTTCTTCGCGCGCGATGCGAACTCCGCCTTGTCGATCACCTTGACCTTGCCCCACATCCCTTCGTGGCCGAAGCTGCAGAACTCCTGGCAGGGCATCAGGTGGTCGCCGGTCTTCTCGAAGCGCATGAGCTGCTCGGAGACATAGCCCGGCACCAGCATGGTGTTGACGTTCGTACCCTGAATCAGAATCCCGTGGACCACGTCGGCGCTGGTCGCCCGGAGCGTGATCGGGGTCTGCGCCGGCACCAGGAGGCACGCCGGCGTGAAGGAATATTGCTGGCCGATGGCCCGCACGGTCACCGCCCCGTTCGACTCCAATATGCTGCCCAGGTTGGATTCGACGAACTCGCCGGAGAGGTGCAGCCGGGTCGGATCGATCGTCTCCACGCGCGCCTGCGGCATGGTCGCCCGATGGATTCCGGCGAACGCCGCCAGCGCGGCCAGGATGACGATGACGGTCACGGACATCGTCGCCCAACGTTTCTCGACCCGCTCGGCGACTTCGGCGCCGTGATGGCCGTCCTGCGCCGTCATTGCAGGGCTCCGCGCGGCAGGAAGACGAACAGGTAGAAGGCGAACCACATCGCAACGACCAGAGCGGTGGCTAACCCGGCGACCATGAGAGCGCCGCCGGGACCGGCCGCCACGATTCGGTTGACGCGGTCGTCCGCCGTGTTCTCGACCTGCTCCGGAAGCTCCGAGTTGATCATCAGGTATGCCTCAGTTCAGGGGGGCCGAGCGCAGTTCGTTCGCCTCGCGCGCGCTCACGGGCGCTCCGCGATTGCCCCAGGCCGTGCGGATGTAGGTGACGACGGCGGCCACCTCGTTGTCGGAGAGAAGGCCGGCGAACGGAGGCATGCCGTAGGGGCGGGGATTTCCCTCGGTGCTCGGTGGGTAGCCGCCGTTCAACACCATCCGGATCGCGTTGACGGCCGATTCCATCTCGATCGACTGGTTGTTGGCGAGCGGCGGCCAGTGCGGCGGCTTGCCTTCGCCTTGCGCGCCGTGGCAGCTCGCGCAGCGGGCATCGTAGACCGTCTTGCCGAGGCTGATCAGGAGGCTGCTCTCGCTGGTCGGCAGAACGGCGGAATTCGCCTGCGGGCGAGAGGTCGGCTCCGCGATGCTTTTCAGATAGACCGCCATCGCCTGCGTGTCCTCGTCGGTCAGGTATTGCAGGCTGTTGTGGACGACCTCGGCCATCGGTCCGTAGACCACACCCCGCGCCGAGACCCCGGTCTTGAGAAGATCGGTGATGTCCTTGAGGCTCCAGTCGCCGAGGCCGGCCTCGCGGTTGGAGGTCAGCGAGGGCGCGTACCAGTTCTGCATCGGGATCAGCCCGCCCTTGAAGGCGTCGGCCTGGGACGTGCCGCCGAGTGCGTTGATCGGCGAATGGCACATGCCGCAATGACCCAATCCTTCGACCAGATAGGCGCCGCGATTCCATTCGGCCGACTTGTTCGGGTCCGGCTTGTACTCGCCTTCGGAGAAGTAGAGCGTGCGCCAGCCGAGGATCAGCTGCCGATTGCTGTAGGGGAAGCGGAGTTCGTGATCCCGATTGCGTTGGCTGACCGGCGCAATGGACTTCAGATAGGCGAAGATCGCCGCGCTGTCGGCTTGGGTCACCTTGGTGTAGGAGGCGAATGGCATCGCCGGATACATCAGCCCACCGTCGGGAAAGCGGCCGGTATGCATGGCCTTGTAGAAATCCTCGGCGGTCCACTTGCCGATTCCCGTCTCGCGGTCCGGCGTGATGTTGGACGAAAAGAGAGTGCCGAACGGGGTCGGCATGGCACGCCCGCCTGAGAACGTGCGGCCCTCCGGCGCGGTATGGCAGGCGATGCAGTCGCCGGCGCGGGCGAGATACTCGCCGCGCTTGACGATATCGCTCCGGGGGAGCGCCGATTTCTGTTCCTGGGCCTGCACCACACCGCCCACCGCGACCGAAAGCAAGACCAGACCAAGGAATCGTGTGCGTGAGCGCATCGCCGCCTCCTCAATCCGGTTGGCTGCCGCAGGCGAACGGCAGCACGTAGGCGCCCTTGGGCGCAGGCGCGATGGCGATCGGGGCCGGGCGACTTGCGAGGTAGGCCGCGACGGCAGTGACGTCGGCTTCGGTGAGGCGCGCCGCGACCTGCTGCATGCAGTCCGGGGACCTGGCGGTCCTCGTGCCGTACCGCCAAGCGCCGAGCTGCGCGCTGATGTAGTTCGGACGAAGCCCGAGAAGTCCGGGAATGCCTGGCTCCATGCCGGTGAGACCCGGACCGTGGCAGCTACCGCAGGCCGGGATCTGCCGGGCCGGATCGCCGCGAGTGACGAGAGACTGGCCCTGCTGCAGGACCTGCAGGCTGACGTCGCTCGCAGCGGGCGCGGGCAGCGGCGGATGCTGGTCGGCGAAGTAGTCGGCCATGTCCTGCAGGTACGGATCCCCTAGATACTCGAGCAGATAATTCATCGGCGGGTACTTCCGCCGGCCGTTCTTGAAGGCGAGAAGCTGGTTGTAGAGATAGCCGGCTGGTTTGCCAGCCAAGCGCGGGAAATAGACGTCGCTGGTGCCCTCGCCCTGTTTGCCGTGACACGGCGTGCACGCTTCCACACGTGCGGCCATGGTGTCCGGTGGTTGACCGGGATTTTGGGCTGAAGCGGGAAAAGCCTGGATGAAGAACCCCCACGCCAACCCGACGACGATCATTCGCGTTCGCACGCCGCACCCCAATGCTGCGCAATGAGGAGGCTTAACCAGACTAGCTTGGATTTGTTCCTAATTCTGGAACTAACATGTCGAGATACGACGGTGAGGGAGTGATGAACTTCGTCAAAGAGAGGATTCCGCCGCTCTAGGTCTGCCCTAAGTTGGAGAGCGCGAAGGCGACGAGGAGGCCGACGACGAGCAGACCGGTCAGCTTCTGTTGGCCTTCGACGGCTTCGGGCACCATGGTGTTCACCGCCATCGTCAGGAGAGCGCCCGCAGCGACGGCGCTTGCGGCAGCCACGACTTGAGTAGAAGCGCCGCCCACGAAAGCTGCCCCCGCGACATGATCCCCGCGGTGACGTACCGAGGCAATCTGAGGACGAATGCGACGGCTGCGCCGAGGAGCAGCGATGAGGCACCAAGCAGCCCCCAAAGACCGGCGGTCAACCAGATAGGCATCGGAGCCCCTGGCGGGTGATCTCGCGCGCCTGAGGAGCGGGAGCGAGTAGAAACGGCTCGGCCCTGTCGCCCCGTCGATAAGCACCGCGCCGCAATGCCGGGTTACCGATCGCGACGCTCACGCTGCCGGAAGGGATCCGCAACATCGTCGTGGCCGGAGCGGCTACTAAAGAACATCAGTGCCATGAGTCCGCATCCGATGAGGAGCGAGAAGAAGGTGCCAAGCCCGAGAGCGATCCACCCGTGCTTGCCCATCTCGACGCCGCTGCTGGCGCTCCAAACGGAGATTCCCCAGACGCCCGTTAGAATCAACACGGAGCCCAAAACCACCAGCAGAATGATTTGGCCTGCACTGAGGCTTCGCATGGTTGCGTCCTTTATCGTCCCCTGGGCCAGGTTCAACCGCCGAACGGGGAAGGGGGTCCCGCCGCGGTGCCGTGAAAAGCCGTAGGCGTAGGGAACCGTAGGGTCGAACATTTGGGCCGGAACCCGGGTGTGCTGTCGCAGTCTTTGGAAAACCCGCATATGTCGTGTCCCGATAGATTCTTGAACCTTTATCGCGCCGCGGAATCTCGGTTTCTTTGCGACACCGCAAAGTTCTCGACGGCAGCTCCGGTACCCTTCCGATCATCGATCCAGACCAGTCCGGCACCACGCCCATCCAGATTTGCGTGATCGCGACCTTTTCTATTCTGCGCCGGAAGGGAATGAGGAAACGAAACGATCATGATCGGCGGCAGCATTTCCCGATGGACGATGACCTACTTCGCAGCGGCGCTGATCTGGTTGTTGGCCGCGCTCGCGCTGATGGTCACGGGCATCGGACACCCCGCAGCAGATCTGGCTGCTCCCGATACGCTCGTTCTGGTGCATGTGGTCTGCATCGGCTGGCAGAGCCTCGCGATGTGCGGAGCGCTGTTCCAGTTCGTGCCGGTCCTCGTCGCGACGCCGCTGTTCCGTGAAGAATGGGCATTGCCCGCGCTGGGCTTTTTGACGGCGGGGCTGCTCTGCCTGCTCGCCGGTTTCATGGTCCTGGGCGGCCGACTGCCGTCCGCGCCGTGGCTGCTGCCGCTCGGGGCGGTGCTGCTGCTCGTCGGCTTCGGCCTCGTCGCGGTCGATCTCGCTTTGACGGCTTGGCGGCGACCGACAGGGCCGGCGCGGTTCGTCCTGGTCGGCCTGATCTCGCTTTGCACGACCGTTGCGTTCGGCGCGGTTTTCGCGTTCGCGCTGGCAGGATGGGCCGGCCGGTTCGGCGAGGCTGTCCTGGCGCGGGGCATCCCGTTGCACGCCATCGCGGGGCTCGGCGGCTGGCTGACGTTGACGGCCATGGGCGTCAGCTACCGATTGCTTTCCATGTTCATGTTGGCGCCCGATGTCGAGGACCGCAAGAGCCGCCTCACGCTCGCCGCCGGCGCGCTCGCGGTCGCCACGACCGTCGACGGCGGAGCCGCGGCGATCGGCTTCCAACTGGGGCTGAATACCCTGCTCTCGATCGCCGCGCTTTTCGGCCTGGTTTGCGTCGGCCTCTACGGACGGGATCTTGCGGGCATCTTCCGCAGCCGCAAGCGGCGACATCTCGAACTCAACATGCGGATGGCGATGCTATCATTCGCAAGTCTGGCAGGAACCGGAATACTGGGAATAGCGCTCGTTGCGACGCGAACGCTGCCGCTGCATCTCGGCGCCTTCGCCTTCCTGGCGGCCTTCGGCTGGCTGTCGGGGCTGGTCCTGGCCAAGCTCTACAAGATCGTCGCGTTTCTCACGTGGCTCGAGACCTATGGGCCCGTGATGGGACGCGCGCCGACCCCTCGCGTCCAGGACCTGGTCGCGGAAAGCAGGGCGACCAAGTGGTTCGCGATCTACTACGTCTCCGTCTGGACGGGGACGCTCGCTCTGCTCGCGGCGGAGCCGGGCGCGTTCCGGATGGCCGCGGCCGCGATGACGGTCGGAGTGGTCGGGATCGTCCACGAAATCATTCGAATCCGGCGTCTGGACGACGTCGCCTCGACGCTGCGCCTGCCGGCCGGCGCCGTCGCGCCGCACCTGCTGTTCGCCAAAACCTGAGGAGACCGCAATGACCGAGTATCTGGATGTCGATGCCCGTCCGATCCTGCGTGCCGGAGGCGAGCCGTTCTCCGTCATCATGGCCGCGGTCGGTCGTTTGCAGCAGGGGCAGGGTCTCCGCCTCTACGCGCCGTTCAAGCCGGTGCCTTTGTTCGGCGTCATGGCGGACAAGGGCTTCGCTCATTCGGCGAGCGAACTCGAAGGGGGCGAATGGGAGGTGCTGTTCACGCCTGTCGGAGCCAAGCCGGACATCACATCGACTGCCGCCGGCGGCTCGCCCTTCGCGGCCTGGCCCGAGCCTGTCGTGGAGCTCGATAATCGCGACCTCGAGCCGCCCGAGCCCATGGTCCGGATCCTCGCCGCGGCGGAAAAGCTCGATCCCGGCGAAACTCTGACCTCGCTTTTGAGCCGGGAGCCGGTGTTTCTGTTTCCTCAGCTCGAGAAGCGGGGCTTTCGCTGGCTCGGTGGATTTCGCCCCGACGGTGCCACCTACGAACTGACTGTGAGAGCGCCGTCATGAGGGACCGATTGGACGAAGCCGTCCGCGACGCGCTGCGCGTCGTGATCGATCCCGAACTGGGCGAGAACATCGTCGATCTCGGTTTCGTCTATGAGATCGCGGTCACCGATGGGGCGGTCCGCATCACGATGACGGCGACGACGCCGGGCTGTCCCGCGACGTCCTTCCTGAGGGAAGGAGCGCAGGCGGCGGCGTCGACCGTCCCAGGGGTGGTTTCCGTCGACGTGGCGATGACCTTCGAGCCGCCTTGGACTCCCGACATGATGGCACCGGCGGTCCGGGCCTCGCTCGGCTTCGCCGCGGTGAACTGACGCTCGCCATGGCCATCACCATCGAGATCGATCATGCGAAGACGCGGGCCAAGGCCGCGGCGGCAGCCGGCCTGCCCGTCGTGCCCCAAGCCGTCAAAGGTCCGATCCGCAGGCTCAAATGGGCCATTCTGCTGCTGACACTGTCGATCTACTACGTCACCCCGTTCCTTCGCTGGGATCGCGGACCTAACGCGCCCGACCAGGCGGTGCTGCTCGACTTCGCAAACGGGCGCCTCTACGCCTTCTTCGTCGAGATATGGCCTCAGGATCTCTATCTGGTGACGGGCCTCCTGGTGCTGGCCTCGACCATCCTGATCCTCACGAACGCGCTCGCGGGGCGTCTGTGGTGCGGGTTCGCGTGTCCACAGACGGTGTGGACCGATCTGTTCCTGCTCGTCGAGCGTCTGATCGAAGGCGACAGGCGCCAGCGCCTCAAGAACATCGGAACGCCCCTCACGCCGAAGCGAGTCGTCCGGACCGCGGCGAAGCACGCGGCCTGGCTTCTGATCTCGTTGGCGACGGGCGGCACGCTGATTTTCTACTTCACCGACGCGCCGGATCTGCTGCGCGGCTTCGCTGCTGGCAACTTTTCCGTCGACGCCCTGACGTGGATCGCGGTGTTCACGGGTACGACCTACGGCCTTGCGGGTTTCGCGCGCGAGCAGGTCTGTACCTTCATGTGTCCCTGGCCGCGCCTGCAGGGTGCGATCTGGGATCCGGAGGCCTACACCGTCAATTATCGCGACTACCGGGGCGAGCGGCGGACCTCCGCGAAGAAGGCCACCGAGTTGCGGCTGCGGGGCGAGACGGCAGGCGATTGCGTGGACTGCGGCCAGTGCGTCGCGGTCTGTCCGATCGGAATCGACATCCGCGAGGGCCCGAACTTCGCGTGCATCAATTGCGGCCTGTGCGTCGATGCATGCGATGGCGTGATGGCGAAGCTCGGACGCCCGCGAGGCCTGATCGATTACGAAAGCTGGGCGAACATCGAACGGGGGCGCAACAAGGAGGCTCCTCGCAACCGTTTGCTGCGGCCGAAGACCGTCGGCTTGACGGCGGCATGCCTTGCGCTGGCCGGAACGATCGGGGTGGCATTCGCGACGAGGACCACCGCGTCGTTGTCGGTCCAGCACGACCGCGATCCCGTCGCCGTCCGGCTATCGGACGGGTCGTTGCGCAATGCCTACACGGTGAAGCTCCTGAACAAGTCGTCGAGCCCGCATCGTTACACGCTGTCCGTCAGCGGCATCGACGCAAGACTCTCCATCGTGGGCAGCGATGGTCTCGCTCCCATCGAGGTCGCCCCGGACGCCTCGGAGTCGTTGCGCGTCACCTTGACGGCGGCGGATGCCGAGCAAAAGGACGTCGTGTTCACGGCCCGGGACGAGGCCGGGAATACGCTCTCCGCCAAGGACCGGTTCGTCGAGCGGTAACGTTCAGGAAGGCACCCGAGCTGCCGCTTGCTGCTATTTCGACTGGAAGTGGATGGTGAGCAGCAGGGAGGCGTCTTTGATTCCCGTGACCGAGTGCGCTGCCCCTCCATCGAGGTAGAGCCATTCGCCCGCGGAGAGCTCCATTTCCGTGTCGGAAAGACCGAGGCGCACGCAACCTTCGATGCAGAACAGGGTGATCTCCCCGTCCACCCGGTGGGACGCGATTTCGCGCCCCGCCGGGACGATCAGGCGTACTGCCTCGAACGTGTCGGTCTTCACGATCGCGGTCGTGCGTGCGTCGTGAAGCTTGGCTCCAAGCGGCCGAAGGTCGACGACTTCTCCCGAACCCGCATGATGCACGGCCATTCCGCTTCCTTTCCTGCCTTCGTGAACGCACGACTTGTCAGGGAGCTCCGTTTGGCCACGGAGCTCGCTGGAGACGCGCGAAGCTCGTGTGCTCCGCGCCCCGTTAGCGCCACCAATTGTTCGCGGCGGCGACCGTCTGGAAATGGACGGCGACGACATGGGATGTGGCGATCAATTGCTCCGCGTCCTGCTCGTACGCCGTCCGGAGGCGGGTCCGGACTTCGTCCGACGGTTGCGTCATCTTCACCGCCATCCGCGATAGCTTGACCGCAAGTTCGAAGCCGGCCTGAGGGGTGTCTGTCTTCAAGGAGGGTAACCAATTCTCGCTCATGTGCATCCTCACTAGCTCTGCGGGAAAGGGGCGCGACGTTACTGGGTGAGCTTCACCGGCGCCTTGTCGAACGTGTGCAGATAGGCGATCAGGTCCTTGATCTTCTGCTCGTCCTTGATGCCGGCGAAGGCCATCTTTGTGCCCGGAATCTTGGCCTTCGGATCCTTGATGTACTCGCTGAAGGTGGCCTCGTCCCAGGTGATGCCGGATTTCTTGTTGGCGTCGGTGTAGTTGTAGCCCTCGACCGATCCGGCCTTGCGTCCGATCAGCCCGTTCAGCACGGGGCCGACGACGTTTTTGGCGCTGTCGCCGACCTGGTGGCAGGCCTTGCAGACGGCGAAGACCTTTTCGCCCGCGGCGGCGTCCTGGGCGCTGGCCTGGCCGAGGCCCGCGACGAGAAACAGGGCGACGAGTGCTGTCCGGTTCATCTAGTTCTCCTTCGGTGGTTGAGTTGCTTGGTCACGCGGTGATCTCCGAGGGCTTGCCGGAGGCATCGACGAGGTGCACGCGCTCGACATCCACGTGCGGCAGCAGCGAACGGATCCGTTCCTCCGGCATCAGGCTGAACGCGGTCGACAGCGCGTCCGCCGCGGTCGCGCCGCGGGACACGGTGGTCACGCTACGATACCTGGCGGCGCAGCCACCCGTCCGAGGATCGAAGAGGTGGTTGAAGCGGCCTTCCGGGTCGAACCGGAAGCCGTACGCCCCCGACGTCGACAACGCGCGGTCGACCACCGAAAGCACCGTTTCCGTGCGGCCTGCGACTTCCGGATCGGCGACCCCGACGTCCCAGGGGCGCCCGTCAGGACGTGGTCCGATGGCGCGGGCCTCGCCCATGTCGACAAGGCTGTGGGCTATGCCGTGAGCCTGCAGCAGCTCCACGATCTTGTCGGTCACGTAACCCTGCGCGATCCCGTTCAGCGTGACGGCCATGCCGCGCGGCATCGCGATCCGGTCGCGGCCGACCGACAGCCGGCCACAACCCACGCACGCAAGCGCGGCCTGGATCGCCGCGGACGGGGGGCCGGCGGGGTCCGCACCCTCCCGGGCGAAGTGGCTGGCGTAGAGGTCCCATAGCGGCTGCACGGTGACATCGAACGATCTGTCCGTCAGCTTCGAGTAATGCTGCGCGGTCGTGAGCAGATCGACCATCTCGGCTGCCGGATCGACCAGGATGCCGGTCCGGTTCAGCTCGACGAGGGCGGAATCCTTGAGGTAGAGGCTGAACAGCCGCTCGAGCCGGTGCGCCTCCGCGCTTGCCAGCGAGATCAGCCGCTCCGCCTCCCGTCGGTCTCCGTGGTGAATCTCCATCGTGGCGACCGCGCCGAGCACGGTGCCCCGCCATGTGACGGGCGCCGCGTCGGCGCGCGCGGCAAGCTCTGAGGGCAATAGGCCGAGACCGGCCGCTGCGGCACTGATCCGGACGAAGCGTCGGCGCGAGATGCGGCGCATCACCATGTCTCCTTAGTCGTTCGGCCGGCGCGAGCCAGCCTCCTCGTCGGCGGAAGCGGCCCCTTGGCGGTCAACCGAGGCCAGGACGTAGTCCCAGGGCACCTGGCCGAATTCGACGATCCGGCCCCCGTTATCTCCGACGAATTTCTCCGCCGCGGCCCGGTCGGAAAACGGCACGGCCTCGTCGCCGCCCATCCCGCTCTTGACCCGGCTCTCGATCACGAACAGCGCCTTGCGCGCCTCGATCCAATTGTCGGCGCCGGGCTTGTCCCAGTCGGGGGTCTTGCCCATGTCGGACACGTAGATCGCCAGGATGTCCTTGGGCTCGTCGGGCAGCATGGTGAAGGCGATGGTGTCCCGCACCGACGAGAACCACACCGGCTCGATCAGGCTCGCGGCAAAGATATGCCCCTTCGGTCCCGGGTGCTCAAGCACGTTCATGCCGCAGTAATGGCCGACGTCCTCCGCGGTCATCCGATGCGGCGGCGGGACCTTGGCGGCCTGCTTGTCGTTGCAGCCTGCGAGCGCCAGCGGCACGAGCAAGGCGAGCAGGATCGTTCGGCGCCTCATAGCTCCCTCCGCGAGAAGGCGAGCGCCGCCAGCGCCAGCGGCACCGAGGTCCAGCCGAGCAGGGCGGTCAGCAGCACCGGTATCGTCAGGGACGTCGTCTGGGCAAGGCCGGCCATGCCGGCGAAGGTGCTGACATTGGCAAATCCGGTGAGGTTGATCAGGCGGTAGGCGTCGGTCGGGTTCGCCAGCAGCATGGTGTTGAGCACGGCGGCCGAGATGCTGCGGCCCTGGTCGAGCGCGAGCACGCCCAGCAGCGCCATGTCGTAGATCAGCACCAGCAGCAGCCATAGTCCGATACAGATGCCGGCTGCCGTTCCGCGGTCGCGCACGAGCGCGCTGACCAGATATCCGACCGCGACGAAGACGGCGCCAAGCAGCACCGAGGAGGCCACCATGGCGCCGAAGGCCAGCAGACTATCGCCGTCGATCTGGCTGCCCGTCGCCGCCAGCGCGCCGACCGCCGCGCCGTAGCCGAGGCAGGTCGCAAAGGCGAGGACGGCGAGGTGACCCAGGAACTTGCCGAGCAGCACCTGCCATCGCGCCACCGGATAGCTCAGCAGCAACAGCATCGTTCCGCGTTCCATCTCGCCGACGATGGCGTCATGTGAGATCAGAAGCGCGATCAGCGGAACGAGAAAGATCGTCAGGCTCGACAGGCTGACGACGACCACGTCCAGCGTGCGAACGCCGACATTCCCGGTTGGCGCGCTGCCGAGGAAGGTCAGCGACAGGGCAAGCCCGGCGAGCAGGAGCGTTGCGGCAAGCACCCAGCGATTGCGGATGGCCTGGTGGATCTCCTTGGCTGCGATGATCATGACGTTCATGGCGCCTGCTCCGATTGCCGGAGGAAATGAGCATAGAGCTCGTCGAGAGTCGGCGGAACCACGTCGACATCCTCGACCGAATTGCCGGCGGCCGTGGCGCGATGCAGCAGCTCGATCTTCCGCTCCGGCGCGGCGTCGATCTCGACGATGTGGCCGTTGAGGCGGCGGCAAGCCGCGTCTTGCGGCGCCCAGCCCGGCATCTCGCTGGGAGCGAGGCCGGCCACCCTGAGACGGATCCTGGTCGGCAGCCGCGCGAGACGACGCAGCTCGTCGATCGAGCCATCCGCGACCTTGATGCCGCGGTTCATGATGATGACCCGGCCGGCGCGCTCCTCGAGCTCGGTCAGCGCGTGCGACGACAGCAGCACGGTCGCGCCACTGGCTGCGAGCCGCGCGATGATGTCGTAGAAGGTCTGGCGCAGTTCGGGATCGAGACCCGTGGTCGGCTCGTCCAGCAGCAGCACGCGGGGCTGGCCAAGCAGCGCCTGTGCGAGCCCGAGCCGCTGGCGCATGCCTTTCGAGTAGGTGCTGACCCGGCGGCGGCTCGCTGCGCCGAGCCCCACGGCATCGAGCAGCTCGAGCGCCTTGGCAACCGGCTCCCGCTTTAGCCTGGCGTAGAAGGCCTGCGTCTCGCGGCCGGTGAGGGCAGGGTCGAAGGAGACATTTTCGGGGAGGTAGCCGAGCTGGCGCCGGCCCGCGAATTCGCCCGCGGCGGGATTGTCGCCGAGAACCTCGATGGCGCCGCTGGTCGGCCGGATCAGACCCAGCATGAGCTTCATCAGCGTGGTCTTGCCGGCACCGTTGTGGCCGATCAAGGCCACCAGCTCGCCCTGGCCGAGCGTGAACGAGGCGCCGCGCACAGCCTTGACTTGGCCGTACGATTTGGTGACGTCGCTGACGCGTACTATGCTGGTCATCGCGTCTCCTTCGGCGCAACGCCCCGCGGCGGCGACACCAGCGGATGGCTGTCGACCACGCCGCCCGGCAGCAGCGCCGGAAACTGCGCCTGCGCCCAGCGGATCACCTGGACGGCCGGGCTGTTGATCAGGACCTTCGCGGCGGGTGCCGTCCACAGCACACGGTCGATGAGGTCGTTCGGCCGGTATGCCGTATCGGCGATGCCGTCCCCATTCAGGTCGAATGCCGGATTATCGCTCCAGTAATTGCCGCGCCCGCCGGTCGACCAGTCGAGGTGCCGGGTGCCGACATATTTCACCTGGTTGGCGTTGCCGACGAAGGCGTTGCCGGTGATTTCGTTGCCTTCGGAGCCGGCCGTGAAGTGCACGCCGATGGCGCAGCGCTCGAACCAGTTGCTGCGGAACTTGTTGTGATTGGTGTTGTAGATGAAAACGCATTTCTCCGGGCCGCTCTTCAGCGAGCTCTCGCGTTTCGCCTGCGGAAGCATGCCGCGCTCGTCGTCGGGACCGTCTTGCGTGCTCTGCATCGCCGCGTTCAGCGGGCCGCCGGTCACCCGGTTGTCCTCGATCTGGGCGTAGTTCGCGTAGTTGAACAGCATCCCGTAGTCGCGATCGCGATCGGAGGAGTTGCCGCGGATCACGAGGCGGTTCGAATACATGATGGCGTAACCGACATGGTTGCCGATCGAAACGTTGCCGCTGATCTCGCTGTCGTTGGTGTACATGTAATGGACGGCAAATCGAACCTGCTCGAAGCGATTGTCGACGAAGCGATCCTTGCTGCTGGAGATCGAGAAGATGCCGTCGCGGCCATAGCGGAAAATGTTGTTGGCGATGGTGACGTCGGGCGCGTTCCACAGCGAGACGCCGTTGCCGGCCTCGCTGAGCCTTCCGCCGCGCAGTCCCTCGATCTCGTTGCGGACGACCCGGGAGCCCCTGGCGCCATGCACATAGACGCCGAACAGGTTTCCAACCAGCCGGTTGTCCTCGATCGTCGCGCGCTCGGCCGTCTTCTGCAGGAAGATGCCTGAATTCATCGCCTGCAGATCGCGGCCCGATGCCCGGATGGTCACGCCGCGAATGGTGACGTTGGGTGCGCTGACGGTGATGACGTTACCGGAGCCGTCGCCGTCGAGCACGGCCTCGCGGCTCCCGACCAGCTGCAGGGAGCGGTCGATCCGGATCGAACCGTGATATGCGCCGGGCGCAATCGTAACGACGTCGCCGGCGCGCGCGCCATCCAGCACTGCTTGCAGCGGCTGCCCGGGCACGGCCGTCAACGTCTCCGCTTCGGCGAAGCCGGACAATCCGGCGGCGACCAGCGCCGCCGGAAACATGCGTAAGGGAAGACCCACGAGGTCGCTCCGATCAGACCGACGCTAGACCGACTTGGGCTCGACGAACATCCGCCCTTTCATCTCCATGTGCATGGCGTGGCAGAACCAGGAGCAGTAGTACCAATAGACACCCGCCTTGTCGGCCGTAAAGGTCACGGACGAGGTGGCCATCGGGCCGATTTCCATGTTGATGCCGTAGTTCACGATGCAGAAGCCGTGCGTCAGATCCTCCACGGCGTCGATGTTGGTGACAAACACGGTGACCTCGTCGCCCTGCTTGACCTGGAATTGCTCGAGCCCATAGGCCGGAGCCGTGGACGTCATGTAGACGCGCACCTTGTTGCCGTCGCGAATGACCTTCGAATCCGCCTCCAGATTGATGCCGTCCGCCTTGGCCTGCTTGACCGCATCGGCGAACATCGGATCCGCGCGATCGTAGATCGAGATCGGGTTGATCTTGGAGCGGTGGACGATGGTCGCGTCATGCGGCTCGGCGAAGCTTGGGCCGTCATGCACCAGCTTCATCTGATCGCCCGAAATGTCGATCAGCTGGTCGTTCTCGGGCTTCAGCGGCCCGACGTTCAGGAAGCGGTCCTTCGAGAACTTGTTCAGCGAGATGAGCCACTTTCCATCGGCCTCCTTGGTCTGGCCCATCGAGGAATGGTTGTGCCCCGGCTGATAGTGCACGTCGAGCTTCTGAAGGATGGGATTGACCTTCTCACCCTTGAAGGCCCGCTTGGCGAGGTCGATGTTCCACTTGCAGACCTGGCTGTCGAGGAACAGCGTGGTGTAGGCGTTGCCCTTGCCGTCATAGGCCGTATGCAACGGTCCAAGTCCGAGCTCGGGCTCCGCGACGACGACGTCGCGCGGCTTGATCTTGTCGTCGAACAGGTCGTCGAATTTGCGCACGTCCATCACGGTCACGGTTGGCGAGAGCTTTCCGGCCGCCACGATGTGGATGCCGTCGGGCGCGGTGTTCATGCCGTGCGGATTGTTCGAGACCGGAACGTAGCGGGTGTAGGCCGAGCCCTTGCGGCCGTCGATCACGGGCACGCCGTTCATTTCCTTGAAGTCGCCCTTCTTCACGGCCTCTTCGATCCGCTTGATGTTGAAGATGACGACCCAGTCCTGCTCTGCGGACGTCATCTCCGCGAGCGTGACGCCTTCCTCGCCGTTGTAGCAGGTCGAGAAAGCATATTTGCCCTGGTAGTCGGCATCGACGTTGTCGAGGTTGCCGCTGACGATGATCTGCCAAGCCACCTTCATCGTGTCGCCGTCGATTGCGCTGAGCATCGAACGATACTGTTTGGGATCGTCGAGCACCTTGCCGTCGTTGGGCAGGGGAACTCCGTCCTCGCCGTTGGCGAACACGTAGCCCGTGCGCGGATATTTCTGCACGCGCAGACCGTGAACCGTGTGCTGGTTCGGCAGTTCGATGATCTTGTCGCACTTCATGATGTCGAGCCGCACCCGCGCCACGCGGCTGTTGGCCTTGTCGTTCATGAAGGCGTAACGGCCGTCATAGGTGCCGTCCGTGAACGAAATGTGCGGGTGGTGAAGGTCGCCATTCATGTACGTGGCGCCGCGGCTCTTGAGGAATTCGCGGGTCGCGGGCTGCAGCCCTTCGGTCAGGATCTTGATGCTTTCATTGGTCTGGCCCCAACCAGTCGCACTGCAGCGGTTGAACACGGGGACGCGCATCAGCTCGCGCATCGAGGGCAGGCCGATGATCCGCATCTCGCCGGACTGGCCGCTGGAGAAGAACACGTAATATTCGTCGAGCTCACCGGGCGCGACTTCGGTCTTCTGCACGGCCGGCCGGGCCGCCGGTGCCTTCGGCGCAGCATTCTTGGTCTGCGCGTCGGCAGAGGAGACGAAGCCGCTGTCGGTCAGCGCCACGCCGCCTGCAAGGCCCACGCCTGCGGCCGCCGCCGTCGTTCCAAGCACGGTTCGTCGGCTGACGCCCTTTGCCTGTTCGTTCTCGCTCATGATTGCCTCCTCGGCTTCCGGTTCAGTTTGGTGGTGAGATGGTGGGTGAAGCGCCGACAGGTTTGCCGCCGGCGGTGATGACGGTCGCAGGACCCTTGCCGCCCGAGCGCATCGAGGGCGAGGACATGGCCGCGAACTTCTCGCGCTTGAGCCGCACTTGAATCATGTGCGGGCAGCGGTGATCGTCGTAATAGAGTTCCTGGCAGTGCATGCAGTAGATGCACTCATTGACGTTGATGTGCCCCTCGGGATGGATCGACTGCACCGGGCATTCCTTGGCGCAGCGCTGACAGGGCGAGCCGCATTCCTGCCAACGGCGCAGCCATTCGAACGTCCTCATGCGGCCGGGAATGGCGAGCGCCGCGCCGAGCGGACACAGATAGCGGCAGAAGAAGCGTTCGATGAAGAGGCCTATGACGAGCAGGGCGACTGCATAGGCCACGAACGGCCAGCTCCGCGAAAACTTCAGGATGATCGCGGTCTTGAACGGTTCGACCTCGGCAAACCGCTCGGCCATGTCGACGGAGTAGAGCGACAGGCCGAACAGGCCGAGGAAGATGATGTACTTGACCGGCCATAGCCGTTCGTGCAGGCCCCACGGCACGGTGATCTGCGGGACCTTGAGCCACTTCGCGCCGGTGTTCGTGAGCTCCTGCAGCGCGCCGAACGGGCAGAGCCATCCGCAGAAGGGGCCGCGGCCCCAGAACAGCAGCGCCGAGGCGGTCGCCGCCCAAAGGATGAAGATCAGGGGCGCGGCGAGGAAGAACTCCCACTTGAAGCCGGTCACAAGCGAATTGGTGAAGGTGAGGACGTTGACCACGGAGAGCTGGGCGTTCGCATACCAGCCGAGCCAGACCAGGACGAAGGCGAGAAAAGCCCTTCGCACCCAATTGTAGAACACCGGTCGGCGCACCAGCACGTTCTGGAAGAAGAAGATCAGGGTAAGCGCCCCGAGCATCGCGGCGGTGATCGCGATCGAGACCGTACTTGACCGCCAGATGCGCATCCAGAGCGGCTCTTCGCCGTCGGCGGCGAGCGACGGCTGCGTGGTCGCGGCGGAAGGCTGCGAGATTGGGGCGGGAGCGGTCTCCGCCACCGTGACGGCCTGCTGCTCGCGCCGCATGTAGCTGTCCGGCAGGACATAGTTGAGATCGAACGTGAGGAAGGCCTTGTCGCGGCCACCGAGACTCCGCTGCACCAGCAGCTGAAGCTGCCATGGTTGCGTAGGATCGAGCGTGAACTCCGGCGGCGTGACGAAGAGGCCGATCTCCTTGAACTCGGGCGCCCCTTCGGCGGAGAAGGACCCCAAACGCGTGTGGTTCTTGTCCCGGAAACGTGTGCTGCTGCCTTCCTGCAGAATCTCCACGCGATCGAAGATGCCGCCGCGGACGTAGGCGGACCCTTTGAACGAGTAGGTGCCGTTTCCGGCGATCACGATGGCTTGCTGTCCCGGCTTGAGGCCGTCCTTGAGACGCTTGTAGCCGTCCTCACCGAGCAGGCTGCGGCCGATGGTGGGGGCGCTGACGAGCGCGGTGTACAGATCGATGAAGGTGTCGCTCGGCTCGCCGGGTTCAGGGTACTGGCTCGCGGCCGCGTTACCGGATTTGGCGAAGGATTCGTTGACGTCGCCGACCGTCAGATTCAGCCGGCGCACCGAGCCGTCGCCGACGAGGCTTTCCCAATCCTTGATTTCGCTCTGTTCGAGATCGAGAGTCTTGGTGACCGGTGGGAGCGCGGCCGATGCGGCCGCCCCATCTCCGCCTCCCACTCGGCCCGAACGGATCAGCTTTGAGGCCGAGCGAACGATGCTGTCGCTCATCACCAGCACGGTGACGGTGGCGCCGCTCACGATGTCGACCTGGGGTGGCTTCTCGGCACCGCTTGCGACCGGCTTCATGTCCTTGCCGATCAGGGAGTTCATGGCGGCGACGATGCGCGCTTCAGGAATGCCGACCAGAACGATCGGCTCCTTGTGGTCGACGAGCTTGACGCCGGTGATGACGCCTTTCAGGTCGATGCCGGCGAGCAGGTGGATCGGCTTGCCCGAATAGCCGACCGAGTTAGCGAAGTCGGAGTTCAGGAACACGAAACCCTGGAGCTGGTCGCCGCGGTAAACGGGCACGATGGGCGGATCGCCTTGGGGCCGCCCGAAGCCGTCCGCGCCCGGAAAAAACTCCGCCGGCGCGATCTTCGGCAGATAAATCGGCAAATCGCCGGCGGCCCATGCAGGCGAAACACATGCGGACGAAATATAAGTCAGACACACCAGCAGTAAGCCTGCCAGCGCGAGCGCCGCACGCATTGCGAATGCGGTAACGTCATCCGGTCGCTTCAACATATCGATTCAACTATAATCTGCGCGACCACCCTGGAGGCGCGCGTCCTTGAGATCTTCGTCGATGATTTGTCGTCGCTGACGTGCAAAGCTCATCTTGTGCGACTGAATCTGTCAACCCCGCTGGCAAGATTTGTGTTCGTGCGGAACCGGCTAAGAAAATCTGCATTTGGAGTTCTCGTATGCCATTCCTACGCACGTCGTTGCTGAGCGCCGAGCCCGCGGGTGTATTGGAATCCCTCGAGGAGCTCGTTGCGCTGGCGCATGCAATGGAGCAGGAAGCGGCAAATAAATACGACTCTCTCGCTGACGGGATGCGCTGGCAGGGCAAAGATGATCTGGCGGAGGTGTTCACGCGACTCGCGGCCGCCGAGCGCGATCATGTGGACAGTGTCACGCAGTGGTCGCAATCGCGCAGCGGCAAAATGCCCGATCCGGCCATGGTGCGCTGGGAGGCACCGGAGACCCTGGATGAGGAGGCCGCGGCCGAGGTGAAGACGTCTCGACTGATGACGCCTTACCGCGCGCTCGCGATGGCGGCGCGCAATGAGGAGCGCGCCTTCGCCTTCTGGTCATATTTGGCCGCCTATTCCGCTGATCCGGAGATCAAGAAGGCCTCCGAAGCGATGGCTAAGGAGGAGCTGGGCCACGTTGCCACGCTCAGGAAGGAGAGGCGCCGTGCCTATCACCGGGAGCACGGCCGCAAGCCGGACCAGGTGCCTGCGCAGTTGGATCGGGTCGCTGCGCGACGGCTGGAACTCTGCCTGGGGACCCATCTTGCGGCTCTGGAGCGTCGCCTGGAAGGGCCGGCGGCGGTGCGCACGCGCGAACTCCGCGAAGACACGATGCGGATGGCGGAAGACGCCCGCGATTTCGGGAGCTTTCCCGGCGCGCTCGAGCTGCGGGACGCGCAGATGATCGCGGAGGCTTTGGTCGACGGCTACCTGGAAGGCGCCGAGCGCTCGGACGAAGCCGAGCGCGTGGAGATCCTGCAGAAGTTGGCGGAAAAAGCGATCTCAAGACTGGCCTGGCTGCGCTCGCTCGCCGCCGAGTGAGGTGACTCCGTATTCGGGTTAGAGGCGGCGATCGGGATGGGGCACGTCGGCGATGGTCCGATCCTGCGGGCTGACCAGGAGCAGGTTCTGGTCTTCGAGGAACACGTATTCGTAGTTGCGGATCGGGTCGGCGACCTGATCCAGCGTCGACGGGATCTGTGCCGACTTGAGCTGGTCCGGCAGCTTCGCACCGGGTTTTGGTAGGAATCCTTGCGGCGAAGCCTGTTTCTCGGCAATCGCGGCGATGCTCCAGGCTATCATCTGCCTCTGGGTCGAAGTCAATCCGATCGGGTCTCTTTCGTCCGGTTTGCTCGTGCCGGTGGTCGCCTGATCCGTCGCTCCACGGCACGAGCCCTGTTGGGCCATCGCGGGAAAGGAGGCAAGCGCTACGGCGATCAGAGCGGACGGAAGTTCATCGGCGATCTCGCGGTCTCCTTCTACCAGCATTCGGGATCTCGGCGAAGACGCTCGACGGCATCCATCGTAAGTTGAAGGCGAGACTGCCCGCCAAGGAAATCGCGGACTGGCCTCTGCACGGGCCTGTCGTCGGCGGAAGCAGGGCAAGGAGCGGAATTCGTGATCTGGGTAGCAGTAGCTCCCGCGTCGCTGTCCGAATGGGCATTTTCGTCGACGAAGCTTGCCTTTGAGCCATGTCAACGAACGCCGGCCTCCCAGATCTAATATCCAAACATGGAGCGGATCCAGAAGCAGCACCGCGGACGGGAGGCCGAGGCAGCGGAAGTGGCGCGCGCCGAGGAGATGCGACGGGTCGTCGAGGACTATGCGAACGACCTGCGAGAGATCGTTCGCCGGCTCCAGCGGAGGCTGCTCAACTGAGCGGCAGCGAGGGCGCTGCGCGTCACTCGGTCTTTGGAAACCCATGAGATCGACGGCGTCGTGGCGATCTCGCGCGACATGACCGAGCAAAAGGACCTGCAGGAAAAGCTCGCCGCGCTCGCCACGTCCGACGGCCTGACCGGCATCGCCAACCGCCGCCACTTCGACGAACGCCTTGCCGAGGAATGGGCGCGGGCCAAGCGCGACGGCACTCCGCTCTCGCTGCTGCTGGCGGACGTCGATCACTTCAAGAAGTTCAACGACCAATACGGCCATCAAGCCGGCGATGCCTGCTTGCGCGCGCTGGCGCGAATCCTCTCCGCGCAGGTGCGTAGGCCAGCCGATGTCGCCGCGCGCTACGGCGGCGAGGAATTCGCGCTGCTGCTGCCGAACACCGACGCGGAGGGCTGCGAGCTCGTCGGGGAGAACGTCCGCCGGGCGCTGCGCGACCTCGGCATGCTGCACGCGCTGAACCTGCCGTCCAAGATCGTCACGGTGAGCCTCGGCGGCGCGACCAACTTGCCCTCCGAGGGCGCGATGGACTGCGGCTCCCTGGTGGCGGCGGCCGATCGCGCCCTCTACGCCGCCAAGGATAACGGCCGCGACCGGCTCGTCATGTCGGGACAGGTGGTCGCTTGGCCCGGCGCGAGAAGCGCCTGAGGCTGCCAACTCAACGCGCACTCAGATGTCCTCCCGGCTAAACGACACGCGCGACTAAAGGAGCGCGCGGGCACTCTCGCGCGGGCGCGCCGTTCCGCCTGCCGTAGGACAGCATGTTCGGCGGCGCGTCCCGCCCGCTACGGGCGCCCGGCGAAAGCGACGATCTCAATCCCTAGATCGGCTCGTGCGTCATTTGACTTGCGTACCGGTTCCGTGCCTCACCCAGTCGCGGCGTTCGTGCTTTGAGCGCCGGGAAATTTCCCAGGTTTCTGCAACTGTTCTCCGTAGAATCCACGAGGGCGGCCGTATTGCAGGAGAGGCCGCTCCGCAAACGCGTGGCGACGTCAGGAAGCGTTTGCCCGAGCTCGTTCGCGCGCCTCCCGCCGACGCTCGCGGCGTTCGCGCCGCCGCTTCGCCCGATCCGCCGGTTGCGGGAGGGCAGGCACTGGCGCAGCGACGGTCTCGACCGAAGGCGCATCGGGCAACTGGTGGGTCCCAGGACGAGCCTCGAGGAATTCCAGCACCGCGCGCCCCTTCTCGGTGATCTTCCAACCGCCGCTTTCGCGCTCGACCAAGCCTTGGGAGAAGATGTCGAGGTCCGGCATGCGCGAGGCGAGCCGCTTCGTGCGCTCGGCCCAGTTGCGGCCGCTGGTCGCCAGGATCGCCATGTCGCGTTTGAGGTCGGCCATCACGGCGAAGCCGCCCGGATAACTGACCAGAATCTTCAGCACCGTGACCTGGAAGTTCACCGCGGCCCCTCGCTGGTCAGCGCCACATCGTGGGCGCGCGGGAGAGTGCTTCGCGACCGACCTGTCGGAGAGTTTCGGGCGAGATTTCGCCCTTGGTGGCGGCCTCCAGGATCTTCGAGGCGACGTGCGTGCGCGCCCCGATCTCGCGGTGCGGAACGCTCTCGCAGACTTCATCGAGGACCGCGCGCAAAAGCGCGGTGGTGGCGGTATCGAACATGAGTTGCCCCCAGACGGGAAAACCCGAAGCATAGCGGTCTTTTCGGGTCTTGGGAGTCAGATATGTTAAGGTGCCGCCAGCCGCGCTTGCCCGGGCCGCTGCCGCGGGACAGGTCGGCCTCGTCCAAGTTGAACTCCCGATGCATGACATCGTGCATCGTACAGGGCGATCTCTCGGGAAGCTCTCCAGAGGCAACTCGGTCTCGCCGGACGCGCGGTCGCGACCGTATTCGCAGCCTTCCGTCGCGGAAGACATCATCACAGAGTTATCGGTCCATCCCGACCTGTTCGTTGTTGCGCGCAACTCGTCCTTCGCGTTTCGCGGCAAGGCGCGCGCCCGGGTCTATGGAGACGCGAGGACATCCAGCCCCACCAATGATGTCCTCGGCATGGACGGGCCAATCTTCGCTCTACGGCGGCGTTTTGAGTAAAGATGTCGCCGTTTCGTTCACCGGAAATATTCGACCGGCGTGCCAGTAAGAGCGCGGAGAACTCCGCATGTTAATGGCCTACCTCTCCCGACTCGCTCGGATTGCTTTCGTCGCCGTCTCGATGGTTGCGCTCGTCGCGCCGTCCGCAAAAGCCGGCGCGCTTGCCCGTACGCTCGAACGGACTTGGGTGGCTGCCGGAGCGGTAGCCATCGGCGGTTACCTCGCGTCCCGAGCGGTTCAATGCTCCCAGGATTCGGCAAAATGCCCGGGCGAGCAGCGGCTTCGCGACCGCATCGTCAACGGCCTGGCCAAGGCCATAGACGCAAATCCCGGGTATCGAATCTGAACATTTACCGACTATATGGAAGATACCTCGGCTTCAATGGGCTACGAGCCGCCACCCCGAGGGAGTCTTCCTGGCTTTCCCGGGTCCATCAAAGTGCCCGGCAAATCGAGAGGAGCAGGCGGAAAGATCCGGCCACGCTGGGACTTCCCGGACGGGACCTTCGGCGAATGGGATTGGCAACACGGCGAAGTTGAGGTCTACGACAAGCGCGGCCGTCACAGGGAGCCTACGATCCCAATACCGGCGAGCAGAAGAAGCCGGCGGTGCCCGGAAGGAAAGCAGAAATATGACGCTCGAATTCGTCGTCCGCGTATGGGACGTCCCCAACAAAAAGCTGCTGTTCGAGGGCGCAAGCGAAAGGATTCCGCAGGAGCAGGTCATTGCCATCCTCGGCCTGCCCGCCGACGATCCAGAAATCTGGGGCGCGGAGTACGAAGCTACGCCAGAGCAAGGTGCCGAACTGCTGCACCTCATGGACTTGGATTACTCGGGCCCAGGGACATTCCGTGTCTCCAGAGAGCGATCCTAATCCTCGCGTTCGACGGCGTTCCATCCGGGAAAGGCCGACGGCGGCGCCGTGCAGGTGAGTTCAACGTCGCTTGACACGCGCCCGCTTCGGCCCACGCTCTTTCCTTGATCTGCCAGGCGGACCAACATCCTTTTCGGCCCAATTCGGATTCGGCAGGGCTTCGGACGCCAGGGAACACCGCTGCCGATCTGAACACATCCGCCACCGCTGAACTGAGACCAAGCGGAGGAGGAGGCTCGCGCGCTGCACGGCACGGATATCGTCTGGCGCGCACCCACGACTTCGGCGTTCCCGTCGTCGGCGTGCCGTTCGACGACGAGGGCGGCACCTACGTCACAGACGGCCAAGGTGTCGCGGTGACGACCCGGAGCTGCCTGTTCTCGCGCAATCCGAATCTCGACGAGGCCGCCATCACGCGGGCTTTCGGCCGCATCGGAATGCACACGGTCATCTGGCTCGACGGCGACCGCCGCGAGCCGATCACGACCTGGCATCCGTACGGCTACGTGGCTTTCTTGCCGGACCGCAGCCTCCTCGTCGAAGCCGTCGACCACGGGTCGGACGACGGACGCGCGCCTGCGACCTCGCAGCCTGCGCCAGGCCGTCGAGGACGGCCGCCTCCCGGCCGTGAGGCCATTCGAGCGCCCGCGCGAAAGCTGTTTCGAATTCGCATCGGCGCAGTTCGCCGGCCCGAATCCTTCCGAGATGCCTCGAATTCGGCCGAGTTTGACGGCCGAATCGGCCGACGAGGTGGTACACAGCGGTGGTCACAAACTGCGGCGGGGCTTTCCGGGAATCCTTGTTTTTCAGCGGTTTTCGCGCAATCGGGGCATAAGGGAAGGGAGTCCCACTCTCTCCGCCAACATGCAGCGGCCCCGACAGCAGCGGCGCTGACCTAGCAGCCTGCTCGGCGGCGGGCCTAGTGGCCAAGTTGCCATCATTGGATGTGAGCCGGCTAACACGGTTTCTGCCGGCGGGCTCGCCTAATCCGTTTTCTGCGGCCATAATCCGATTTCTGCCGGCGACGAATCGTGGGCGCTGTGCGCCACCATGGAACGCGGCTTGCTTCCCATTCGATGCATTGGTTTCGGATCGATTTCGGCGTGTCGGTCTGGGCGATCGCACAGTGAGTTACCGTGAGATAATGTTCGATCACTTTTCAGGCATCAGGCTGCGTCACGCGTGATGCCGTCACGCTTGATGGATTGCACCTCGACGCCCCCCGTTACTCACCTGGAAACGTCACTACTGATTTCAGGGTTTGTCAGATTTGGCCGCAATTGCGTTCGCGGCCAACCAGGCGATCCCGGCGTTGGACGCATGCCAATCGAATCTGTCGACAGGCTCTACGAGCCCGAGCCGTATTAATAGGCGCGGAGCTCGCGCGTGGACGCGCTCGTAGGAGTCGAACTCGTCTCCCGGGCTTGGCGGCCGGATCAGGCAGAACGGCGCAGTGACGTCGTAGCGGCGGAGCACCGCGCCCCGGGCTATGGCGACGAGAAGGTGCAGCGGCGCCGGCGAGAGGCGGAGCAAGGCGTCAGGCCTGTGCGGCGCCACCGTCGACGATCTCATACTTGTTCTCGCCGAGCTTGCGCACGTAGACGATGCGGCGTGCCGCCTGAAGGCGGCGGATCTCGGCCCAGTTTTCGGCATCAAACCGGTCGCTGTCGAGATATGGGAGTGGCAGAAATCCACTCTTGAACGGGTCGACACCGCTCATGATCAGCTCCTCCGCTTGGGCGGCGTCGGCACCGTCGGCCGGCGCGGTGTCACTCCGGACATCAGGAGGCCGGCCGGCCGGGGCAATTGCGGGACCGCCCGTGCCTCGATCTCTGGCGTAAGCGTCACCGCCGCCGGGCGTGGGCCCGGCTGCACTGGTGTCCGGATAATGAGGCGCCCATCCTCGTCGTGCGTCTCCTCCTCGTCGACGTATCCGACAGTATCCTGCGCGGGCTGCGGAGCGGCCGGAGGCTGAGGCCCGGCAGTGCCGCGCATCGCCGCCATGCGCTCTAGCGCGGCCTGATACTCGGGACTGCCCGGCAGAGGCGGAGGCGCCGGACGCGTCGGCGGGGGCCGCTTCGCTGCGCAGCGAGCTGCCTCTGCTTCAACACGCTCTTTCCGCGCGACCTCCCATGCGGCGCGCTGCTCGGGAGTCGGCATCGGCGGAGCCTTCGGACGCAGCGCAGTAGGCGTCGGGGCGGCCGCTGCGACCTGCGCCGGCATCGGCTCGGCCTTCTTCGGCTGCGGGCGGCGCGGGAATCCTTTGATCAGCATCCGGCGACCCTCTGCTTGAGGCGCTCGCACCGGCGGCGGTCGTCCGCCTGGAGCGCCAGCAGCTGCTCCATGTCGATGAGGGCCGGATCGCGGCGGCGCCAGAATGCGACCTCGACCTTTTTCGCGCGCTCGATCCCGGCGATCCAGGCGTCGCGGTGCCCCTTGGCCTGCTTGCGCATGGCTGCGACCAGCTTGTTCTCGATTAACATGCGAATGCTCGGCGGATGGTCGGGGTTGTCGATGTGAGCCCGCAGCTGCCCGCGCTTCAGGTCGAACAACCGTTGACCCTCGCGGCGCCAGGACGAGCCGTGCATTTCGCGCAGCACGGCGACACTTTCCGTCCAGAGCTGAGTGTTCGGCCACGGCTCTCTGCGCTTACTCATCTGATATGTCCTCCGGCGGTCGCTTCGTCCAGCTCGCTGCCGCATCCTTCGGTCCGATAGTGCGGCCGCCGATCCACGCCACGATGAGATCGGCGATCAACTCGTCCGAAAATCCGAGTAGACGCACGAACATCATTGTGTCGCTCGCGTCGCGGACCAGGAGAGGAGATCGAGCTGCGCCGCGGCCATTGCTACTTCGCCTTCTCGATTATTCCGACAACGCGGTTGCGCAGCTGCGCCAGCTCCATCGAGCGGACGGCGCACTGGTCCCGCTCGCTCTCGATCAGTGCGACCAGATCGCCCGGGATATCGCGCTTGGTGGTCTTGGGACTCCCGCGGCGGTGCTCGAACAATTGACTGCGGCTCATGCCGAGACCGCGCGCCAGGAGCGTCGTCCAATAGCGGGAATAGAGCTTCTTGCCCACGAACGGCAGCAGTTCGGACGTGGTTCGTGGCGCTTTCACCGGGCCTCCATCTGCGTTAGTCAGGCATTGCGTCGAACAACATGCGTCTGACCGAAGACGATTGTCAAGCGGCTTTCGGATCCTTGCCGATTTTCATCTTGCCGGAGCGTCGAGTATCCGTTGCTCGGAATCCCACGGAGGTGACCATGCTGAAATCGATCTGCTCTGCAATCGGCGCCGCGTTCCGCGCTGCGATCTCGTGCCTACGTGTCGTGCTCTCGATCCCAGGAAGGCTGCTCGGCAGCGTGTTCGGTGGCCCGCTGGTTGGCCCGCCCCCCGGCGACTCTCCGCTCGTCGAGGACCTGGCCGCGCGCGTCGCCGCCGAGGACGCGGCGGTCGCGAATAACAGTCGCAAGGTGGCCGAGGCATTCTGGCACTGGTTGATGGACTCGCTGATCGCCGACGGCCCGGTCGCGGTGCCGAGCTGGTTTCCCCGGGCCATCAAAGAGTGGGCGCCGGGCCTGACCGCGGCGGAAGCTGAAAAGCTCGTTTCCGTCGAAAAAACCGATCTGCAATCGCATCTGCGCGGACTGTTCGCTGTCCCCGGCGTGCGCAAGGTGCAGCCGCTGCCGTCGGTCACTGCGTGGCCCCCGGAGCCGGCGTATGTTGAGCCGGCTCAGGGGTGGGCTGCGCAGTTCGCTACGCCGGCGCCAGGTCGCGCCGGCGCTTGAGGGCGAGCATCTTGATCTTGCGCAGCTCGGCCTCGGCGGCCTCGGCGCGCTCGATCGCGCGCTCGCGCAGGGCCTCGGACAGGTTCAGGGCCTTCTCGAGCTGGTCCCGATTCCAGTTCGCCCAGGCGTTGGCGTTGCGCTGGGCCGCTGCCTGCATGCCGGCCGTCAACGCGGCGGCGAGCGTGCAGGCGCCGGCGAACGCGCAAGATCCGAAGTTGGCGGGGTAGGCGGTGTGACTGTCTCCGGGCATTTTCGGATCCTTTCCTGTGGGTAGATTCTATTGAACGTCGATCGTTCGACGATATTTGACTTTAGTTCGACAGACGTTTACCATTCTTGAGGTCGTTCCCGATAATTTTAGCGATCGGGTCGATTTTTGAGTCCTTCGACGGGAGAGGCACCCATGACTGACGCAGAGACCATCGCCGCCGGCGCGAACGGCGCCGTCGATCTGTCGGCAGCGGATCCGCTGCCCGCTGAACATCGCAGCATCATCACCGAACTCGTCGCCGACCTCGGCGAGCTGTCGAGCAAGATCGCCGGCGCCGAGGCGGTGACCGAGGCTTCGGTTCACCTCCAGAGCGCAAGGTCGGCGCTCGTCAGCGCGACGCAGTATGTCCTCGCTCATTTTGAGACGCTCGAAGCCCCGGCGAAGGCCGAGGTCGCCGAGATCGAGGCGAAGATCGGCCAGCCGCCGTCGTCGACCGACGCCGCTGCGGCCTCCGCCATCGCTTCCTCCAGCATCTAACGAGGGGTACCGGCGCCGCTTTGCCTGGGAGGCGGGCGCCGACGGGGCTTCAACAGCATCGTTTGGGTCGCGCATGCACTATTACGTCATCGAGGACAGATGTCTTAGCCCGAGCTGGTTCTACGGCTCGAAGGTCGCTGAGATCGACCATCTCGGCCGTTTTCTCGGCAACGACTTCATGCCCGGCCAGGACGTGCCGCCATCCGGCACGAAAATGGTCGGTATGTGGCGCAAGCTGCCGGGCGAAGCGAGTCCCAGCGCCTGCGCCGTCACTCTCGAAGATTTCGAGGCGAACGAACGCCGCGAGCGCGCCTCCCAGGAGGCTGCTGCGGCGGCGGAACGTGAGCGCGAAGCTAAGAAGGAATCCGAAAGCAACGAGCGCGCGGGGGCCTTCAATGGGACCCTGCCGATTCCGGTACGCTGGGATCCGGCCTTCAAGGTGTCCGTGAACGCCTGCGGCCGCAGCTACGGCTCTGGCGCCCGCAGCAAGGCCGTCGACCACGTCCTGCTGCGCGAGGACCTTACGGTCGGCCGCATCAAGCGCAAGGCCGGCGATCTGCTGTGCGAACCGTCCCCGGAGTGGGTCAACGACTACGACCGGAAGAAGGTCTACCCGGTCACCTGCCGGCGCTGCAAGCAGATGGCTGAGCGCCTCAGGAAGGGTTGAGAGAGCAGGATGATCCGCATCAATCCCGTTTCAGACCTGCATCTCGACATCGCCAGCAACGAGCTCGACGGCATGCCGCAGGTCGACGCCGACGTGACCGTCGTTGCCGGCGACGCGGCGGCGCCGGGCACGCTGGCGCTGCGGCGCGTCCGCGAGCTGTATCCGGACCGCGACCGGCCCCTGATCTACGTCGCCGGAAATCACGACCATTACAGCCACCACGACAAGCACCGTCCGGAGCTCAAGACGACCTGGGAAAAGCAGCTGCGGATGATGCCGGAGGTCGCGCACGAACTGGGTATCACGCTGCTCTCGGATTCGAGCGCGGAGATCGGCGACGTGTTGTTCATCGGCGCCACGCTCTGGACGGATTTCATGGTCCGGCCGCCCTTCCTGATGTTCGGCGACGCGGTGCGCGATGCGACGCGGCGGATGAACGACTACCGCATGATCAAGACCGGCGCGGGCCGCTCGCGCGACATGCTCCGCCCGGGCCAGACGATCGACGCGCACAAGGCGTCGGTCGCCTACCTCGAAAAGGCGCTGGCGGAGCGCCCCGCCGGCCAAGCTGCGGTCGTGGTCACGCATCACGCACCGTCGCCGCGCAGCCTGCTGCGGTGGCCGGCGGCCGCAGATCTCGATCAGTGCTACGCCTCCGATCTCGAGGCGCGCCTCATGACGGGCGAGACCGCCGCTGAATTGTGGCTGCATGGCCACGTCCACGCCAATCGCGACTACGTCGCCGGCGACACACGCGTCGTCGCCAATCCGCGCGGCTATCCCGACCCGCGCGGTCCCGGCGGCCGCGAGAATCCAGCATTCGATCCGTGCCTCGTCGTCGATGTCGAGCCCCGGCCGGCGCCGGGATGGCGCACGTGATGAGGTATCTCGTCGATCCGACTCTGGAACGCAGCCGCGTCGAGACGCTGCCGATCGTCGGCTACGTGCTCACGGTCGGCGACGAGCTGCGCGCGAATCCGTCCACGATGCCGGATGTCCGCGCCTGGGTGCGCCGAGACGCCAAGCGGAGGGCCGCGCGATGAGCCTGCATGCGAATTCCGAGATCGCGCCGGGCCACGTCGTCGTCCTTCAGAAGGGCGACAAGGTCCTGGTCTGCAGGCTCGAGGACCTGATCTACGAGCCCGACGACGAGGACACCGACATGATCGTCAACCCGGTCGACGTCGCCGCCGCGAGCTCGATGTGGTTCGAGCCAAAAGGACAATTGCAGTGAAGCACGCCACCTGGCTTTTCGCCGACCCGCACTTCGGCCACGAATCCATCATCCGCATGTGCGGCCGCCCGTTCGCGAACGTCGCTGAGATGAACCAGACGATGGCGGATGCTTGGCGCAAGGTCGTCAAGCCCGGCGACGACATCATCGTCGTTGGCGATTTCGCTCACCGCATGCCCGTAGACCAGCTGCGCAAGCTGTTCGATAGCCTGCCGGGGAACAAGCACATCGTGCTCGGAAATCACGACGGCGAGGAGACGCGCGAGCTTCCGTGGGCCAGCCAGCGGGATATCGCGTTTGTCTCCATTGACGGCACCCGCTGCGTGTTGTGCCACTACGCTCTGCGCACATGGCCCTGCATCCGCAAGGGCGCCTTGATGTTGTATGGCCACTCGCACGGTCGCCTGCCCGGCAACAGCCAGAGCATGGATATCGGCGTCGACGTTTTCGGATGGGCGCCGCTGCGTCTCAATCAGATCAAGGCGCACCTTGCGACCCTGCCGCCGTTGGTGGATCCCGAGGCGGGCGATGACTTCGAGAACAACGAGAGCGTGAAGCCGTGAAGCCGATAGTGCTGCTCGCGCCGAGTGGGCTGCCGTCCCCCGACAGGCGACATCGGCTGCAGCGCCTCTGCCATCGCGGTAGATGGCGCGATGATTGGGTCGCTGCGCCAGTGGTGGATGAGTTCGACGAGAGTCACGAACCGGCAACGTCCTTCCGCCGCTGACCTCACGCGGAATCACTGAACGTTTAAGACCAACATCAGCCCACCCCCGCCGCCCTGCTCGACGTTGTTGTTGGCCGTGTGATGAGGGATATGGCAGTGGACCAACCACTTCCCAGGCCGGCGAGCGGTCCAAACAACGTCGTACCGTTGGCCCGGACCAACGTTCACGGTGTCCGCCTGATAACGGGCGCTTTCGGCGAGCGTGACGCCATCCACCGCCACGATCTCGAAAGGGCCGCCGTGCACATGCATGGGGTGGACGAAGTTGTTGTTGGTGCCGATGAAACGCAACTTTATTGTCTGGCCAACTCTCATCTGCACGGTGTCGGTCGCAGGAAAGGCCTTTCCATTGATGGTGAAGTAGTTGGGGAGAGCGCCCTCCATCAGCATCGCGGGATAGGTGAGCCACTCGCGCTTCAGCCACTCCTGAAGTTGTATCGTGTATTCAAGGTCCGCTTTGACCTCGGACGAGGGGTCCGCCGGCTGGATAATGAGCGCACCGTAGAGACCGAGTGCCTGCTGACGGTCGGGATGATCGTGGCTGTGATAGAAGTATGTGCCGTGCTGTCCGACGGTGTATTCGTAGCTGTATGAACCGCCGGGCGGGACGGGCGGCTGGGTGATCTTTGCCGGGCCGTCCATCTCATTTGGTACGATTAGTCCGTGCCAATGCACCGTCGTGCTCTCGGGCAGCGCGTTGTGGAAGTTGATCCGGACGTGATCGCCTTCCGTCAATTCCAGCCGAGGCCCCGGAATTTGATGGTTATACGCGTAAGCCTGAACCGCAACGTCCGGTAAGATATTCCAGCGGATCGCGGAAGCCTCGATATCGAACACCTTGACGCCGTTCTCCAGCCTTGGCTGAAGCACCTGGTCGCCGCGCGCCGTCGGCGGCGCTTCGTAGTCGACCTGTCGCGGCTTCACCGCTGCCATATCCCGCATGGCAGCGGCCGGCAGGTCGAACGTGTTGATCATTCCGGGCGGCATGATCGCGCCGTCCACATCGTGCGCGCTCAGGGTGAGGTTCACGTAGAAGCCCGGCCATACCATTCCGGTGACAAGCAGCAATCCTGTCACCCCCGCCAAAGCGGCCAGTTGCGGAACGGTGGCCTGGCTCCTCATCCCGGCGCGCCCATGATCATCGTGCCGATCGTGATGTCCGCCGTGTGCATCGGACCGTTCGGTCATGAGCCCATGCTTGATGCCGGCATGCACCATCCAAACGTTGAACGGATAGGCCGTCGCGAATCCGACGATCACGCCAAGGGACATCACGCCCCAGAACGTCAGTTCGAGGGGATCCATGGCGCGCATATCGCGCCCCATCATCAGGAAGCTCATCGTCGGCGCCATTCCCGCCATCATCGCATTCATGCTGATGAATTCCGGCATGAAGCTCTTTTTCACGTTCTGCCAGTATGAACCACCCATCATCCGCTTCATGAACAGCGACTGGAAGATGAATAGCCCGAACGAAAATCCCGCCAGATATTCCACGATCAGATCGATCCACATCGGCAATCCGAGGAAGGCCGTCGTCGCTGCGGCAAGGATGATTCCGGTCGCGTCTCCGGCGACGCAATGGATGGTGCTGCCGACCCCTTGCTTCCACAGCGGGGAAGTGAATCGTTCGTGTTCTCCTGGCCGCGGCTCTTTGTCGGCGAGTACGTAGAGGAGCAGGCCGAACGGCCCCATGTAGAGCGTGATGAGGACGAACGCCCATTTCATCACGGCAGGCTCGGGATTTCCGGCGAACTGGTCGTACGCGACGTAGGCGGTCGAGATGACTGCTATAACGAACCAGCCGAGCAGAAAATAATCGTAGGGAAGCGCGATCACGGCTGCTCCAATGCGTTGTTCGTGACGAAACAGTCGCATAGGGTCTTCGTTCCTTTCTGACTCGAAGCGAGAAAATGTTTAGTTTTGCTGTAATATTTTTGACCCGTGAACGTCGTGGGCGCTCGGATATGCGCGATGTGGATCGACAAGCATGATTGAAACGATGCCGTATCCGGGTTCGACGGACCTATTGCGCGTGTTGATCGAGCGATGGCGACAGGACCCTGGGTCGACCTATCGCACGTGGTTCTTGTGGGATGAGCGCCTGAAGAACTTCAGGTCGATTCGACGCGGCATCGCTCAGGTGGTCGAGGAGATCGGGGGCGGAACGTTCGGCAACGTGTACAGGGGCTCCTCCCTCGAAACGATCGTGGGGTCGATCGCGGAGCAGAGGCAGATCTTCAAAGGAGCCGATCACGCCTTCCTGTGGAAACCGAAGCTTCGGATCCCGGACATCTATGAGGATGCCGGAAATCAGCGGGCTTTCGGTCAACTCCTGCATCACTGTTCTTGCTGCAGCACCGAGCAGGAGCTCGTCGAAGGAATCGACACGATCGATCGACTGAAGATCAAGGGTCTCGGGCCCGCTGTCGCCAATCTCCTGTACTTCCTGCACCCGACGCTGATGCCGCCATTCAACACCGCGATCGTGAACGGCTTCAATGCGATCACGGGCGCCAAGGTGAAGCTCGGGCGATGGGATCAATATCTTGGGATGCGACGCGGCATCCTGGAGCTGAACCGAGCTTATCGGGATCTTCTCTCCAACGATCTCGGCGCAATCGCGGGATTTCTGTTCGATGTCGGTACCGGACGCTTCAGCGCTCCTCCCGTCGGCAATGGCGAGACAGCAAGAGACGCTTGGCTATCCGAGCTCTCGAAGGCGCGCGAGACCGCAAAACGGCTCGAAGCTCCCATTGCGGCGGCGCGCGAGAACGATCTTACCCATACGCAAGTCCAAGCCTGGCTCCGCGACCTGGGCCTGGCGCTCGGTTATCGGATATGGATCGCTTCGAACGATCGCGGACGCTCATACAATGGCGCCATGTTGGCATCCGGTTGCATCGACCGTCTGCCCTCATCAATCGAAGATGCCGCCGGCGCAGAATCGATCCGGCTCATCGATGTGCTCTGGTTGGATGCCGCGAGCGATCGCGTGGTCGCTGCTTTCGAGGTCGAACACACGACCTCGATTTATTCCGGGATCGTACGCATGCTCGATCTGGCGCTAAGCGGCGACCTGCATACCGCGGGCGGACTGTTTCTGGTCGCTCCGGACGGCAGGGAGGACGAGGTGCGTAATCAGCTTCGTCGGCCGGCGTTCAGTCGCGTCGCTGACTTGCAGGTACGCTACCTGCCGTATGGCGAGCTGGAGCGGAACAAGGACGCGATCGCCCGCTTCGGGACAGGCATGAAAGGCATTCAGGCGATCGCGCGACTTCTTTGACCCGTCAGACCCGCGTCGTCCGCAGTCGCAGCGCGTTGCCGACCACGCTGACGGAGGACAGCGCCATCGCGGCCGCAGCGACGATCGGCGACAGCAGCAGTCCCAGCGTCGGATACAGGACTCCGGCCGCTATAGGGATACCTGCGGCATTGTAGGCGAATGCAAAGAAGAGGTTCTGCCTGATGTTCCTCATGGTGGCGCGTGACAACCGCCGCGCACGGACGATGCCGTTGAGATCTCCCTTGAGAAGAGTGACGCCCGCGCTCTCCATCGCCACGTCCGTTCCCGTGCCCATGGCGATGCCCACTTCGGCCGCCGCCAAAGCCGGCGCGTCGTTGACGCCGTCGCCCGCCATGGCGACGCTTCGACCGTCCTTCTGTAGCTTTGCGACGACCGCACTCTTCTGATCGGGCAGTACCTCGGCTTCCACATCCGCAATGCCGAGTCTCCGGGCGACCGCCTCGGCCGTGGTCCGGTTGTCGCCCGTCAGCATGATGACCCTCACGCCCTCGGCGGCCAGTTCGCGCAGCGCCTCGGGCGTCGACTGTTTCACCGGATCGGCAATGGCCAGAATGCCCGCGAGCCTGCCGTCGGTGGCCATGTTGATGACGGTTGCACCTTCACCGCGCTGACGCTCGGCTTCGCTTTCGAGGGCAGATGTATCGACACCCTCCGAACGCAGGAAAGTCGCGTTGCCGAGGAGGATTTTCTTGCCCTCTACCGTGCCGAGGGCGCCTCTGCCGACCGGCGAGTCGAAGTCCTTGACGTCGGCCGTCTGAATTCCGCGATCCTTGGCCGCATTGACGATGGCATCCGCCAGCGGATGTTCGCTGGCGCGTTCGACGCTGGCGGCGAGCCGCAGCACGTCCGCCTCCGAATATCCACTGACCGGTACGATCGCGACGACCTTCGGTTTGCCTTCCGTCAGCGTGCCGGTCTTGTCGACGACGAGCGTGTCTATCTTCTCCATGTGCTCCAGCGCCTCGGCGTTCTTGATGAGCACGCCCGCTTGTGCGCCGCGCCCGACGCCCACCATGATGGACATCGGGGTCGCCAGTCCCAGAGCGCACGGGCAAGCAATGATGAGAACGCTGACCGCCGCGACGAGACCGAAGGCGAGGCGGGGCTCTGGACCGTAGACGGCCCAAGCGGCGAAAGCCGCGACAGCGATCACGATGACCGCCGGAACGAACCAACCCGCGACCTGATCCGCCAAACGCTGGATGGGCGCGCGCGAGCGCTGCGCCTGCGCCACCATCTGCACGATCTGAGACAACATCGTATCGCTGCCGACCTTTTCGGCCCGCATGACGAATCCGCCGGAGCGGTTGAGCGTGCCGGCGATCACCTTGCCGCCGACCTCCTTGCTGACCGGCATGGATTCGCCAGTCACCATCGACTCGTCGAGCGAAGATCGGCCCTCGACGATCTCGCCGTCGACTGGCACCTTTTCCCCCGGGCGGACGCGCAAACGATCGCCCGGCCGGAGCTCCGAGATCTGGACTTCCTCGTCAGAGCCGTTCTCCCGGATGCGGCGTGCCGTTTTCGGCGCGAGGTCCAATAGCGCCTTGATCGCTCCGGAAGTGGCTTCTCGCGCGCGCAACTCGAGCACCTGCCCGAGAAGCACCAGTACCGTGATGACCGCGGCCGCTTCGAAATACACGGCCACTGCGCCGTCATGACCCCGGAACGTCGAAGGAAACGCAGCGGGAAGAACCGTCGCCACCACGCTGTAGACCCAGGCGACTCCCGTACCCATCGCGATCAGCGTGAACATGTTCAGATTGCGCGTCACGACCGACTGCCAGCCGCGAACGAAGAACGGCCACCCTGCCCATAGGACGACCGGCGTCGCGAGAACGAACTGGATCCAATTGGAAAGCGACTGGTCGATCCAACCGTGAGCACCGACGAGGTGAGCGCCCATCTCGAGGACCACGACCGGAACGGAGAGGGCGAGACCCACCCAAAACCGACGGGTCATATCGACCAGCTCGGGATTGGGCCCCGCGTCCGCGGTGGCGAGCTCGGGTTCGAGCGCCATGCCGCAGATGGGGCAATTGCCTGGTCCAACCTGGCGGACCTGCGGATGCATCGGGCAGGTGTAGATCGTGCCTTCGGGCACGTCAGCCTGCGTCTTCTTCATCTCTCCGCGTATGTATTTCGCCGGATCTTCCACGAACTTCGTCCTGCAACGGTCCGAACAGAAGTAGAAGCTCTGACCTCCGTGCTCGGCCTTGTGACGAGCCGTGTCCGGGTCCACCTCCATTCCGCAAACGGGATCCACCGTGGCCCCCTGCGCGCCACCATGATGATGGTGGTGAGCATGGTGCTCGGAAGCCGATGCGGTGGACTGGCAGTGTCCGCAGCAGTTCTTGTCGGTCTTCTCGGAATTCGGCGTGTTTGGCCGAGCCATCGTCAGCTCCATCTTGCGGAATGTACCCTAGGGGGTATATACGTGGCATGAGAAACGACATCAAGGCTACGTGCCAGAAACGTTTGAACCGCATCGAAGGTCAGGTTCGCGGCTTGGCGAAGATGGTCGGAGAGGATCGGTATTGCATCGACATCGTCACCCAGATCTCGGCGGTCAGGGCGGCGCTTCGCCGCGTCGAGGAAGAGATACTGCGGGATCACGTGTCCCATTGCGTGGAACATGCGATCCGCAGCGGCGACAAGGCGGATCAAAGGCGAAAGATCGCCGAACTGATGGACGTCGTGGGCCGAGCGAACAGGTAACGTTAATGGGATCACCAATGATTGAGCTAGATCAAAGATCCTGCATGTCTCTGGGTTATGGTATCGTCCGGGCCGATAGGTGTTGTCCGGCTAAGGAAGTGATGGCGAGCAAATAACAACGATGCGGTTCGTCCGAACAATTCTGGCATTCGCGATTGCCGCCTCCTTGGCGCTGGCGCCGCTCGGCGCGTCGGCGACGGTCGTGGCCATGACCGCGTCGGACAGCGCTTCCACGATGCAGATGGAAGCGTCGGCCGACATGTCGATGGATTGCTGCCCGGACGACACGACAGGCACTCCCATTCACAGCGAACACCACAAGTGCGGTACGGGCTTCTGCTGCGCAGGCAGCCTGACCGCGCTTGGAGACGTGCGAAGCATCGCGTTCCGTTTCGACCCTGCCGCGGAACGTAAAGCAGCCATCCCGGCGGACCAGATCGTAACGGTCCAGGCAGGTAATCCTCCTTTTCGGCCTCCTCGAATCTGATCTCGCAAAGCCCGACGTCGCGCAGGAGCCTGCGACGACTGACGTGCGCGCTTCTAGCGCCACGGCCGAGATCACATCATGAGGACAGGACAATGCTTTCCAAGTTCAGCACCGCGGCTTTGGCCGCCACGATTTCGTTCGCCGCTTCGGCCGCCATGGCGGGCGCCGGCGACTACGCCTTCGAACCCGTCAATCCGGAGATGAAGAAGGGCGACGATGTCACGCTCGCCGTTCGCTTGACCAACAAGCAGACCGGCAAGCCGGTATCGGACGCCGTGATCTTCAGGACACGGGTCGACATGGCTCCGGACGGGATGGCCGAAATGGAATCGCCGGTCGAGCCGCTGCCGCCAAAAGAGCCCGGCGTCTACGCTTTCAAGACCGATCTGCCGATGGCCGGCCGTTACCAGGTCACGCTGTCGGCGAAGGTTCAGGGTGAAGCGGAGACCGTCACCGGCAAGCTGATCGTCAAGGCGATCAAGTAGCACCCATCGGGCGCCGCTCGCCGGTGCCCGACATCCCGTTTTTCAGTCGTTCGGATGCGCGCTGCTGCGCGCGAGGACAACACGCCATGAATACCTTTCGTTTTCTGACTACTCTCGCGGTGGGCGGCGGCTTGACCTTGGGAGCTTACTGGTACCTGAACGATGGGCGCTGGCCCGTCCGTACCGACATGGCTGCGGTCGCCGCAGCGGCAGGCCGAACGCCGCTCTTCTATCGTGATCCGGGCGGACAGCCGTTTTGGTCTGCGGGACCGAAAAAGGACGACCACGGACGGGATTATCTGCCCGTCTACGACGACGGCCAGACGGTCGACGAGCCGGCAAAGCCAAGGCCGCAGGCGGAGTCTTCCCGCAAGGTCCTCTACTACCGCAATCCAATGGGTCTCCCGGACACCTCGGCCGTGCCGAAGAAGGATCCGATGGGAATGGACTACGTCCCCGTGTACGAAGGCGACGACGCCGACGACGGCTCAGTGAAGCTGTCGCCCGGCAAGATTCAGCGTACTGGCGTCAAGTCGGAGCCGGTCGAGCGGCGCCCGATCCGCATCTCGGTCAGGGCTCCCGGTACGATCCAGCTGGACGAGCGTCGCGTATCCGTGATCGCCATGCGAGCCGAAAGCTTCCTCCAGAAGGTCGCGGACGTGACCACCGGAACGCGCGTCCGGGCGGGCCAACCGCTGATGCAGATCTACAGTTCGGCGGTGGCTTCCGCGGCGGCGGAATACTTTGCGACGGTCACTTCCAAGACAGTAGGGGGCATCGAAGTGTATGGCCGCGGGTCGCGCCAGCGACTTACGAATCTTGATGTGCCCGACCAGTTCATCGCCGAGATAGAGAAATCTCACGTCGCGCCCGTCAACGTGCAGTGGTTGGCTCCGCGGGACGGTATCGTGCTCGAGCGCAACGCCATCGAGGGCATGCGGGCCAACCCAGGCGACGTGCTGTTCCGGATCGCCGACATCTCGGTGGTCTGGGCCCTGGTCGACGTGGCCGAACGCGATCTCGGCAACATCGCGGTCGGTCAGCCGGTCGAGGTTCGGGCCCGGAGTTTTCCGGGTCGGACCTTCTCGGGGAAGACCTCGGTCATCTACCCTCAGGTGAACCGGGACACGCGGACCGCCCGCGTCCGGATCGAACTCGCCAATCCGGACTTCGCACTACTTCCCGACATGTACGTCGATGCCGCAATCGCTACCGGCGACTCGGCGCCGGTCCTGTCCGTACCGGACAGCTCGGTGCTCGATACCGGCAACCGGCAGGCCGTACTCGTCGACAAGGGGGAAGGGCGCTTCGAGCCGCGGGAAGTGAAGCTCGGCCGGCGAGGAGGCGGCTACATCGAAGTGCGCGACGGCCTCTCGGGAGCCGAGGCGGTGGTCACCTCGGCAAACTTCCTGATCGACGCGGAAAGCAATCTGAAAGCAGCGCTGAAGGGCTTTGCCGAGGCCACGCCCCAAGCCATCGAACCTGGCCACGCGACGGGAGAGCACAAATGATCGCCCGTATCATCGCCTGGTCGGCTCGCAATCTGCTGCTGGTACTGTTCGGCACCGGCTTCGCGGCGGCCGCCGGGCTCTACGCGCTTGTTCATCTTCCGCTGGACGCCATCCCGGACCTCTCCGACACGCAGGTGATCGTCTACACGGAGTATCCCGGCCAGGCGCCGCAGGTGATCGAGGACCAGGTCACCTACCCACTGACGACGGCCATGCTGACGGTGCCGAAATCGAAGGTCGTGCGCGGCTTCTCGTTCTTCGGGGTGTCGTTCGTCTACGTGATCTTCGAGGACGGGACGGACATCTATTGGGCGCGTTCGCGTGTCATGGAATTCCTGAACAGCGCAACGTCGAGGCTGCCCGCGGGCGTTACGCCGACGATCGGCCCCGATGCCACCGGCGTCGGCTGGGTCTACCAGTACGCCGTCATATCCAAGAAATTGAACCTCGCGGACACCCGCACGATCCAGGATTGGAACCTCAAGTTCGCACTGGCCAAGGCCGAAGGCGTCGCCGAGGTCGCCAGCATCGGCGGGTTCGTCAAACAGTACAACGTCGTGCTCGATCCGCAGCGGATGCGGGACCGTGGCATCAGCATGCAAAAGGTCCGAGAGGCCATCCGCGCCAGTAACGCCGACGTCGGAGGCCGTACGGTCGAACTGTCCGAGTTCGAATACGTCATCCGCGGCAAGGGCTACGTCAAGAACATCAACGATCTCGGCAACATCGTGCTGAAGACCTCCGGAGGCACTCCGGTGCTGCTCCGGGACGTCGCCAACGTCGAGCTCGGGCCGGACGAGCGGCGTGGTATCGCCGAGCTGAACGGCGAGGGAGAGGTCGCGAGCGGCATCGTGCTGCAGAGATTCGGTGTCAACGCCCTCGACGTCATCGAGAATGTGAAGAAGCGCTTCAAGGAGATCGCGAGCAGCCTGCCGAAGTCGGTCGAAATCGTCCCGGTCTACGACCGGTCGAGCCTGATCTATGCGGCCATCGACACGCTCAAACACACGTTGCTCGAGGAGAGCATCGTCGTAGCGTTGGTCTGCGTCGTATTCCTGCTGCACGTCCGTAGCGCGCTCGTCGCCATCCTGATGCTGCCGGTCGGCGTACTCATGGCGTTCGGCGCCATGAAGCTGCTGGGGCTGGGCTCCAACATCATGAGTCTCGGGGGCATCGCGATCGCGATCGGCGCCATGGTCGACGCTGCGATCGTCATGATCGAAAACGCCCACAAGCACCTCGAACGCGCGAAGCCCGATCAGTCGCGAGTCCAGATACTGATCGACGCGGCCTCCGAGGTCGGGCCGGCCTTGTTCTTCAGCCTACTGATCATCACAGTGTCCTTCATGCCCATCTTCACGCTGGAATCGCAGGAGGGCCGGCTGTTCAGTCCGTTGGCATTCACCAAGACCTTCTCGATGGCCGCAGCGGCTCTGCTATCCGTTACCCTGGTGCCGGCTCTCATGGTGATCTTCGTGCGCGGCCGGATCGTCCCCGAGAGCAGAAATGTCATCAACCGCTTCCTGATTTGGATCTACCGGCCGGTAATCAAGGGCGTCCTGCGGGCCAAGACGCTGGTCATCCTCGCTTCGGTGGGAGTCCTTGCAGCTTCGGTCTGGCCCGCGCGACAGCTCGGTACCGAGTTCATGCCGTCGCTCAACGAGGGGACCCTTCTTTACATGCCTACCACGCTGCCGGGAATCTCGGTCACGAAGGCCGCCGAACTGATGCAGATGCAGGATCGGATCATAAAGTCGTTCCCGGAAGTCGCGTCCGTCTACGGCAAGGCGGGAAGGGCGGCCACAGCGACGGACCCGGCGCCGACCGAGATGTTCGAAACGGTCGTGAATCTCAAACCAAAGGAACAGTGGCGGCCCGGGATGACCGTCGACGGCCTGATTGCGGAAATGGACAAGGCATTGCAATTCCCGGGCGTCTCCAACGCCTGGACCATGCCGATCAAGGCGCGCATCGACATGCTGTCGACAGGCATCCGCACTCCGATCGGAGTCAAGGTGATGGGCACCGACCTGGTCGAGATCGATCGGCTCGCCAAACAGATCGAACGCGTGATCAAAGCCGTCCCCGGCACTTCGTCGGCGTACGCCGAGCGGGGCATCGGCGGTTACTATCTGGAGATCGTTCCGGATCGCGAGGCGCTGGCTCGCTACGGGATCCTGATCCAAGACTTGCAGGACACCATCGCGGCCGCGTTGGGAGGTCAGACCGTCACCACCACGGTGGAGGGCAGGCAGCGCTTCACGGTGAACATGCGCTACCCGCGCGATCTCCGCGACAATCCGAAGGCCATTGCCAATGACATCCTGGTTCCGATGCCGGCGGGCGGCGCCGTGCCGCTGGGCGAAGTCGCCAAAGTCGAACCGGCCCGCGGGCCGACGTCGATCCGGACGGAGAACGGGCAGCTTGCGACCTACATCTACGTGGACATTCGGGATCGCGACATCGGAAGCTACGTGGCGGACGCGCAGCGCGCCGTCACCGACAGTATTCAATTCCCAGCCGGCTATTATGTGGTCTGGAGCGGTCAATACGAATACATGCAGCGCGCGGCTGCCCGTTTAAGGATCGTGGTTCCGGTGACGCTCACGATCATCTTCCTGCTGCTATATTTGAACTTCAAGGCATTGACTGAAACCCTGATCGTGATGCTCTCGCTGCCGTTCGCGCTGGTGGGCGGAATCTGGATGATGTGGTGGCTCGGCTTCAATCTCTCCGTCGCCGTCGCCGTCGGGTTCATCGCACTGGCGGGAGTCGCCGCAGAGACGGGCGTGGTGATGCTGATCTATCTGGATCATGCACTGGCCGAGATGAAGGCCAGGCGCAGCGCGGAGGGCCGAGCCCTCAGCCGACGTGATGTCCATGCTGCCATCATGGAGGGGGCGGTCGAGCGCGTCCGCCCCAAGATGATGACCGTAGTGGCAATCATGGCGGGACTACTGCCCATCATGTGGAGCACGGGAACAGGATCGGAGATCATGCAGCGCATTGCCGTGCCGATGATCGGCGGGATGACGTCCTCCACGTTGCTGACGTTGATCGTGATTCCGGCGATCTTCGGCCTGGTGAAGGGACGCGGGCTTCCGGAGGGCGACGCAGCGACCGGACTTACCGCCAAAGATGCTCAGGATGTGCCCAAGGCGGCGTGACAGGGGATCGGACAGGATGCATCAGGAAAGCAGGTGGGTTCGCAAGCCGCGGCTCTGGCTGCAGCTTCAGCTCAGGCGAGGCTGCCGGCATCCCAAGTCGGTCAGCCAGTGAGGAAAGGTAGGGGAAACATGACGAAACGCATCCATCCGCTGACGCGACGCTCGCTTGTCAAATTGTTGGCCATAGCGGTGCTGGCGAAGCCTGCCGCGGCGATCGCAGAAGGGGCCGCCATCACCGTACATAAGGACCCGAACTGCGGGTGCTGTACCGGTTGGGCGCGGCATATGCGAGACGCGGGTTTCACCGTACGGGTCGAGGACGCTGCGGATATTGCATCGGTCCGGATTCGTCTCGGCATTCCGGCAGAATTGGCCGGATGTCACACGGCAGAGGTCGGCGGCTATCTGGTCGAGGGGCATGTACCGGCGGCCGCTGTGCGGCGCCTCCTCTCGGAGAGACCCGATGCAAAGGGCATCGCCGTGCCGGGCATGCCCGTCGGCTCACCGGGCATGGAGAGTGGACGAGCGTCACAACCCTATACGGTCGTATTGTTCGGGGCCAATGGCCAAACGCCTTTCATGCGTTTTGTTGGCCAGCAGATCATCGGTGGATCGTGACGCGGCGGCGCTCACCAAGGCATTTCGACGGCTCGGCCGGCCTTACATGGCTAGGATGGCCGTTCTGCCTGAGGCGGCATCCCGGTCGCGCTTTCGCATGAAGCTTCTGCAGGGCCCGTTTGGTCCGACGACAGCCCGGTCGACGCTTCGGGGGCTCGCTGGGGAAGCCGGACCGACGCGGTCAATCCCCGACGGGGCAGAGGGCTGTCACTGCAAAACGACCCATCTGGTTAACGGCCGCGGCCGCTCTCTGTTGCAACTTAAGAATTTCGGATTGAGTAACAGGGACCTGATAGGCGAATTCCATCTTCGATCGCATGGTCATTCAGTAGCTCGGACGCCGGCAAAAGGCGAAGAGCTGGCCAAGTCAGAAATTACGGCATTTGCGCCTCGGACCGCGATCACAGACGTACTATGCTTCCGAACGCGGCTGCTGGAAACTGGCTGCCATCGACGAGGAGGCGCTCGGTGGGGTGGGTGAGGATTTCGCGCCGCCGAGGCCCTGAGCCCGGTATGTCTGCCCGCGCGCCGCGGGAAGACAGCGAATTTCTGATGAGGCCGGCCGAGCTCGTCGTGCCTATCAAGACGCTCTTCGGGATGGCGAAAGCTGATGCTTCCGCTCGCGAGATGATGCCCGCGTTTTCGGCCATCAAGGCGGCGTTCGGCGCCACGATCGAAACGAGGATGATGTCGCGCCGGCGCGACATTGGAGAGCCTCTGGAGGTTCACGATCGGATCCTGCGTCGCGTCGATATGCGACCGGACCGAAGCGCGGCCTCCGCGACGACGATGCGATCGCGACCCTGGGCAAGCCGTGATGACCGAACCCCACCGAGGTGCGAGACGGGCTACACTTTCCGGATAAATCAACTTGCCCTGACGGGCGATTTCGATCGCCATCGGCCCTTTCAGGGTGGAGGGCGACGGCACGGAGCATTCCGTAATTTTTGAAATCCCTTTCCGACAGGAATCGCCAGGTGAGGGCTCCCCGTCAAGGGCGCACATGTGCTCGCGTGCTGAGCAGCCGTTGCCGATGTGACGGCGGCTTGCATCATGGTTAAGATGGACCAGTCAGAGGTGATGGCGTGGCAAAAAGGGCGACGAAGGTCAGGAGCGGCCCACGCGCGCCCGCGGGCAAGGCGCCTTTGCAGATACTTGTCGACGAAGCGACGATCGAGGAAGCCAAGGTCAGGGCGATTCGGCGTAAGACGAACGTGTCCAGGGTGGTCGAGGGATTGCTCTAGGGGTGGCTGAACGACAAATACAAGCTGAAAGAGTAACGATCGTCGGCAGGGGCTGCTCGGCGCTCTTTCGCGTTACCGTCCGGCTGCTTATATTTCTAAGCGGAATTCCCGAGGCGGGTGGACCGCCTCCAACGGAATATCGCGGAAAAGGCCGGTTCGATGAGACCATCGACTTCGATTGCCGAGCACGGCGACCAGGCTCGCGAGATCCTGGAACGCGCAGGCATGCGCAATGCGAAGCTGTTCGGCTCGGCCGCGCGCGGCGAGGACACCGAGGACAGCGATCTGGACGTCCTGGTGGAGGCGCCGCCAGGCACCACTCTTTACGACATGGCGCGGGTCGAGATTGAGCTCGAAGAGCTGCTTGGCTGCAAGGTCGAGGTGCTGACCGAAGGCTTCCTTTCGGTCGACGTCGCGACGAATGTCAAAGCCGATTTGGCGTCCATTCCGGAGGCTGCCGAGCGCAACGCAGACACTCGATCTGTGGTTTCGTCTGTTCGGGGGCTTTGATCATGTGGGACGCTCTCAACAACTTCGACAGAGACCGGTTTTCCGGATCGAATTTTTTGTCGTTCGATCCTCCTCTGTCGGATGCCGCGATAGACTGGTGGCGGGATCATATCTACGCACCGCACGGCCTGTATCCCGACGATCTTGGAGAACTCCTTTCCGCCAGCGCGACCGGCGACAAGACCATAACGATCGCGGATCTTGATCCGAGGGCGGGATCGTTCGTCGTTCGCGTCAAGGGATTCCCGAGCGATAGCGGCGAAGCCTGGTGGACCCAACGCAAACTGGATCTCAGCGGCCCTCTGTTCGAAGCGCAGCGGATGCTCATCCCGAGCGTGGACAGACAAAAGGGCAAGGGGCGCATGCTCATGGCCGATCTGATTGATACCGCCGGTAGAATGGGCATAAACACGATCACAATCGAAGCACAGGATATCGGACGATATGCCTGGGCGAGATTTGGGTTCGTGCCCGATCGTACTGCCTGGATGAGGAATGTTAGAACCGAAGCGGGCCGACGCCTAAAAATGGCAGCCGCAGAGATTTCCCCGGCCTCCATGCGGTCGTATCGCGAAGTCCTCGACGGGGAGCAGCCCAAACTTATCCGCGAAGTCGCGAGTTGGCGCGACCCGGTCAATAGCATCGTGAATTTCAACAAGGATACCGGTCTTCCGGAAAAGGTGCCGCTGGGCCAGGCGCTGCTACTCGAAACACAAGAGCAGTGGTACGGCACGTTCGAGCTGGATGACCCGGAGACGATGGAGATCTTCAGAAAATACGTGGGGAGAGAACAATGAATTCAGTGAAATACGGGTCCGAAGCCGAATCCAAAGAACGGGAAGACTTCATCAAGCTCATCCCCGTCCCGGACGAGGTTTTTATAGCCGCCGCAAAACGGGCCGTCGTAATTGCCGGATTATCCGACGAAACGATCGAAGCGCTGCACCCCGAGAAAGAATCTGAACCTTCGCTGCGGTGAAGCCCGTCATGCATAAGGGACGGATGACCCGTGTCTTTGCGAAGCCGATCATGGATGACATGGACTCGTCGACGATAACCGAAATCTACAAGGTTGAAATTGAGACCCCTGAAAGTGGTCTCATCTCGGTCGCGGTTACGGACATGACGACTGATAAGAAGTTGACTGGTTCGACGATGGCGAGCCCCTCAATGATGGTAGGTATTCTCGTCCAAGACCATCAAGAGCGAAGGGAGGCCGATCCGGTCGACCAGTCTTTGGCGGAGCAAAAACGTCGGCGTCGAGAAGAGATCGTTGCCGAATCCAAGGATGTGTTTGGAGACGCCATCTTGGCCAACGCCTGGCTTTCTCATCCCAACGAGGCATTCGATGGCCGACGTCCGCTGGCAGTCGCGGCTCGCGACGAGGATGGCTTGGCCGCCGTTAGAGAAGTGCTCTGCGCCTTGGATGCCAATCGAAATGTTTTTCCAGTCCGCACGGCGCGCTCGCTGCACGTGGAGGCGCTTGACGTCCTTTTGAAGGGGAAGATGGCCGATGCCGCGGTGGCTCGGGACTGGGACCTGCTTGCGGAGGTGGCTCGGCTTGTCTCTAGCGACGCTCCAACCGAACTTGCCGTTACCGATTCCTCGTTGTTCAAGGCGTGGCGGGAAGCAGTGACCAAATTTCATTTGAAGGGGTGGACGAACATGACACCGCAACGCGTCGAGGAGGTAAGAGAGCGAGCGGCGCAACGGGCGACTGAGCGGGCATCAGGAGTGGTACCTGGATGACCATGATCGGATGTTCTCAAGACAAAAAGCTAGGATGAGCGACGCGTCGAAGGAGAGCTCTTCCCGCGACCTTCGGATAGGCCTCCTCGCACGGCAGCCGCGACCACTCCTCGATCCGGAACGGCAGGTCCGGGTCCCGGCAGCCGGGATGCAGAAGGTCGAGGAAATGGCGGCCTCTCTCGGAGATCGACCAGAGCGACCGGTATCTATCGCCTTCGCTATCGAGCAGGCCGAAGTCCCTGAGTCGCGTGGCTGGGCTTCTCGGCCACGAGGGCGGTGGTCATGGGTCCGGACTCCTTCATGAAGGACGGTGAGTCGATGCGCGGCTTGGCCGCGGACTGAACAGAACGCTACTTGCCGCCGCACTAAGCCCTGATCGACGCCACCCAAAGTTCGGCCAAACCTCGTCCAAGCGGGAACTCCACACTCAAATCCGAATAGCCGGAAATTCGAAGGACGGCTCTAGGCCTTCTTTCTGCCGGTGACGACGGCCAAACCGTCGTCCGAGGGTGCACCAGGCCGATCTAGCGCGCCTAGGCGCTGGCAGCTCGGCCAATTGTCCAGCGGCCTGTGGGACAATTGGAACCTGCCCTCACGGCGATCGCGGACGTACTATACTTCCGGGAGGGGACGTAGATTCGCCTCCAGCGGACGTTCTATGGGTCGGTTGGCAGTCACCCGGCTGAACTGCGAGTTCTGGCAAGAGAGGCCCGGAATGCCGAGACCGCACGCAAGCAGTTTCGCCCAGATATCCTCTGCGGTCTCCGCGAACCGAAAAAGGTCGCAGTCTGATCTGTCGATCGTGCCGCTTTCGATCAGCGCCTCGAAGTTGATGGCAGACCGCCAGTAGTGCTCGTCGAATAGCACGATGGGAATGGCGGGCGACTTCTCCGTCTGCCTCAGCGTAAGGATCTCGAACAGCTCGTCGAGGGTGCCGAAACCGCCGGGGAATGCGACGAGCGCATTGGCGCGCATGGCGAGGTGCATCTTTCGCATCGCGAAGTAGTGAAATCGGAGCGTCAGGGCGGGCGTGGAGTAGGGGTTGGGTTGCTGCTCATTGGGAAGAGTGATGTTGAACCCGATGGAAGGTGCTCCCGCATCCGATGCACCACGGTTTGCAGCTTCCATGATACCGGGACCGCCGCCGGTCGCGATGACGTTGTCCCGGATGCCGCCGTTCGAGGTCAAGGCGCCGCCACGCTCTGAAGCCAGGCGCGCGAAGGCGCGAGCTTCCCGATACCATCGCGAGTGCGGTTCGGGTCCGTCCTTTCGCACCCGCGCAGAACCAAAGACGACGATGGTGGAGCGCACCCCCCAAGACCTCAAGTACTCCTCAGCCTTGGCGTACTCCAGCATGAAACGCATGCCGCGCATGGAATCGCGCAGCAGAAAATCCTGATCGAGCGCAGCCAGCGAATAGGCCGGCGAACGGATCTGCTCCGCGTTGGAAGTCGACGAGTTCTCAGTCGACCTTGTCGGCTTGTCTTCCATTGCTGCACCTATGCCACTGCTCGTTGCCTTCTATTCTGTCCTCCAATCGCAATTCTTGAGTTACGTCAACGAACTCGCGGAATCCGTTCGTATATTCCCGCAAACGCGGTCGTAGGTGTTCGAGCCGCCAAGGCACGAACGAAACTGCGGTCGAGCCCGCGAATGGGCCAAGGGCAAGGAAACGAAGGGGGGACCGAATGACTCTAAGATTGTCTTTCTTGGGTGGGGCAGGGACCGTTACAGGCTCCAAGTATCTTCTGGACTCCGGATCGCATCGCATTCTTGTCGATTGCGGCCTCTTTCAAGGAAAGCGGGCTCTCCGAGAAATGAATTGGACAAGCTTCCCCGTCCACCCAGAGAGCATTTCGGCCGTCGTCCTTACTCATGCCCACCTGGATCATTCGGGCGCACTGCCGCTGCTGGTGAAGCAGGGCTTCGCGGGTCCGATCGTCTGTTCGGAGGCGACCGCCGGACTCTGCGAGGTACTGCTGCGCGATTCGGGCCACATCCAGGAGCAGGACGCACTGTTTGCCAACAAGCATGGGTTCTCGAGACACAAGCCGGCCCTTCCTCTCTACGGCGTGAAGGATGCCGAAGCTGCGCTGCGGCTACTGAGGCCGATCTCGTTTCGCCGCGAACATTCCCTGCCTGGCGGAGGACGCACAATGCTCCGACACGCGGGGCACATCCTAGGTGCAGCATCGGTCGAGCTGGAGTGGAATCGAACGTCGATCGTCTTCTCGGGGGATCTGGGGCGGCAAGACGATCCTATCATGTTGCGGCCGGAAGCCCCTACGCGGTCCGACTACCTTATCGTCGAATCGACATACGGAGACCGCTCTCATCCGACCATCGATCCTCAGCGCGAACTTGAGGAAATCGTCGCAACGACGACCAAAAGAGGCGGCACGGTGGTCATTCCGGCCTTCGCGGTCGGTCGGGTCCAGGTGCTCCTCCACTACTTCGAACGCATCAAATCGGCCGGAGGGCTTACCAACGTGCCGATCTTCCTGGACAGTCCGATGGCGGTCGACGCCAGCGATATCTTCTGCAGGTTCAAATCGGATCACAAGCTCACGCATGAGGAATGCCGCAGGACATGCGCCGTCGCGACCTATATCCGCTCGGTCGAGGATTCGAAGCGCCTTGGCAGCAGCCCGATTCCCAAGGTCATCATTTCCGCGAGCGGAATGGCTACCGGCGGCCGGGTGCTTCATCACTTGAAGCGTTTCGCGCCGTATCAGAAAAATACGATCCTGTTCGCAGGCTATCAGGCCGAGGGCACTCGAGGGGCCGCGATGACGTCGGGAGCGAAGTCAGTCCGTATCCACGGAGAGGATGTGCCTGTCGCTGCGGAGGTCCGTAACATAGAAGCTCTGTCTGCGCACGCCGACGCGAACGAGATCCTGACGTGGCTGAAGAGCATCGGAGGCGCTCCAAAGGCGACGTACATCACTCACGGTGAGCTGCAAGCCTCGAAGGCGCTACAGGCGCGAGTTTCGGCCGAACTCGGTTGGACCAGTCTCGTTCCGGAGCAGGGTCAGGAAGCTCTGTTGGCTTGAACCAATCCCGACCGACGGCAGTGATCCGACGTCTTCGGACCGAAGGATCACTGCCCTCCGATCACTGATCCTTCTTGGGGCCCATGTGATGCGGCACATCCGTCTTGGGACCTCCGCCGTAGTGATGGCTGCCGCCGGATTTGCTCTTCGACCCTGTGCTTGGCTTCTTGCCCATGTGATGCGATTCCGTCTTCGGTCCGCCCGAATAGTGGTGACCACCATCGTTCGATGGAGTCGTTTGTGCCATGGCGGGGACGATGGCGAAGGACAAAACGGTGGTGGCCACGAGCAACTTGCGCGCGTTCATATGATTCTCCTGTTCGGTCTTGATGATGATCGCAAGCGATCAAACCAGATGTCTGAAGCGGAGACAATGCAGCGCGAACATCGGTCGGAGTAGTTGAGCGAGATCAACAATCGTCGTGTGGATGATCTAGTCGATGCACAAATTGAAGGCGCGGAGACGTGACGCAAGAGGCGATGTATTCTTACAGAGTTCGTTCAAATTCTTTCTCGCAAAGACTTCAGCTCAGCATCGTTTGCGACGAACGACGTGTCGATTCATTACGCCGATCGGAGCAAAAAGTTTTTCTTGGCGATCGGCTGCGCATCTGAGAGTGGTCAAGTCCGTTCACAAGCGGTCTGTCGGCATTGCGATCGGCCATCGATATTTCGAGGATAGGAAAGGCGCAATGGCCGCAACGCCGAATTGGATCATCGTACGCCCGCAGCGTAACGACGATCCGGACCGCTGCACTCGCTCGCCCGGCAGCTCAAGATAAGCCCCGGACTGTCGGGCATACTCTGTCGTCGCAGCGGGGATAACACTCGCGCGACGACAGAGTTCGAGCATTAAGATGGTGCATAATGTGGCTAGTCGAAAATTGATCCTTATTGGGCGCTGCCGAATCAACATCAACATCGTCGATTCGCGTTGCCATCTCACGTTCCGGCAGCCGAGACATCCTGAATCCGTATGAGCCTAACATCGACCATCTACTCCTGCGCCGATACCACGCGCCGTATAGCGGAGGCGAGGGCGGGAATCGCTTCCAAACGTCCTGAGCGAATCCGCTTCGCAAAGGTTCGCTCACCGGAGGGAAGATGATCGTTCACGCGACGACGCATAAGGTTGTCGCTATGGTGCTCGCCCGAGCCGAGCGCAGGTCGTTCGTTCCGTTGGTCGGGCTGACGGCATTTATCTCCGCGTTGTCGATGAGCGTGCCCGTGGAGTGGCTGGTCGTCGCTGCTTCATTGGCCAATCAACGCAGATGGATGTTGATCGCTTCGATCGCCGCGGTGGGAAGCGCGATCGCTTCGCTCGGTCTTTATCTCGCATTTCATCACTTCGGCTGGAATCTCTTGCTCGCCCGTTTTCCGGACCTCGCAGGCTCGCAAGCCTGGCTGCAAGCTACCGATTGGCTATCGAGATACGGTCTAATGGCGATATTCGGGCTGATGGCTTTGCCGTTGCCTTTCCCCAAGTTGCCCATGCTTGCGGTAGCGGGAATCTATCGGCTGCCAATCGCGGACGTCTTCGTCGCCATCCTTGTCGGCAAGATTATCAAGTATTTGGCCTACGCGTATTTGGCCACGCGGTTCCCATTGGCTCTGCGCTTTTTCACCGAACACGGCTGGATCGCTGCCAGCCTGACGGCGAGCCGCGAAGGGAGAACGCCGATCGTCTCTCCGTCGGTGCGCGGGGCCGGCAGCGAAAGAAGTGAGGAAGCTAGGATTGGCTGACGAAAAGACTGGAGGCTGGACGCTACAGATTGCCATCTTCATACAGGAGCGCTTCCGGGAGGCGACGACCCTAAGGTTCGGGCTGCCGAAACCGCAGAGAGATCTCCGACTGGACCTGTTTCGGGGTCTCGCGAATTGGCTGATCTTCCTGGGCCACATTCCCGATTCGATCCTGGCGTGGTTTACGACGCGAAACTACGGCTTCAGCGACGGCGCCGATTTGTTCGTGCTGATCTCCGGCTACACCGCGACGTTCGTGTTCGGCAGGATCATGATGGAGCACGGCTTCGTGATAGGCGCGACCAGGCTCCTTCGTCGGGTGTGGCAGCTCTACGTCGCTCATCTCCTATTGTTCTTCGCATATCTGACATCGGTGCACTATTTCGCGCACAAGTTCGATACGCCGCACTTGATGGACCAGTTCAATGTCAAGCTGCTGATGGACTTCCCGGTCGAAACCCTCACGCAAGGCTTCCTGCTGAAGTTCAAGCCGCTCAACCTGGACGTCTTGCCACTCTATATCGTGCTGATGGCGGCATTCCCGATTGTGCTGTGGTTCATGCTCAGATGGCGCAACGCCGTTATGATCGGTTCGATCGCGCTGTACCTCGCTGCGCGTCACTACGACTGGAATTTTGCGTCTTATCCCTCGGGGGTCTGGTACTTCAACCCGCTCACATGGCAGTTGCTTTTCGTCGCCGGTGCGTGGCTTGCTCTTGGAGGAGCCGCCGCGTGCAGTGCCCTACTTCGGTCGCCCATCATCCTGGCTCTGAGCGTCGCGTTTCTTCTGTTTGCCCTGATGGTCTCGCTGGCAGAGCGAATCCCGGAACTGCAACGTTACATTCCCGAGGTCGCCGCCGGAATGTTCATTCCAAACGACAAGACCAATCTTGCTCCCTACCGAGTCGCGCATTTGGCCAGCCTGGTATTCATCGGCATATCGCTGATTCCCGTCGATTGGCCCGGCCTTCAATGGCCCATCCTTAAGCCGCTGATCAGGTGCGGGCAGCAATCTCTGCCCGTGTTCTGCGTAGGGCTGTTCCTGTCCTTCATCGCCCATTTCGTTCTGGACTTCGGTTCGGAAGGCTTGTTGGCCCAGCTCCTGGTCGGAGGCGTGGGCCTGTGGATCCTGACGATGATTGCGTACTATCGAACCTGGTCAAAGCAGGTCGACAAGAGCTTGTCGTCCGGCCAAAGATCGAATTCATCGGGCGGCAATGTCGAATCGTGACGTTCGGTTTGCTTTGAGGTCGGCATGATAACTTCCGAGCGAATCTTCGCCGACCAGACGCAGGGCGCGATCCTGCACGGCCTTCATGGGACCGCATCCGCAATCGAACTGCTTGGAGTGCTGGTAATCGTGGGCGGCGTCGTGACTGCGACGGCGTTTGCGCTTCGCGAAATGCGGCAGGGAGCATTTGTCGATGCATTTCGGTCGTACCGGGCGAACCTTGGTCGAGGCATTTTGCTCGGGTTGGAGTTCCTGATCGCCGCAGATATCATCGGAATGGTCGCGATCGTACCGTCGTTCGATCGACTCGGAATTCTCGCGGTAATCATCGTGATCCGTACGTTCTTAAGCTTCTCCCTTCAGATCGAGATCGAAGGTCGGCTGCCTTGGCAGCGGCGCAAGCCGGCCGCCGATGAGGCGGATGGGGCGGAGCTCTAGGGCGACGATCCGGTGTCGCGGGAGGTTGGTATCCCATACAGGACCTGGAACATGCGCTCCAAAGAGGCGTCCCGATTCGATCGGGCCGTCTGGATCAGCGTGGTGACGAGACCGAAGAGGGTGCGCTCGCTCTTGAGGTAGGGATTGTCGTCTGAAAGGGGCGAGCGGTCGTCACGGATCGCCTTCGCAAGGCTTGGCAGGCCGTAAAGCCAAGGCGAAAAGGACGCCGAAAAGACATATCGACTCATCCGCATCGGGTGAAGCCATTTGGCGGTTTCCGCCAAGAAGGGATTGGAGCTCGCCCGAACGAGAGGGCTGAAGAAGGCGCCGTAGATGCTTTCACTCATTGCAGAGAAGTCTGCGATGCGCGCGAAGGCGGGATCCGGACGAGGAAACTTGAGATCTTCGACCTTCCGGGATTCAAACCGCACTGCAAAGGGTAGATTCGACGGGCTGTCCGAGGGGTCGCGATCCTCGATTTTCATTTCATACAGACCGGGCGCTAGGCCTTCGATTTCCGGCAGGCTGGCGAGAATGGCGCGATGTTCGCGTTGGGCGACTTTGCCGGAGACGAAGATCCCAAGATGACCCACGTGCGGGTTCGTCAAATAGACGATACGTTGGCCGGCCTCGATCAAATCTCCGGTCGTCGGATACACGATGGGAATCCAGCCGAGCGCCTGATGCGGCGGCGTGATGTTGTCGCCGTAGGACGCGAACACGACCAGCGGGTTCCGTATACGGCGCAGATCGGCAACGCAATGCTCGCAAATGCGGAAGCGGCCACCCTCAAGCTGGTTGCCTATGAAGAGGTTTTCGACGATCGCCAGAATTTCTTCCCTGCTCAGGAAGAAGAAGCTACCCCACCAGCGTTCGAATTCGAGAAAGCGTTCGCGTTCTCGATCGATATGCGTGAACAGTTGGACGTATTTCTCCCACTGCGCCTCGGGCTTCAGGCTCTCGAAGTTCTGGGCAAGCCACGCGCCGTCGAACCTTCCATCGCTGAGATCGGCAACGAGGTGTGCGAGCCAGGCTCCGCCGTTGAATCCCGCTGCGAGCCGAATCGGATTCACGCCGGCTTCGCCCGACCAATATGAGAGCGGGGAGCCGTTGAGTACCGCGGGGCCGACGAGACCGCTGCAGTCCGCGGAAAGCAGGGTCACCGCCCAACCGGCCTGGCAATTTCCGTACAGTATTGGTGGTTGCCCCGGATGCCGGGTGCTCACCGCCTCGACGAAGCGCCGAAGTGCGTGCAAGACGTCGGCGAGAGTCTGGCCGCGACACGGCTGAGGGAAGAAGGATACGAAATAGACCGGATGGCCCTCCGCCAGCGCGATGCCGACCTCGGAGTCCTGTTTGAATCCGCCGATGCCGGGTCCATGTCCTGCCCTCGGATCCAAGACCACCACAGGCGGTTTCGCCTCCGATCCGGTGTCCACATTTTCATCGAGGATGCGAAGCAGCACGTAGTTGACGGGGCGTACGAACTGGCGAGCGTCAACGATCGTCTCGAAGCGGAAGTCGAGCAGGGGCGGAGATCCTTGCCGTTCGTGTTCGATCAGGTTGTCCGCTCGTTGCCGAAGCGTGTCCCAGAACAGGATCGAGCGCTCTAGCAGATCTCGAGCGTATGCTTGCAGCGCATCGCCGCCTTCCGGCGAGCGGGCTGGGCGCGTTGGATCGTCGCCGAGCAAGTCTTTGGGTGTTGCGAGCTGCGAGTTGGTGGCGGCGTGCATCGACTGTTCCTGAAATCAGATCGCTTCGAAGGTTCGATGCTAATAGCGAAGTCGCTGTCGCGAGACGAGTGTAATTTTTTGACGGGTCGCGCGTCTATATCAGACAGTGCAGCGTAACACGCGAAGCTATCAACCGCGTTGTTGATCTACCTCAAGATTAGTCGCACTCGAGTTGGTTAGGGAGGCGGTCGACATTTGTCTGACTGAAAGTTGGAGGAGATTATGGTGACTGCGAAAAGGTTCATGGGGACTGCGGCGACGATCATCGTCATGAGTCTTGTTTCGGTTGGGCTGGCGTCGGCCGAAGTCGCTGCGAATGGACGTGAGCGGCTCGCGATGATGGACGACATGAAGATGAAGTCCGATTCGTCGAACCCTTCGAGCATGGGAAACATGGCCCAGCCCGGCGCTGCGAGCGGCGGGTCGGCAGACGACAAGATGAAGATGCAGGGGCCAGGTCAGATGCCGGGCCAGCAGCAGGACTCCGGCATGATGCAGATGATGCAGATGATGGAGCGAATGCACAATCGGATGTTACCGTCCGGCAGCGGCATGGGAGCGGGTGTCTCGGCGAGCGGTCCCATGGACGTCACCGAGCGGTTGGAAGGTCGTATCGCTTTCCTCAAAACCGAGTTGCAGATCAACGACAAGCAATTGACCGACTGGAATCTCTTGGCCGATGCGTTGCGTTCGAGTCGGCAACACCTATTGGAGGCGCGAAAGCAGCTTGTCATGGACGACAACATGACGGGGCCCAACCGCATCGTTCGGTATGAGCAGCACCTGAACGAGCGTTTGGAGGCGATCAAATCGGCTCGCACCGCCTTCAGTCGGCTCTACGGATCGCTCAGTGACGGGCAAAAGCAGACGGCGGACTCCATCCTGCTGCCTTTGATCGCGACGTTCTGACGAAGGCATGCTTGAAAACGACGATCGTATCGATGCCCAAATTCGCCTCCCGACGTAGCGCTGCTTTGCGAGCGGTGATCCTTTGCGCTTCGCTTCTTGCGACGGCCGGGCTGGCGGCGTCGCCCTCATCCCTCGGGTTGACCCCGGGGGATGCACGCCGACTTGGCGAGCCTGCCGAGACACGTTCGGCATGGCGCTTGGCGGAGGGCGGGGATAGTCACTCCGCGCACCACCCGAATAGCTCCGATGCGGGAAGCGCCGGTGCGCCGATGGCAAGCCCACCGTCGGGAGGCTCGGCGCCCGCAGCAGCGCCGAGCGAGTCGAATTCCGGCATGATGGGTATGATGGGCGAGATGATGGGGCGCCCGCGTAAGGAATTCTATCCGTCGCTGATGGAAATGCCCGCTCTGTCCGCCGAGCGTCGACGCGAGCTCGAATCTCAGGCACGCGCGCGCATCGGCGCCGAAATCGATGGCATGGCCAACGCGGAAATGGCGCTGCGGCACGCCCTCGCGTCAGGGAGGGTCATCGAAGCGGACCTTGCTTCGCGCCAAATTCGGGAGGCCCTCAACCAGGTGCAGAGCGGCGTGGTCGTGTTGCGCTCGCTCGAGGAAGGAAAGTCTCCGCAGCAGATCGCGCAGAACTGGTTCAAGAGCCAGATGAATCTTTCGCAATCGGAGGATCCTCCCTCCGACGGAGTGCTGGGCGTTTCGTGGTTCCACGTCATCACGATGGGCCTGCTCGCGATCGTCTCGTTCGGCATGCTGGCCGTCTATGCCGTGCGCATGCGTCGGGCCAACGCGCTCGTCGATCGATTGACCAGGGTGCCGGTGCCTGCGTCCGGTTTGATACCTGGACCCGCAGTCCAGATGCCGGATACGCCGAAAGGGAAGGCCGCTGTCGCTGCGGGCCCTGCAGCGGGCGGCGGCTCCCGGACCGAGGAAATCATCGTGCCGGCCGCGGCGACGCCTTCCGCGCCCAAGCGGAGAGGAGTTTGGAAAGGCAAATTGAAGGTCTCCGCAATCTTCAACGAAACGCCGAGTTCTAGGACCTTTCGGCTCCAGAATCCGCAAGGCGGCGCCATTCCCTTCGAATTCCTGCCGGGCCAGTTTCTGACCTACTCCGCACAGATCGACGCGAAGACCGTCAGACGATCCTACACGATCGCGTCCTCTGCGGCTCAGACGGCCTACGTGGAGACGACAATCAAGCGCGAAGATGGAGGCGTGTTCTCCGAGTACATGCACGACGAAATCAAGGAAGGCGATCTGTTGGACGTGATGGCGCCTTCCGGGGCCTTCACTTTCACCGGCAAGGAGGCAGACAGCGTCGTGCTTATCGGTGGAGGGGTCGGTATTACCCCATTGATGGCAGCGATTAGATATCTCTTCGATATTTCCTGGCCCGGGGAGGTCTATCTGGTCTACGGCGCGCAGACGACCGAGCAGTTCATCTTTCGTGACGAACTGGAGTATCTGCAACGCAGGATGAACAACCTCCACGTTGCCGCCACCATGGCGCGCGCGGCAGGTACGGCCTGGATGGGGAGCGAGGGCCAGATCACGGCCGAGTTTCTTGCGCGCTCGGTCCCCGATCTGTCCAAGCGGCGCGTCCATCTATGCGGCCCTCCTGGAATGATGCAGGCACTCAAGAAGACGCTCGTCGAACTTGGCGTACCGCCGGAGCAAATCAAGTCGGAGGCGTTCGGACCCGCACTCGGCGCCGTACCGCCTCCGGGACGGACGGTTATCAAAAGTGGGGAGTCCGAGATCAAGGGCGGGACGCCTTCGATCGGCCCGGCGACGGCCTCCATCCGATTTGCCAAGTCCGGCAAGGCAGCTCCGTTGCCTCCGGACAAGAGCGTACTTGAAGTCGCAGAGTCCATCGGCGTCTCGATCGACTATTCCTGCCGTGCGGGCACCTGCGGTATCTGCAAGACCCACCTCATCGAAGGCAGCGTCACGATGGAAGTCCAGGACGCCCTTACCGAGGAGGACAAGGCGGAGGGGATGATACTGGCCTGCCAGGCGAAGTCGGTCGGGAATCTGGTCGTCGAGGCTTGAGATGGGCGGCAGGGAGCGATCGATCGTCGATATCGTCTTCGCGAGCCTCTTGCTGCTGGCTCCGGCGTTTCTTCTCCACTCCGATCCGAGATTTGCGGGAAGCCTGGCCGGCTTCGCTTTGGGAGCATCAGCAGCCGGCTTGATGGTGCTCCTTCTCATCTACCCCCTTGCGAAGTACGTGCGCGGCTTCAAGCCTCTTCTCGGCCGTATCGTCTCCATGCGCACGCTGTTGGAATTTCACGTCTACGCCGGGATAGTCGCGGCCTTCCTCGGGCTCCTCCATACGGGACACAAGTTTCAAAGCCCGCTGGGAATAGCGCTCATCGTCAGCATGCTCGTCGTGGTCGTGACCGGCTTCGTGGGGCGGTACTACCTGCCGCAGACTGCCGCCGAGATCCGCGAACAACAATCCCGCCTCGCTACGCTACGGGCCGCCTACGATCGGACCGCGCTTGCCCTTGCGGAGAGTGAGATCGGTGATCCCGGCGTTGCGCCTCCGGCAAGCGCATCGGCTGTGCAGGAGGTTCCGATACTGCAGGTCGTCGAGGGCATTTCGGACATCGAATATTCGATCGGATCCCAGGAGGCCATCAAGAAGGTCTTCATGCAGTGGATCGGTGTTCACGTAGTCGCTGCGATCGCGATGTACGCGATGCTGGCGCTGCATATTGCCGGAGAGGTCTACTACGGACTTCGGTGGCTCACGTGAGCTTCAGAGCCATCGTCTACAGCGTGTGCATCACGCTCGCCGTCGCCGGCGTGGCAGCGGTATCCGCCGCGCTGTACAAAGGCGGCTCGTCGTCTGTTGTGGGGTGGAGGGATGCAGTAGTTCCCGGACCTCTCTCGGAAAAGCACGCGTTCCTGGCGGACAAGTGCGAAAGCTGCCACACGCCGGTGAGGGGCGTCGAGACTTCCACCTGCATCGCCTGCCATACGACGGCCGCCGCGGACCTGGGAAAGCAGGCGACGGCGTTCCACGCGACGAGCAAAGAGTGCCGAGGATGTCATCTCGAACATGCGGGTGGCGCCCGTCCGACCAAGATGGATCACGCAATGCTCCTGCGGATCGGCGGCTTTTCCCGAGAGCGCGACGTTTCGGCGAACGCGATCACCGGTCAGATGATCTCGGATCTGAAGGATTTCCTGAAAGTCCCGAAGTCTGACGAAGCGGAAAAGACCGATCTCGAATGTGCGAGTTGCCATAGCAATCGAGACCCACACCGAGGATTGCTTGGGCCCGAATGCGGCGGCTGCCACGCGCTGGCTTCGTGGAGTATTCCGCAGTTTCTCCATCCGTCTCCCACCTCCAAGGAATGCGCGCAATGCCATCAGGCTCCGCCAAGCCATTACATGCATCACTTCGTCATGATGGACCGATCGATCACGGGACAGGAACATGCCAGCGTCGAGCAATGCTTCCTTTGCCACCGCACCGACTCGTTCAACGACATCAAAGGTGTTGGATGGTTCAAGCACCATTGATTCAAGTTGCCCGACGCCTTTCAAGCCGATTCTTGATCTGGATCAACTTTGTGCGGCGTATGTGCCGCTATCATAAAGTTGAAATCATGGCTCCGAGCGCCAGTGTGCCCGACGCCAATGAAGCGATGCCGATTGGGCAGGGGCGACTTTGGTGTCTTTCGTTGCTGCTGATCGTGTCCATGGCTGCGGTCGATGCTCACGCCGGTGTGACCATCTCGGACCGACGCTACTGGCCCAGCGAGGCGCGGACCAGCCCGGGACGATTGATCGACATTCTTCCTCAGCCCTATGTCTACCCTGAAGCCGGTGTCGCAGCGGGGTCCCGGATCACGCCCCGTAAGAAACCGAGGAGGAACCGGTGACTGCGGAACATCCCGCTTGGCCGATCGCCGGCAATGACGTTCCGCTATTGGCGCGGTGCGTAATAGGAGCTATATTTCGCGCGTTCGACCGACGGAAATGGGATGATTAGACTAACGAGGCCAGCGCGCAGGTGGTGGGGTGGTTTGTCGCCATCACGTATCTGCTTGGCTCGCTGACCCCCTCTCTGGCGGTCCCGCTTCCCGCCGATCTCGCCCAACTGTTGGTTCAGCGATCTCAGGTCGCCGATCACGCGCACGATCATCAGCATGGCCATAGCCACCAGCACGGTCACGATCACCAGCATGCCCTCAGCGACCATGAGCATGGTGCGTCCGGACAGCAGCACAGCCATGGTGGTGATAAGGTAGCGAGCCATTCACACCAGGAGGTTGCGCCGGCGTCCGATCCCGTCGATCGCGATTCTGACGACCAGCATGGCAATTGCTGCGGCTCCGTATTGTGTCTTAGCGCGGTCTCTCCTAAATCGCCTTCACTCCTCCAGTTCGCGCCTCTGCAATCCCGGTGCGAACTCAAGCCGGACTCCGTTTGCGCCGGCGAAGCGCTCGGTCCGCTTTATCGGCCGCCAATAGCCTGAAAGCACGCAATTGATGGGCAGTCGCGCTCCTTTTCGGGGCGCGAGTAGTCGTACGTCCGTGCTTATCAGGGGAAATCTATGTTGGCGCAAATGGTGGCGAATGACGCCGCCGCATCGAATGCATTCTCGCGAATGAAATCTAGGCGCGCGATCGCAAAGCGCGCGATTCTGATCGGTCTGCTCTGCCCGCTTCTCGCCGGCTGTGCAGTCACGACGCCCGTCAAAAATCCGGATCCAGCAGACCCGACGGCCAAGGTGGCCCGCGTCGGATATGCACCCACGACCAGGCCCTACGTCAGTCTCCGGCCAGCGGCGCCGGTCGGATGGCGGGAGCAGAACCAGCGCGTGGCACCTGCGCCGAAGAACGAAAAGTAGGGGGAAGGCATGCAGCTTGCCACTTCAAACCGTACCTCGCTCATTTCCACATCGAGGCCAGGAATCGTTGCGCTGTCGTTCGCGCTGCTGCTTTCGGGCTGCGCCGCATTCTCTCCGGATGCGGGCATGTCCGGCGTCGCCGACGTCGTGTCCAATACGATCAGGAAGGATGTGATCGCCGTTCGATCCGTCGAAGACGGCGAACGAGCCGATGCCCTGGTGACGCAGCTCCTACGCCGGACCTTGTCGGTGGAGTCCGCGGTCCAGATCGCGTTGCTAAACAATCGGGGCCTCCAGGCCGCCTACAACGAGCTCGCCCTGGCCGAAGCCGACGCGATCGAGCAAAGCCTGCCGCCTAATCCCACCTTTTCCCTTTCCCGCATATCGGGGGACGGCGGATTCGAGTTCGAGCGTCAAGTCGTCGGGGACATCCTCGCGTTGGCGACGCTGCCGTTCCGCTCGGAAATCGCCCGACGACGATTCCATGAAGCGCAACTGCGTGCAGCGTTGGAGACACTGCGTCTGGCTGCCGACGTGAGACGGGCATACTACCAGGCAGTCGGATCCAGCGAGCTGGCAGCTCTCCTGTCCGACACGAAGACGACGGCCGAGACCATCGCCCAGCTCGCGGAGAAGCTCGGGCAAACCGGTGGTCTGAACAAGTTGGATCAGGCGCGCGAACAGGTCTTCTACGCGGAAATCACCGCCGATCTCGCTACCGCCCGGCAACAAGCCACGTCCGCACGGGAACGGCTGGCAAGACTGCTCGGCGTCTGGGGCGGGCAGGTCGATTTCAAGCTCCCCAAGGCTTTGCCTGCACTACCCCGCAGTCCAAAGTCGCTCCCGAACATCGAAGTGGAGGCTGTAGGTCGTCGCGTCGACCTTCAGATGGCTCGCATCGAACTCGATCTTCTGGCCAAGGCGCTCAATCTGACGGAGGCGACGCGCTTCGTCACGTTGCTCGATCTCGCCGGCATTAGCCGGAAGACCAAGGAGCCCGAAGGAACGCCGTTCCGACAACGCGGCTTCGATCTTCAGCTGCAGATCCCGATCTTCGATGGTGGCGAGGTGCGCGTCCGCCAGTCCGCCGAAAGTTACAACATCGCCCTCAATCGGCTGACCGAGAAAGCGGTGAACGTGCGTTCCGAAGCGCGAGACGCATATCGGGTCTACCGCTCCACCTACGATATCGCCGGCCACTACCAGCGAGAGGTGGTGCCGTTGCGGAACATCATCTCGGATGAAGCGCAACTCCGTTACGGCAGCATGCAGATCGACGTCTTTGCGTTGCTGGCGGAGGCGAAGCTGCGGATCGCCGCGCAGCGCGCTTCGATCGATGCCCGGCGCGACTTCTGGCTGGCGCACTCAGACCTGCGGAGCGCGGTCGATGGCGGAGGCCGTTCCGAAAATCAACCAGAGAGCCGTCCATCGACCAATTCGTTGGCGAGCGGAGGATGAGGAGATGAGCATGATATCGAGACGAAACTTTCTCGGCACCGCAACGGCGCTTGCGAGCGCGAGCATGGTCTCCGGACGCGTGCAGGCGGCGAGCATTCCCGAGGCGCCGACGACAGACAAGGTGACGAGCCAACCACCGCTCTATCCGACGAGCGGACGAGAGTATCGCCCCGTCGTGACCCTCAACGGCTGGTCGCTGCCTTGGCGGATGAACGGGGATTGGAAGGAATTCCACCTGGTCGCCGAACCCGTCGTCCGTGAATTCGCACCCGGCATGAAGGCTCACCTCTGGGGCTACAACGGCCAGACGCCGGGGCCGACGATCGAGGCCGTCGAAGGCGACAAGGTCCGCATCTTCGTCACGAACAAGCTGCCGGAATACACGACAGTGCATTGGCACGGCATGATCCTGCCGTGCGGCATGGACGGCGTCGGCGGCCTGACCCAGCCCCACATCAATCCGGGCAAGACGTTCGTCTACGAGTTCGAGCTCAAGCACAGCGGCACCTTCATGTACCACCCGCACGCGGACGAAATGGTCCAGATGGCGATGGGCATGATGGGAATGTTCGTGGTCCACCCCAAGGACCCACGCTTCCGGCCGGTCGACCGCGACTTCGTCTTCGTCATGAGCAGCTACGACATGGACCCGGGGACCTATGTGCCGAAGGTCACCGAGATGACGAATTTCAACATGTGGTCGTGGAATGCGCGCGTCTTCCCCGGAATCGATCCCTTGCCCGTAAGGCTCGGCGATCGCGTGCGCGTCCGGATCGGCAATCTCACGATGACCAACCATCCGATCCACCTTCACGGCCACAGCTTTTCGGTAAGCGGCACGGACGGGGGCTGGGTTTCGGAGAACGCACAGTGGCCGGAGACCACGATCGATGTCCCGGTGGGATCGATCCGGGCTTTCGAAGTTCTGGCCGACAACCCCGGCGACTGGGCGTTCCACTGTCACAAGTCGCATCACACGATGAATGCGATGGGGCACGATCTCAGAACTCTCATCGGCGTCTCGAAGAAAGATATCGCGAAAGCGGTGAAGAGGCTCGCCCCGGATTCGATGGCGATGGGGTCGACCGGCATGGCCATGGGCGAAATGGAGATGCCGCTTCCCGACAATACGCTGCCCATGATGACGGGGTCCGGACAGTTCGGCCCGATCGAAATGGGCGGCATGTTCACGGTCGTAAAGATCCGTGAAGGCATGGCGCGCGACGACTACAGCGATCCGGGTCCGTACAAGTTTCCTCAAGGAACGGTTGCCTACGAAATCGAGACGCCGGCTACGGCGCCATCGCGGCAAGACGGCCGACCGGACGGCGGCCATCGGATGCCGATGAAGGGAATGAAGGGATGAGACGCCTGAAGACACCGAGCATGAAACCCCAGCAAGGAAGACAAGCGATGAAGAACTACACCAATGTGATCGCCGCAGTCGCGATGACGATGTCCCTTTCGACCGCAACGTTGGCCGGCCCCGGTCATCACGATGGGCACCAACACGATGAACAATCGTATTCCGCAGGCGAACCTGGCGACCCCAAAAAGCCGGCCCGTATCGTGCCGATCACGATGGGCGAGCCCGGCGGCAAGATGGCCTTCGTGCCGGACAGGGTCGAGGTGAAGAAGGGCGAACAAGTGAAGTTCATGCTGCGGAACAGCGGAGAACTCGACCACGAATTTGTACTCGCGACCCCGGCGGAGAATCTCAAGCACGCCGAAGCGATGAGGAAAAATCCGGACATGGAGCATGACGACCCGAACGCGAAGCGGCTCGCGCCGAAGGCGACGGGCGAGCTGGTCTGGAAATTCAGCAAGGACGGCGAGTTCGAATTCGCCTGTCTCATTCCGGGTCACCGCGAGGGCAACATGATCGGAAAGATCGTCGTGAAGTAAGTCGGCCATAGCAAGAAGAAGAGGAAGAGTAGGATGTTGAAGTTATCCGTGAGATCCGCACTGTTTGCCGTCGCCATCTCGGTCGCTCCCGTCGCCGCGTTCGCGCAAGCGAACCTCGTCACCGGAGAAGTGAAGAAGGTCGACGAGGGCGCCGGCAAGATCACCCTGAAGCATGGCCCGATAAAGAGCCTGAATATGGACGACGAGGAGATGACCATGGTCTTCCGGGTCTCCGATCCGTCGATGCTCAAGCAGGTCAAGGCCGGCGATAAGGTCCAGTTCGAGGTCGAACGACAGACCGGTGGCATCACGATCACCAAGCTTCAAAAGGCGAAATGACCGCGGCCGTCGGGGCGATCGGTGAATCGGCCCCGACGGCAACCGCGGTGTGATCAAGCCTGGAGATATCGGCCGGGGACCTGCAACGAAGTCTTCCCCGATGGTGTGGACCATGGGACAGCATGAATTCAGAATTGGGACGGAACGCTCCGAAGGCGAACTTGTGCCACGCGTGCCAACGACGCTTGACTGTTGGGCACCCGAAATCGGTCTCGGCCAGACCGAGGAGTTATCATCCGCGGGACGTCTCGCGTCGCGAGGCCTAGCTTCCGTCGTCTTCGACTTTTCGGCTGCAGCCGCCGTGATCGGGATTCCGCTCGCGCTATCTCTTGCGCAAGAGGTGTCTCGTCCATGCGTCGATCACGACGCGCTCGCAGGTGTCACACCCGGGCGATCGAGATGAAATTGGCGCGCGATAACTTATTGGTCGCTGCGAACCCGCATGGGTTACGGACGCCGGCAACCGCGCGCACTGCCGTTCGGACGGCGATCGTGGACAGCTACGATCGTCTGCGGAATTATCTTCAGAGGCGCTTCAACTCGGTCGCGGATGCGGAGGAGGTGCTGCAGGTGTTCGTCTTGAAGGCGCTCGAGCGGTCTGCCGACGTCAGAGATGCGGAGTCGGTGCGCGGTTGGCTCAGCAAGGTCTTGGCGACAACCATCGCCGATTTTCACCGGCAGACATCGCGACACAAGATCAGAGAGACACCACTCTCCACCGAACTAAGCGATCGACTTGCGGCAGTTACCGAAGTCGAATTGGCGTGCGAATGCCTCTACGCGCACTTGCTATCGCTGAAGTCGGAACATGCCGAGGTCATCCGACGAGTGGATCTTGGCGGCGAGTCGAGGGAGGCGGTGGCGGCCGATCTCGGAATAACGGTGAACAATCTTACGGTGCGCCTTTATCGTGCTCGTCAGGCGTTGAAGGAGCGCCTCGAAAGCAGATGCGTGATCTGCCGTGAAGAAAGCTTTTGGGCGTGTCGCTGCGACCGGCCATAGGTCCCGTGCTGAATCCCGCTCCGCGCCGACCGCAGGACCGCGCTTCGCGCTTGACGTCCATTGAGCGGCGTCCATCGGGAGTTGCTTGCAGGTCGCCCGCGGTGACACGCGGCAGCCCATCACGCTCCTGTCGGAGAGAACGGTGGCATGAGTGCTTCCAAAGGTCTATCGCAAGTGCGGAGCCGTGGTTGCCCCGATTCAGGGCCTCCAGCCGCGTTTGCGCCGACGTGAGCCATCCCGCGACGACTGCATGCGTAGAAAGTGAAGGTTACAGCACCCGCTGCGCGCCGGGGAGAGCTCGCAAGACTGTCGTCGTGGCCAGGCTGAGCAAAACGGTCAGCACGAACGTGATGAGCGCTTTGGCAATTGCGTCAAGGTCCACGTCGAACAGACCGTACTGAATCCAGAGCACGATCGGGTAGTGCACCAGGAACATGCCATATGCATATGGTCGGATCGAATCCAGCAGAGGCAAGGCGGATCGGTTCAGTCTGAGAAAGTGACCGAGTAAGGCGAACATGATCGCTGCGCTAAAGACGACAAACAGAAAGCCGTAACTCACCTCATACCAGGCGGGCAGCCACGCGGGATTGCCGAGGTGCTCCCGCTTCACGTAAATCAGGACCCACAGCAGGCAATATGTAACGATGGCGGCGAGCGCCCAACTCAAGCGAGATCTCTGGAGCTGCCCATTCGTGCCGAGCAGGCCGCGGTCCAAATTGGCCGCGCCGACGGCGGCACCGAGGAAGAAGTAGCTCGGATAGAGCAAGACGCGACTCGCCTGTACGGAAAGCGGGCCGAACTCAAACCAATGACCGGCGCCGAAGTAGACACGCAACGGGGTATAGGCCGCTCCAGTGACAACCAACAGGATTGCAAAGAACTCATGCGGCCGATCGTAACTGCGTACCGATAGCAGGTTCACCGGGTCCAACAAACGGGGCGCGACTCGGCTGAGGGCGCACGCCACGACGTCGCACGCCAATAGCACCCAGAGGAACCAGACCGGCCCGCTTGGCCACGGCCCAACCGTGATCGTCTTCAGCCAGAATTCGACAAAGCTGATATCCGGAGTCCGCCGCAGTTCGAGAGCATAGTAGGCGAGGGGAATGATGGTGAAGACTGCGATCACGAAGGGTAGCCCGAGCCTGACCAAGCGTTGAGACAGAAACTCCGGAGCTGCCTTGTGAGCCAGGCCCGGCCACACGAACAGCCCCGAAAGGAAGAAGAACATAGCCATGAAGAAACTGTCGTTGGCCAGCACGATCGTATCGAAGCCGATCCACTTCTCAGCGTCGGTTCCGCCGAAGTAGGTGTAGGGAATGACGGCGTGATGCAGGAGCACCAGTAGCATCAATAACGCACGGACGCGATCGATCGCAGCGTTGTGCACTGTGACCTGCCGAATGGCACGATTGTTCTCGGGTTCGGCGTGCGACCGCGGGGCTCGGAATAGCAGGGCGATATCCATCGTGAGGGACGGGCGACGATGACGTGCGTCGACCGGAAACAAATGAGCGCGATAGATAGACGCCGTGCGAGGAAATTTCTTACAGCATTCGACTTCCGTGCGGCCAGTTACTCCGCGGTCGTTGTGCGGATGAGCCGCAGCGCGGCCGAATTCAGGAAACGAGCTTCCTGAGAGCCTTGTCGTTCAGGACTTGGATCCGGCGTCGGCTCAGCGACTTGATCAGGCCTGCGCTTTCCAATTGTCTCATCGTTCGTGAGACCGTCTCGATCGTGAGCCCCAGGTGCTCGGCGACGTCCTTGCGTGGCATCGGCAGCGTGATGAATTTCTGTGTCTCGCTGCGGGCCGTCATTCGAACGAGAAACCAGGCGATGCGTTCTTCAGCCGTCTTGTTGAGCAGAAGGGTCTGATCCTGAAGACGGACGAGTTCGTCGTCCTTCACCTGAAGGAGCTGGTGCGTGACGTCCTTTCGACGGCCAGTCAATTTGGCGATCGTGTGTACATTGATGACCCTTATTTGCGTATCGCCGATCGCGTAGGCGGACAGCGAGTGCGCGCTTCCCATCTCAAGGCCGAAATAATCACCTGGCAGGTAGAAGTCTCGAATTTGCCGTCGGCCGCCGTTGGATATCCATACGGTCCTGACGGCGCCCGTCAGCACGCGATAAAGGTAGAGAGCGGGCTGGCCCTGGCCGAATATCTCGGCCCCCCGCTTGTACTGAACGATCTTCCCCATATGCGCGATCGGTTCGTCGCCGGCCGATTTTCTGCTCTTCGAGGAGGAGGGAAGAGAGCAGTCGTCGAAGCAGTTGACGGAACACCGCTCGTCGGCAATCAGGGCAGGCATGGACGTTCTCGCTGAAGATAGTTTACGGGACCTGCAGGGTCGCGGCGACGCAGGCGCAGCCCGCTGAAGTGAGTCTTGATCACCACATCGAATAGCCGACATCGACGTTAGCAGGGTGCGCCCGCCGAGCGATGGCCGACTGGCCCGAACGATCGAAAGAGCGAGTGCCTTTCGGGCCAGTGGATGCGGTAGCGAACCTGAGTCGCTGAGCTAGTTTTTCTTCGGTCCGATGTGATGCGGCGTCGGAGAGTTAGGACCACCGGTGTAGTGGTGGCTTCCTCCGTCGGAAGCGGCCTTCGGGCCCGTGTCCTCTTTCGCCCCCATGTGATGCGGCACCTCGGTCTTGGGTCCGCCGGAGTAGTGGTGGCCGTTCTTTTCGTCCGGTGTCGTTGTTTGTGCGACCGCGGGCAGCGTGGCGAAGCCAAGGGCGATGGTGGCGACGAGTAGTTGACGACGGATCATGAGTCCTTCTCCCGTGTACTTTCAAGTGAAGTGAGATGAAGCTCTTAGACCGCAGATCTCGCGTGAGAACCTTGATTCACATCAACAAACAGGATCGATTGTTTGCCTTCGCGCGACGCAAATTTGAGCGTGTCCTCAAGTCTCTCGGCGCGGTGAGGCACTCAGGAAAACGCGCGCGGATATGTCGCGACAACGCCCATCGGCGAGACCACGACGTGAAAGTTGATGTGGGTCAAGAAGCACAAAACACATCTGGTGTATGTTCTCAGATTGTCAGGGGAACACGCAGATGCTTTCGAGAGACTACGCCGGACATGAGGAGCGCACGCGAGAAGGCATGTCGGTCAAGGCGCGAGCCGGCATAGTGCTGTTCGGATTCCTGATCGTCGCCGGAGCCCTTCTGTTCACCGAGCACCGGGCTCACGTGCTCGGCGTGTTGATCTGGCTGCCACTTCTTGCTTGCCCGTTGATGCATTTTTTCATGCATGGCGGTCATCACCACGATCGACACGGCGGCAATGATGGACCGAGGTCGTCATGAGCGAAGCGACGCCGGCCTACGGCCTATGGAGCCTGGTGATCGTCAACTCGGCGATCTTCATCCTGTTCGCATACACCTTCTTCAAACCACAGACGCCGCAGGACTGGAGCTCGTTCGGTGCCTTCAGCGCGTTCTTGATCGCGCTGTTCGTGGAGATGTACGGCTTTCCGCTTACCATATACTTCCTGTCGGGAGGGCTGCAGTCTCGCTTCCCCGACGTGAATTGGTTCTCGCACGACGCCGGCCATCTTCTCGAGATGATGTTCGGCTGGAAAGCCCACCCGCATGCAGGACCATTCCATATCCTGAGCTTTCTCCTGATCGGCGCCGGCTTCCTGCTGATCTCCTCTGCCTGGAAAGTGCTCTACGAAGCGCAGCGGGTCCGTGGCATGGCCACGGCCGGCCCCTATGGCTTCGTAAGGCACCCGCAATACGTCGGGTTCATTCTTGTGATGCTCGGCTTTCTCGTCCAGTGGCCCACCATTCTCACGCTTGCGATGTTTCCGGTGCTGGCCGCCATGTACGTGAAACTGGCCCGCAGCGAGGAGCGTGCGGTTAGGGCGCAGTTCGGGGAAGGCTACGACAAGTACGCGGCCGAGGTGCCCGGATTCATCCCGCGTATAGGTCGTGTCATCGGGCGGAACTCTTCTGACGGCTACCGACACGGGGGAGTTTGATGGACGCACTGAAGGAAGGGCGCATTCTTGCGCTCGAATGCATCATACGCAGCCAGCTCGTCGATCGCGCGTTGGAAAACAGCAGTCCCGTGACTTGGCTCCACAGGGTCCGGGATTCCATGCGGGGGCCACTTCAAGCCGCGCAAAGCGACCGTATCCCCTCGAACCAAGCGGTAGCGGAAGGAGGCAAGGCGCTGGACGAACTCTTCCGGCAGGCCGAGATAGAGGTAAACGCAAGCCTCGAGAGAACTCCCCGCGAATTTCCCTGCGATTGAAACCCTCCGGCAGAGAGGGGTGACCAGATCCAACGCCGGAACCTGTCGCGGGCGGGGCATAGCGGGGTTTTAAGCGATCGGCGTTTGCGGTCACCTCGGGGCGACGCCGTACAGGTGGGCGACGACACCACCGACACCACCATGATGATGCTCGCCCTTCGTTGCCGCAGCGGCGCGCGGAGGACGCGTCGGGGCTTCTCAACAAAAGGTGATCTGCAAGCAGATTAGAGCAACTCCAATTGAGCGGCCGGTACCCGGACGGTACCAACTTATCCTCATTGATTCAGTAGGCATCGTTGTGAAAGCCGGACCGTTGCGTTTCGCATTCTTCGCCGTGGTCGCTTTCGTGCTCTTGGGTGCGGCCAGGGCCGAAACCGGCGACGTCGAGACGACCTGGCGTCTGCTCGACTACATCGCGGTTGACTATGCAGGCGCGGTGGCGCACGGACAGGTGTCCAGCCCTTCGGAATATGCGGA